>JBAYMS010000001.1:0-99535 GCA_041663425.1 Candidatus Omnitrophota bacterium
CCTTTTGCAGCACATACAAACGCAAGGGCTATTCCGGTATTGCCCGATGTAGGCTCTATAATAACAGAGTCTTTCTTTAAAGCCCCGCGCCGCTCGGCGTCCTCTATCATGGCCACGCCAATTCTGTCTTTTACGCTGGATAATGGATTAAAAAATTCAAGCTTAGCCAAAACCGATGCATTTAAGCCTTTGGTGAGTTTATTTATCATTACCAAAGGAGTGTTGCCCACCGTTTTTGTTATGTCTGGAAATATTCTGGCCATAATGTCTCCTGATTGATAATCCCAATAAATATGATTAACTTAGTAGTGATTATACAATAATGGTTATTTTTGTCAACTATTTTTTTATAGTTTAATTTTTTCCAGTATTTGGCAGGTGTTGGATAGGATGTAGTCCAGGTCGGACTCTCCGACGGATAGTGGAAGGAATAGATACGCAATATTGCCCAATGGCCGAAGGACAAGTTTTCTTTTTAACCCTTCTTTATAGATGTTGAGCCCTATCCTCTCTTCAAAACCGAAAGATTCTTTTTTCTTTTTATCCCTGACCAGTTCTATAGCACCTATTAAGCCGATTTGCCTGACATCTCCGGCTATCGGAAACTTGCGGAACCTCTCCAGGCCCTCTTGTAATAATTTTGCGGTCTCTTTTACTTTGCCGAGGGTTCCTTCTTCTTTAAATATATCAAGGCTTGCCAGTGCCGCGGCACAAACCACAGGATTTGCCGTATACGTATGTCCGTGATAAAAGGTCTTCTTCTTTTGATATTCGGCGTAAAAAGCCTTATATATCTTTTCCGTGGTCATCGTTACACCTAAAGGCAAAGTCCCTGAGGTTATGCCCTTTGAAAGGCACATGAAATCAGGCCTTACGTCTGCATGTTCACAGGCAAACATTTTTCCAGTTCGCCCGAACCCGGTAGCTACTTCGTCTAATATAAGATGGACATGATACTTTTTGGCAAGCCCGGCAGCCTTTGCCAGATATTCTTCCGGATATATGATCATACCGCCCGCTGCCATTACCAATGGTTCAAGAATGACCGCAGATATTTCGTCAGAATATTTTTTCAGTATTTTTTCCAGACCGTCCGCGCATTCGATATTACAGCTGGCCTTGTCTTTTTTCATCGGACAGCGGTAACAATAAGGCGATGGCGCCCTGAACGTATCGAAAAGGAGAGGTGAGAATGTTTCATTAAAAATACTTAATCCCCCGACTGACATAGCGCCTATAGTGTCGCCATGATACCCGGCGTCGAGGGCAACAAATTTCGTTTTTTCCTTTTGCCCTATATTGTGCCAATACTGAAAAGAGATTTTAAGGGCCGTCTCGACCGCAGTCGAGCCGTTGTCGGAGAAGAAGACTCTTTTTAAATTTTCCGGCGCAATAGATATTAACCGTTCGGCTAAAAGTATCGCATTCTTGTGAGTAAATCCGGCGAACATGATATGGTCTATGGCCTTCAGCTGCTTCCTGATAGCTTCGGCTATCCTGGGATGATTGTGGCCATGGACATTGCACCACCAGCTCGATATTGTGTCGTAATAAAAGTTACCGTGTGCGTCGTAGAGCTTCAGCCCTTTCGCCTTCTCGATGAAGATGGGCGGGAAATTTTCACAGTCCTTCATCTGTGTATAAGGATGCCAGTTATATTTTAAGTCTTTTTCCAGCCATTTATCCATATAGGCACTTTCCGTATAAATTTTTTCACGATCTCCGGATTATCTTTTAATATAAGTTTATTTTCCTTAGGTGAAATGCTGTTAAATACCACGCCCAGGACTTTCATTTTCCTTACCTTTAATGCTTCAAGACTTAAAAGGGTGTGATTTATCGTGCCAAGCCTATTAGCAGATACGAGCAGGACCGGAATCTTAAGCTCTTTGACTATATCAATCAGAAGAACCTTTTCTGTAACCGGCACCATGAGCCCGCCGGTGCCTTCCACAACTACGACATCAAAATTCCGCGCCAGTTTTTTAAATTCCGATTTTATCTTTGCTATGTTTATCTTTTTGCCTTCGCGCTTTGCGGCAAGATGCGGAGAAGCCGGCAGTTTAAAAGAAAATACCGCTGAACTTTTCATAACCCCGGTCTCAACCCATTTCTGAACCGCTACCCTGTGCCCGAGCGCTGATAAATACTGTGCGACGAGCTTCGTCATCACAGTCTTGCCTGCACCTGTATCCGTCCCTGCTATGAATATGGCCTTCATCTGAATGCCTCACAAAAAAATATCTGGTAAGTTGCTTCAACTGTTCCGAAACATTCCATATATTTATTCTCTATCTTTTTAATAAAGCCGGGGCTCCATAACTTTCCCAACCCTGCGCCCCGTCCGCGAGTGCCGGAATATTTCACCTTCCTTAATAAATCTGTGAGCGAAGGATATGTTTCTGTCATAATTCTCTCTGTCACCCGGACATCTTTGAAATGCTTACGGAAAATAAGACCGATCTTTTCTTTGTCGTAGAAATTATCCGCTGTCATCGGAACATCTTTTCCGGCTACGGCCATGATAGACTTTTTAAGCTCAAGGAATGTCTTCGGACCAAATATGGAAAATGTCACGGCACCGTCTTCTTTGATCAGATCTTTAAGCTTCCCGGACATGCTCTCGAGATCGCCGAGCCAATGAAAGACGGCATTTGATGTAACGAGATCGAATTTTCTGTTAAACTCGGCCGTCTCAGCGTCCGCCGTCCAAAAGACAGTATTCCCGTCCGACAATTTCTTTTCCGCCAGCTTAATCATCGCGTCGGAAATGTCTATCGCTTCTATCCTGCTTTTCCGGAACGCATCTCTGAGAAGCTGTGTATAATTACCGGTCCCGCATCCTATCTCAAGGATCGTTCCGGCCTTGCACACCGGCAGCCTTTTAATAAGCATCCGCGCAGCTTCATTCTGGACGTCATTATTATCATCGTAGTAATTGGCATTCCTCGAAAAATTATTACAGATCGTTGTCTTGCTTATACTATTTTCCATAAAACACATCCCTGAAATCATTTCTTAAGAACGGGGCGTGAAGAGCGCATGGTACAATAATAAATTCAGCGGCTGAGAAATCATCCTTCAATTCATTTAAGCCCTCTATCGGCGCTATTTTATCGCATCCGCCGTGAATAAATCTTACAGCGATATTTTTCAGCTTTGCGCTATCAAGCTCTGCGCGTCCAAGATAATTCAGCCCCTCTATAAGTTCATCAAGGCCCCGGCTTTCCATATATCTTTTTTTTATTTCTTCGTCCGTGAAACATTCATTATAAAATTTGTGCAGATACGCAACCTTGTTCCTCCTGATAAATATTTTTACGTTTTCCAGGCCCTGCCGGTCATATTTCCTGCGCATACCGACAAAAGTAATATCTTTTACACGTTCCGCATAATTTGACGCAAAATCAGCGGCTAAATATCCGCCTAAAGACCAGCCAAGAATCGATATTTTGTCCAAAGCCATCTTGTTTAAAGTTTGCCCAAGAGCTGATTCAAAATCATCCGGAGAAAGCTGAACAGGCAGTAAATAATTGAAATCGAGGTCGAGCGTATCAAAGATCCTGTGATCCGTCGCCCATCCAGGTATGAGCAATATCGTTTCTTTAAAGCCTCTGTCGGTAAGTTTAAATTCCGATTTGCGAGATGTCATCGGCAAGCCTTTTTAAAACAGTCGTTTTGTGGTCGAAACTGAGAGAAAATCTTAATCGGGCCTCGCCCTGCGGGACTGTGGGCGGACGTATCGGAAGGACCCAATAGCCCTTTGCCTGCAGAGCCTCTGCCGCCTTCACGGTTTTATTATTATCTCCAATGATAACTGGTATGATCTGGCTCGACCCATTTACATCGAAACCTCTTTCTTTCAGAATATTGCGTAAATATTCCGCCGATCTTAAAAGCTCCTGCCTTCTGTGCGGTTCTTTTTTAACAAGCTCGATGCCGGCAAGGTTGCAGGCAATGGTGGCAGGGGGAAGCGCTGTGGAATATATAAAACTCCTGCATTTATTTACCATGTAATCTATGACATCGCCCGAAGATGCAAGATAAGCTCCGAAACTGCCCAGCGCCTTGCCGAATGTTCCCATGATAAGATCTATTTTATCTGTAAGACCTTCTGCTTCTACAATGCCGGAGCCCCTCGGACCAAATATGCCTGTGGCGTGAGCTTCATCAACCATGATAGCGCAGTCAAATTTCTCTTTAAGCGCAACAAGACCTTTTAAATCCGGCCTGTCGCCATCCATACTGAATATGGTTTCCGTAATTATGAGCGCTCTCTTAAATTTAAACCGCTCCTTTTCCAGAAGAGACTCGAGGTGCGCATTATCATTATGTTTAAACCTGAAAAATTTTACGCCGGAGAGCATCAACCCGTCAACTATACTGGCGTGATTAAGTTTATCGGAAAATATAACGTCACCCTCACCGTATAAGGCACTCAATATGCCGACGTTTGCCTGATAACCGGAATTAAACACGAGCGCTTTTTCTTTGCCTTTAAATTCTGCTGTCTTCTCTTCGAGCTTATGATAAATATCATTATCTCCGCTTAAGAGGCGGGATCCTGACGAGCCTACACCGTATTTATCGGATGCTTCCTTCGCAGCTTCTATTAAAGCGGGGTGGTTTGACAAGCCCAGATAATCGTTCGAGGAAAAATCTACGTATTCTTTTCCGCCCAGCTGTATAAGGCCGGATCTTCGTCCGCTGGCAGGACGCAATTTCCTGAGCAGCCCTTCAGCGCTCCTCGTTTTTAAAAATTCTTTTATCTCTTCCATGCGGACTTTATCTCTTTTATCAGTTTTTGATCCTCGCAAACTTCCCGGCCGCGCACTGTCAGGTATCCGCCGATAAGCATACCGTTTGCGCCTGCCATGAATGCGGAGGCCTGAAAATCTTTCAGGACAGTTTCCCTGCCGGCAGCAAGCTTTACGCATTTATCTTTTAATATGATCCTGAATATCGCAATAGTCCTGATAGCGTCTGTACAGGAAATGTTGTCGGCACCCTCAAGAGGTGTCCCGTCCACAGGCACCAGGATATTTACCGGCACAGAATCAACGTCGAGCTCTTTTAAAACCATCGCCATGTCTATCCTGTCCTGCCATGTCTCGCCCAGGCCGATGATCCCTCCCGAACAAACCTCAAGGCCTGCTTTCTTTGCTGCCTTTATAGTCCCGATCCTTTCTGAGAAAGTATGAGTGGTTACGATCTTCCGGAAGTAGCGCGGAGATGTTTCTATATTATGATGGTATCGGCTCATCCCGGATCGCTTCAAAAATTTCAGCTCTTCTACGCCTAACTTACCCAATGAACCACATACCTTAATACCGATCTTATTTCTGATCTCGGTTATGCACTTGGCGATCCTATTCAGATCTGCATCTGTAAGAACATTACCGCTTGTAACAATGCCAAATCTTTCTGCACCGTTCTTTTTTGCAGCAATGGCTGCCATAAATATTTCATTATTGGATTTCAGCGGATAGGTTTCTATACCTGTGGCATGACGGCATGATTGGGCGCAGAATTTGCAGTCCTCGGAGCAGGAGCCGGACTTAGCGTTCAGTATAGTGCATATATCAAGACGCGTGCCGGAATCCTCAGCCCTCACACTGTCAGCTATCTTTATAAGTTCCGCTATCGGAAGTTTAAGAAGTTTTTTCAGCTCTTTATGTTCTATTTTCATTGTAAACTATATTATTATATTTGGTTTACGATTACAATAAAAAAATTACCCTTTCAGAACATGCTCCAGTATGACATCGGCCTGCTTAGCTGCAGCTATGTTCACTCTGGGAGAAATTGCGGGCTTTGACGAGATGTCCGATTTAAGGTCGCCTATCAGCACGAAATTCTCTTTTATCCGGCTGATCTTTATGTCATCACTTGCACCTACACCGCCGACGCCTGAAACAGAGACGGTAAATTTACTTAATTTAATAAGCTCGCCTGCAAGCATGCTTTTATTCTCCGCCTTATCGAAACATTCGGCCACTATAGAACAATCCTTAAACAGCTCCTCAATATTACTTTTGTCGACCTTTATCTTTATGGCCTTTATATCTATATCGGGATTTATCCTTCGGAGATTTGCAACAAGTGCGGATGTTTTATCCTGCCCGACCTGGTCGGAGAAATAGAATTGCCTGTCCAGGTTGGAATGATCAATAACGTCAAAATCCACCAGAGTAAATTTTACAAAACCTGCCCTGACAAGCGATGCTGCGCAATTAGACCCCAGGCCTCCTAATCCTGCGATACCTATACGCACATGCTGGATCTTTTTAAAATTATCCACGCCCAGCTTAAGTTTAAGATTTTCATAAAATGCGTTCATATATTAAGCCAATCTTTTAATACCGGCTGATAGCCTCGCCGTTCCAGGACGGACATCATTTCCGCAACATTCCTTTTATCCGATATTTCAAACTGCGGCTTATCGTCTCCGGTGCCTATGTTCGTCGTGTGGCCCCCTACATAAGTGGAAGAGCCGGCTGACATGCGCGTAACTCCCAATGAAATAAGATTATCTCGGAATTCCGGACTCTCGCGCGTCGAAACAGATATCCCCAGCCTCGGCAAGAATAATCGCAGCGCCATTATTATCTGGACCAGCGATTTATCATCCACTACACATGCGGGAGTAAAAGCGCCTGCATGAGGCCTTAGTCTTGGAAACGAAGCTCCTATATCTACGTCGGGAAAATTATCCTGCAGATACTTTGCGTGAAGGCCGAGGCAGAACGCCTCCGCCCGCCAGTCATTCAGCCCAAGCAGGGCTCCTATATTCACATTTCTCATCCCGCTTCTGGCCCCACGATCGGGAGCATCCAGCCTAAAAGCATAATCGCGCTTCGGACCTGCCGGATGCATCGTGCTGTAAACCTCTTCGTTGTAAGTTTCCTGATATATGGTCAGGCCGTCCACGCCTGCCGAAACGAGCTCTCTGTATTCGCTTTCATTAAGTGCGTATATCTCTACCGATATCGAGCTGAAATATTTCTTCAGCACCCCAACGCATTCCTTTATATAGGAAATAGGGCTTGCTATTTTAGATTCACCCGTCAGAACCAGAATATGCTTAAGACCGGTCTTACTTATAAAGCGGGCTTCGCTCTCCACTTCTTCAAGGCTAAGCTTCTTCCTGACGATCTTATTTTTAGCGCTGAACCCGCAATAGACACATCTGTTTTCACAATAGTTTGATATGTAAAGAGGTGTGTAAAGCTGGATCGTCCTGCCGAAATACCGCAGCGTAGTTTCATGAGCCCTTAAAGCCATCTCTTCAAGATACGCCCCTGCGGCAGGTGATAACAAAACGGCAAGATGTTCAATGCCCAGATCCCGCACTGATAGGGTTTTCTCAACATCTTTGGCAGAAGCTGACTTACAAATATCCGGAATATTTTTATATTTGGAATATGTTTCGTAAAAACTCATACGTCTCTCAGAAATCCCGTCAACGGCGATGATGGCTTCGCCCCTACCGTACTGTGCGGCATACCTGCAAGATGTGCAAGCCTTCCTGCGCTCACAGCATCCGCAAAAGCCTTTGCCATAGCTGCCGGATCTTCCGCAACGGCGATCGCAGTATTTACCAAAACAGCTGCGCATCCCATCTCCATACATTCACATGCACTTGAAGGCGCGCCCAGCCCCGCGTCAACTATTACAGGTATTTTTATTTCGCTTATCAGTATCTCAACGAGTTCTTTAGTCTTTATGCCGCGATTCGATCCTATGGGAGCCCCTAACGGCATGACTGCGGAAGCGCCCACATCCACTAACCTTCGCGCCATAGAAAGATCCGGACACATATACGGCAGCACTATAAAACCTTCTTTAGCCAGCACTTCGGTCGCTTTTACGGTCTCGAGATTGTCCGGTAAAAGATATTTATTATCCCTGATTATTTCTACTTTCACCCAGTTGCCGCAGCCGGCAGCCTTTGCAAGCCGCGCTATCCTGACAGCCTCATCCGCATCCCGGGCACCCGAAGTATTCGGAACAAGAATGCATTTTTTTGGTATGTAGTTAAGAACGTTTTCTGTTTTTGATTCAATATCGACTCTGCGCAGCGCCACAGTCACAATGTCGACGTCGCTTTCTTCGAGTGAACGCTTCATCGTCTCATAACTTGAAAATTTACCCGTCCCTATAAAAAGACGGTTTTTTATTTCCCTGCCGCCGATAGTTAAAATATCTTCCATTTTATCCGCCTCCCACGAAACTTACAATTTCGATCTTATCGTCTTCGTTTAAAACAGTTCTGGCCCACTCTTCTTTCGGAACTATCTTAAAATTCTGTTCCACAACTATATGCTCAGGAATAAGTTTTTTATCGTTTATCAGCTCCAGAATGGTTTTTATCCCGCTTACCGTTTCTTCTTTACCGTTTATTTTTATATTCACATCTGTCTCCTAAACCAATTTCTTTTTAAAATCCGCCGCCGCTTTTTCTATATCCGGAGCTTCCAATATCGCCCTTATGAGCGCAATATTTTTAGCCCCTTTTCCCAGAAGGATGTCCATATTATCAAGATTTATGCCGCCGATAAAAACGATGGGCTTCTTAGCGAGCCTTAATACTTCTTCTACGTCTTCTGTGCCGATAAAATAATCTTTGGTCTTCGTCGGGAATACCGGTCCGAATGCTATGTAATCGATATCGCTTTCATTTGCTTCTTTAAATTGCTCCAGCGAATGCGTAGAGATGCCCACTATTTTATCTGTCCCGAGCAGTTTCCGCGTATCTTCCAGACTATATTTTTTTAGATCATCCTGGCCCAGATGAACGCCATCCGCATTGAGCTCGCCGGCAAGCACAGGGTCATCATTAACTATAAATTTAACTCTGCTTCCGTAACATATTTTACGAAGCTCTGAGCCCAACTCTTTAAGTTCGCTGCGTGGGAGGGTCTTCTCCCTCATCTGCAATATATCCACACCGCCGGAAATCGCAAGCCTGGCGATTTCTGCCGCAGGCCTTCCTTTGCCGCATTCTCCACTCAATACGAGATATAAGTTATGCTCTTTTAATTTGCTCATAGATAAAAAACCCTCGCACCATACACCAAACTTATGCTGTCAAGGCTGTTCTCACAGTCTTAAGCGTTCAACATCCTCGATTGTAGCAGGTTTTACAGAGATAGTCTTTTTATCCGCCGAACCCGCCTGCCAATAATAGACGTTCAGTAATGGTTCGTTCCTGAACTTTGTATGATACGCCGCGACGCCTGCGGCCAGGGCAATGGTATTTTCATCGCCACCACCACGCAAAACCGCCAGAGGTCCCTGGTAATCTTTTAACTTAAACATGATATCTGTCTTTCCTGCCATCTCCTGAAGCGCCTCATTCTCATCCTGGTCTCTTCCCACAGCCAGCTTAGCCGCTGAAGATATCCTGAAGTGACGTCCGACCGTCAGGAACTTCAGATTCTGGGGTGAGAGTTCATTGTGCTGTATAAGGTCTTTAACCCTCTTCGTAAAACCGGGGTCGGTAAGAAGACACCCGCCTGCCGGGTTCGGATATTGTTTTATACCATATTGTTCGGCCAGGGTAAATTGCGGCTTACGCGACCGGCCGGATATGGCAAGCAGCCTTTCTCTGTCAACAGCACCGTCTTTTTCCGGCACTGTAGGCTCGAGCAGTTTTGCCGATAGGGGTCTGAGCAGAAAACCTTTTAAACCGGAATCTCTTGTAATGATGTTAAGCGCATCGAGCCTCTGAGACATCGGCCGCTCACCGAGCACTTCTCCCGTTATGATAAATGATGCCCCAAACTCGGCCATCATTTCTTTAGCTTTTTTAAGCATAAATATTTTACAGTCGATGCACGGATTTATATTTGCACCATATCCATGGCTGGGATTTTTGAGGACACTTATATATTCTTCGGTAATATCGACGACTCTGATCGGCACGTCGAGCGCCTTGGCAGCTTTCGTCGCGACATTCTCACCATCCTGCATGATGCAGGCGCAGAAATCTATAGAAAAATTTACCGCCTGGACCTCGACATTCTGTTCCTGCATCAGCTTTACGGCAAGAATGCTGTCAAGTCCGCCTGAAAACATAGCAATACACTTTTTGTTCATATTGATGATTATAGCTTAGTGCGGAGCAAAACTGAAGAATTAGTTTCTGCGCGGCGGAATAAACCTCTCTATCCTGTCCAGGCAGAATATGACTTCCTTTCGATTTATAGCATCGAACGGAATATATATCTGATACACCCCTTTGCCGCCATTCTTTATTCCTCCCCAGATAAAATAACAGCCTTTTTTTATTATGGAGTTCAGACGCATCTGCGCATTATTCCAATCGACAAAATAAAAATTCTTAATAGCATCGGCAGGGTCATCATAGCTTGAATCCGAGAACCATCTTCCCTCTATCCATGATTTTTTCTCCACCTTGGTGCCGTTTTCATCACAATGGAAGAACCTGTTTATAAATATATTTTTTTTCGCAACATACACCTTCATCGGACCGTCAAAATTTTCTGCGTTCTGGCCCAGTTCAGCCATAAGTTTTTTCGCAATTTCAGGCGGGGCAGTATCGTATTGCAGCCTATCCTTTATATTAAATTTTACCGTATTGTGGCTCTCGCCGAACAGCTCATATGAATTATTTTCATTAAGCTCGTCATACTTTACCGGAACGCTCACCCACCGTCCTTTTTCCCCATCGCCCCCGGGACCCTTTTTAGCTTTTTGTCCGCGATCTATTACTATCGTTTTATACGATTCTTTCCATAGAGAATCAAATTTTTCTTTATATTCTTTGACAGCGCACGGAATAAAGACAAGACTTTCTCTCTCTTTGGTTTTTTTACCATCCCAATCATAACTGCCGGTAACCGTCTCATTTCCTATGACTACAAACTCATTGCTCATGAGGCGCTTGCTTACACGATCATAGGTTATCGAAATATCTCCCCTTCGATAATTATTGATTCCCGAGACAGCCTCCTGCCGTTCAGCTTTTTTCTGAAGATCGCAAAAGTACTTTTTTATGATCCCTTTCTTTTGCTGGCTCGGATCAAGCAGGATTTGAATATTAACTCCCGATTCTCTGGCATCGAATAACGCTTTTGCTATTTTTTTATTTGTGAAAGAATGTTGCGCTATGCGTATGCTGGTATCTTCTGCGGGATGTTCCAGTTTACGTATCTTTGCTTTGTGGATAGAATTTATTATTGCTGTTTCACATTCGCATTGGCTGGAAAAATATGCTCTTACACCGTCGGGCGGTGAAAGATTTCGCGGTAACAGCCGTTTTTCGCCTCCCCACAGATAATCAAATTCCTCCTGAAAGCCGTCGGCATATTGTGTTAGAACGAGGCTGTCTTCGTTTATTTTTCCCGCTTTCTCGTCCCAATCAGAGCTGCCTGTCACTACAACCTTTTTATCGACAATAATAAACTTATCATGCATAAGGCCATTGCGCGAATCATACATTATATTCACTCCGCACTTTACCAGTTTTTTACTTATATCATCGTCCGCCTGGTCCTTGTTTAACACGATCCTTACCCTGACACCCGGCCGCCTGTTTTTCAGTGCACTCAACAAGACGTCGGATTTAAAATTATACATGACTATATCGATCGCATTGTGAGCATTTGCGATTTCTTTGGACAAAGAACCAAGGGAACTGCCGTCCGGTGAAAATAAAACACGCGCAGGTTCGTATGCCTTCACACTGTCTATTACTGTATAGTTTAATTTGCCCTGTATCGCTTCTATGTCTTTACGATTTTTACCGTCATTGTGCCTGGCGAGGATCTCCAATACACGGCGCCGCTCAGCGGTATTGTCCATGAGATCATCCGTTATTCTGTATTCGTATCCACCGGACATTGCTGTATTTGCCGTAACCAATCCCATCTGCGCGAGCAGATCCAGGCTGCGATAAACCTTCTGTGGAGATATTTCCATTTTTTTTGCATATTCCGAAACTGTGGCTTTTCCCTTAAAGTTATACGTAAGGCATTTCAATACTTCGCTCACCGGCAAAGGTCCTGCCCTGTTATTTTCCTCTGTGATTTCTTTGTATTTTTCACAGCTTAACTCTTCAACAAAAATCCTGCGGAAAGACCGTGACCCGACCTCTATATGATTAAACGTTCTGGCCCTGCTTTTATTGCGGAAATAATGGAAAACTTTGGCACTCGAACCGGGTCTTTGCCTATAAGTTATGTATACCCCGTCCTGTATATCGATTTTTTCTATTTTCACCCTGCTGCAATTCGGCAATTTTATAATACGCCGGAGATCGCTAAGCGAAAGTCCTGCTTCCAGTCCTCTCGATACAAAAAAAGCTGTGTAAAGAAATGTTGTATCGCTTTCTAATTTTTCTTTCGTGTCGTTTGTATCGCTACATACCTTAAGCTGATTATCGGCGTTTGTGATTTTCACCAATGGCGCAAATTGTGAGTTAGGGCTTATGCTTTGAATGTCGGGATAAATGGGGGCATCGCTTAATAGCGCATATAATAAAAAAGACCATGCGGCGATCTTTATCCCACATGGTCTATGCGGCTTTTTTGCAAACCTGCTTTCTACTAAAACAATACTCACAGGATTTCACCTTTCTTTAAAAAGGCGGGCATAAAAAAATGCCTGGCGAAAATATGCCAAGCATTTATTCAGTATTTTTAAAGCCTATAAAAGCTTACATTAAGAATGGGGATAAAGCAATAGGCGGGAGGCTACCTTTTTTATCTTTAATCAACTAAATTTAACAAAAGATTATCACTGCTTTTTAAGATTTTCAAGCCATTCTTTGATCTTTTTCTCGTAACCCATCTCGGTTGGGATGTAATAAGCCTTGCTGGAGGGCTTATATTCCTGCTTCACATAATGATTTTTGAAATCGTGCGCATATTTGTAATCTTTGCCGTGTCCGAATGCATCGGAATCCATAGTAGCATCTTTGAGGTGGTTAGGCACTTCCAGGACCTTACCCTCCTCAACATCTTTCATAGCTGCCTCTATGCCCAGATACGCCGCATTTGACTTAGGTGCACATGCTACATAAACGGCTGCCTGGGCAAGCGGTATGCGCGCTTCCGGCATTCCGACAAATTCCGACACCTGCAGCGCCGCATTCGCTATTACTATCGCCTGCGGGTCTGCGTTACCCACATCTTCTGCCGCACATATCACGATTCTGCGGGCTATAAACCGCGGATCTTCGCCTGCGTAGATCATCTTTGCCAGCCAATAAAGCGCTGCGTCCGGATCCGAGCCTCTCATAGACTTTATGAATGCGGAGATCGTGTCGTAATGCCCGTCTTCGTCTTTGTCATACAATACGGACTTCTTCTGTATCGACTCCTCGGCAACTTTAAGCGTAAAATGTATTTTTTTGTCTTTGGCGGCAAGGGTGGTCAGCGCTCCTACCTCAAGCGCAGAAAGAGCCCTCCTCGCATCACCATCTGAAACTTTAGCCAGATGCTCCAGCGCTCCGGCCTCTATCTCAACCGGCATCTTACCAAGTCCGCGCTCTTTGTCTGCCAAAGCCTTTTTTAATATTGTAATTATATTTTCGTCTGAAAGTTTCTTGTATTCGAAAACCTGGGACCGGGACAGTAAGGCGGCATTTACGTAAAAGAACGGGTTATGTGTTGTTGTGCCTATCAGTATTGGGTTGCCGGCTTCAACATCCGGCATAAGCACATCCTGCTGCGCCTTATTAAACCGGTGTATCTCGTCGACTAAAAGTATTGTCCGTTTGCCGCTGGTCGCTTCGCGCTTATGCGCCTGTTCTATTATACGCCGCATGTCCGCGACATTGTTTGACGCGGCGTTTATACGCTCAAAATGGGAATTCGTCTTCTCGCTTATTATAAGAGCAAGTGTAGTCTTGCCGCAACCAGGAGGGCCATAAAGAATTATCGAGGAGATAGTATCGGATTCGATCAGACGGCGCAACAGCTTATCTTTGCCGAGGATATGTTCCTGGCCTACAAAATCATCGAGCGACCCGGGCCTCATACGCGAGGCCATAGGCTCATTTTCTTTTATTTTAATTTTTTCTTTTTCGAATAGATCCATATTAAATAAAAAAATCCCCGCCTGTGCCGTGTGAACTTAATAATTTTGATCCCGATTCTCATCAGGTGGGAGCCCTCGAACAAACGCCAAAGCGTTTAACCAGTTAGGCCCCCGATTCTAAATTATTGGGTCAAAATTTCTAATTCAATCACGCGCACCGCAGGGATATTTCTATTCCTAAATAAAGTATATCATACGATTACCGCAAAGGCAAATTACGCCCGGGCGGTGCGATGGTTCTATCGTAATTTTGCGTCGAGTTTTTCTTCAAGTACACGCAGAATATTTGAATGGACAGACGTAACATCTTTTTCTTCGAGAGTTTTGGACAGATCAGCGTATTCAAGCCTGTAGGTAAGACTAACCTTACCGTCGGGAATCTGTTTACCGGCATATCTGTCGATCAGTTTTATCTCTTTTAGGATCGTCCCTGCCGTAGATTTTACCAGGTCGATAAGATCGGCATTTAAAACATCTTTGGGTACTACAAGCGACATGTCCCTGTGAGCTGACGGGTATTTCGGAAGCTCTACAAATCGCTTTTTAAGATTAGCGTGTTTTATTATAGTTTCCAGCGACAGCTCGCAGAAATATACATTGTCTTTGACGTCAAATTTATTAAGCATCTCCCTGTAAACCTCGCCTATCATGCCTATCACTTCTCCGGATATCTCAATAGATGCAGAGCATGAACGGGAATAAATATCGCCTGAGGTGGTTTTGAAAATTACTTTATCTATGCCGAGCGCTGATAAGGCCGCCTCTACCATTCCTTTTAGATCAAAAAAGCTGCAGGCCCTGGCGCCTTCTATCCAACTCGTCACCTCTCCGGTAATGCCTATCGATAGATGTTTTTTTTCGGCAAATTTAATATCCGATTCTCTTATATATATTTTACCTATCTCAAAAAGTTTCAGATCTTTTGCTTTCCTGTTTATATTCCATAATATCGAGGAAAGCATGCCCGAGACAAGATTCGGCCGCATCACTTCCTGCTCGCTCGATAGCGGATTCTTTATCTCAACTATGGTGTTCAAAGCCGTATCAGAAACCGTAAGCATATTCTTACCAAGCAAACTATAGGTTATGATCTCGTCCGCACCCAATCCAGTCAGTATTGTCCTTACTATTGTTTCGACTGTCATCTCAACGGGGATTTTGTTCTCCTGCTCCACTATTTCAGGTATGGTGCTCGGTATTTTATTATAACCATATATGCGGGCCACCTCTTCCACCACGTCTATCTCTGTGTTAAGATCATACCGGAATGGCGGCGGTTCCACCACTATGCCGCTCTTTGAAGTTTTCTTTATCTTCATACCGAGGGAACTGATAATTCTCTTTGCCGTAAGCGCGGGTACTTCTATCCCCAAAGTTGCCTCAAGCTTTGAAAACCGTAACGTTATCGTTTTTTTAGCTGGAATATTTTTGCCTATGTCGATAAAATTACAAATTTCACCGCGGGCCGTTTCTTTTATAAGTGACGCCGCCCGCGAAGAGGAATACACTATATTATTTATATCTATCTTTCTTTCAAACCGATAGCTTGAATCAGTAGATATGCCGAGCGATCGGGCAGTTCTTCTCACGGATATCTGGTCAAATGAAGCAGCTTCAAGTAGTATATTTTTCGTTGCGTTTGTAACTTCTGTATTTATACCGCCCATCACTCCGGCGATCGCGATCGCTTTCACTTTATCGGCTATTACAAGCATGGACTCGGTAAGAGTTCTTTCGACACCATCGATCGTGACTATCTTTTCGCCCTTGCGCGCCTTCCTTATAATGATCTCGCCGCCTTCGATTTTATCCATATCGAAAGCATGCATGGGCTGGCCGGTTTCGAATAAACAGAAATTGGTTATATCGACAACGTTATTGACCGGGCGCAGGTTCATTGCATCAAGTTTTTTTCTGATCCCATCTGCGGAATCCGCGACTTTTACATCTTTTATAACCTGCAGCGTATATCTGGGACATAAGGTTTTTTCTTCAACGTTAACTTTTATCCCGGCTTTATCTTTGGAAGTTTTTATTTTCGGAAGGATGGGCAGTTTAAGTTTATTACCCGTAATGGCAGAAAGCTCTCTTGCCACTCCTATGTGCGATAGCCAATCGGGCCTATTCGCAGTAACTTCTATTTCCAGAATGTAGTCGCTGCCTTCTTTATGCAAGATAGACTCTGTTGTAAGCCCGGACATTGTCAGCAGTTCTGCCAACTTTTCGGGCGCAGCATTCAGATTTATATAGTCTTTTAACCAGTTATAGCTTATGCGCATATATTAAAATTGTTTCAGGAACCTCTCGTCGTTCTCAAAAAACAGCCTTATGTCATTTACTCCATACTTAAGTATTGCTATCCTGTCAGCTCCCATGCCGAATGCAAATCCGGTATATTTTTCCGGATCATATCCTACATTTTTAAACACCTTCGGATTTACCATGCCTGAACCCAATATCTCTATCCAGCCTTTACCGCCGCAGAGACTGCATCTGGCATGACCCTTAGATCCCGATCCTTGCCCTCCGCAAAGTATGCATGATATATCTACTTCGGCGCTGGGTTCCGTGAAAGGAAAGAAACTCGGACGGAAACGCATTCTTGTAGATTTTCCAAATAACTGCTTTGCAAATACTTCTAAAACACCTTTGAGATCGGAAAATTTTATTGATTTTCCTACTACCAGCCCCTCGATCTGATGGAACATGAAGGAGTGAGATGCGTCGGTAGCGTCAGGCCTGTAAACTTTCCCCGGAACGATTATCGAAAATGGCGGTTTATTCTTTTCCATAAAGCGCGCCTGTACTGGAGATGTATGGCTTCTTAAAAGATATTTTTCTGCGGACTTCAGATAAAAAGTATCGAAAGCATCCCTGGAGGGATGTTCCAGCGGTATGTTCAGAGCTTCAAAATTATAACGCTCAGTCTCTATTTCCGGCCCCTCGACTATCTTAAAACCAAGCGAGACGAATACTGAGCATATTTCGTTTATTGTCTGCGTAATAGGATGTATCTTGCCGGGTTTTCTGGCAATGCCGGGCAGCGTTACATCAATACGGTCTTTGATTTCTTCGGCATGCGAAGCTACAGCCAGCTTATCATCAAGCGTCTTGGTAAGAGTGTTCTTAAGGGCATTTACAAGGACACCTACCTCGGGTTTTTCGGCAGCGGGAAGGAGCGCCATTTTTTTAAACAACTCCGTCACCACACCTTTACGCCCGAGATATTTTATCCTTAGAGTCTCCAGACAAGCCTTGTCGGTATTTGATGAACCTATCTCGGCAAGTGCTTCGGCTTCTATTTTTTTAAGCTCTTCTTTCATCTGCTAAGCTTTACGTTCCTGCTATGCTTTTACTGCTTCTACAAGTTTTGTAAATGCCTTTTTATCAGAAACTGCAAGTTCCGCCAGTATCTTTCTGTCTATAAGAACTTTTATCTTCTTGAGGCCGTTCATGAACTTCGAGTAAGATATTTCGTTCTCTCTGCAGGCTGCATTGATCCTGACTATCCAAAGCGAACGGAAATCGCGTTTACGCGCTTTACGGTCTCTGGTGGCATACATCATGCCTTTTGCCACGGACTCCATAGCGCGTTTATGAAAACGCGACCTGCCGCCCCATTGGCCTTCGGCAAGTTTCATTACCCTTTTTTTACGTTTATGTGCCGCTACTGCATGTTTTACTTTTGACATTGATCCCCCTTTTAAGCGCCGTAGGGCAGAAGCTTATTCATAGCGGACTCAAAACCTTTCGCTACAAATCCTGCCTTAGATAATTGGCGTTTTCTTTTTGCCGTTCTGCCCGTCAATAGATGGCTCTTATTGGCTTTGAACCTTTTTATCTTGCCGGACTTCGTTGTTCTCATTCTTTTTTTAACACTTCTGTTCGTCTTTAGTTTTGGCATCGTCTTTCTCCTTTGTTATATCAAACCATTCATAAGTTGCAAATTATAAGCTGCGAATAAATGCCTTGCTGTTACGGCTAAAGCTTAAAGCTGGTATTTACCTGACTTTGCTCTTATTTCGCCCTTATAACCATATTTATAAACCGGCCTTCTTGTCTGGGCGGCTCTTCTATTTCGCCTATCTGGGAAATATCGCTCGATAATCTGTCCAGTATCTTTCTGCCAAGGTCGACGTGGGCCATTTCTCTGCCTTTAAACATCATCGTGACTTTCACTTTGTCGCCTCGTTTCAAAAAGTCTTCCAGATTTCTTACTTTAAACTGGTAGTCGTGCTCTCCTATCTTAGGGCTTAGGCGTATTTCTTTAAGACGCACTACTTTTTGTTTTTTACGAGCCTCTTTTTCCCTCTTCTCCTGTTCGTATTTATACTTTGAGTAATCCATTATTCTGCAAACAGGCGGCACAGCTGTTGGCGCTACTTCGACCAGGTCCAGGCCCGCTTCTTCAGCTCTTTTTAATGCATCCGGTGTTGCTAATACTCCGAGCTGCTCGCCGGCTTCTCCGACAACCCTGACCTCCCTGACTCTTATCCGGTTATTGATCCTCAAGTCTTTCTTAGCGATAGTCAATCACCTCACTTTCTCTTTGATCTCTTTATTTATCATCTGAATAAATTCTTCACCTGTCATTATACCCATATCTCCCTGAGCCTTAGACCTTATGGAAAGAACTTCTCCGGCGGCCTCTTTCTCGCCCACGATTATCATGTATGGGATCTTTTCAATCTCCGCATCCCGTATTTTTTTCTGCAATCTTTCATTTCTGGAATCCAAAGAAACCCTTATATTCTGCTCAACCATATTCGCTTCAACTTTTTTCGCATAGCTGAGAGCTTTGTCAGATATCGGTATTATAATACACTGAACCGGCGCAAGCCATAAGGGCATCGCACCCGCAAAATGTTCTATCAATGCGCCCATGAATCTTTCCAGAGAACCCAGTATTACCCTGTGAAGCATTATCGGGCGGTATTCTTTGCCGTCCTGGCCTATATATTTAAGGTTAAACCTCTCTGGAAGAGCGAAATCGCACTGGATCGTTGCGCACTGCCATTCACGCTTAAGAGCATCTTTCAGTTTGATATCTATTTTGGGCCCGTAAAAAGCGCCGTCGCCTTCATTTATCGTGTAATTCAGGTATTTGCGTTTTAATGCCTGGATCAGCGCCCGCTCAGCCGCTTCCCAGTCAGCATCGTTGCCTATAGATTTCTCCGGCCTGGTCGATACCTCGACGGAGAAATCCTCAAATCCAAAGACATTCAGAGTATCTATAACAAAGTTGATGACCTTTATTATCTCGTCCTCAACCTGATCTCTCAAACAGAATATGTGCGCATCATCCTGTGTAAATCCCCTGACCCTGAGAAGGCCGTGCAGAACTCCGGATTTTTCGTTTCTGTAAACAGTCCCCAGTTCAAAATATCTTAACGGCAGATCTTTGTAGCTTCTCGTTTTTGACCTGTAAACCAGGATGTGTCCCGGACAATTCATAGGCTTTATCGCATATTCCTGGCCCTCGATCTTGAACATGTACATATTTTCTTTATAATAATCGTAATGGCCTGACTCTATCCAGATATCGCTCTTCATTATGTGCGGGCCCAGGACGAGCTCATAACCGCGCCTTAAATGCTCTCTTTTTATATAATCTTCTATGATGCTTCGAAGCCGCGCGCCTTTAGGATGATACAGCACTAACCCGGGACCAACCTCTTCATTGAAACTGAAATATTCCAGCTGCTTGCCAAGCACTCTGTGATCTCTCTTGCCGGCTTCTTCCAGGAGCGTCAAATAGCTCTGCAGCTCGTTTTCTGTTTCAAAAGCTGTCCCGTATATTCTCTGCAGCATCGGGTTGGTTTCTATACCGTGCCAATATGCTCCGGCTATCGAAAGCAATTTAAAAGCTTTTATCTGCCCTGTTGATTCAATGTGCGGCCCGCGGCACAGGTCTATAAAATCTCCGTCCTGATATATGGTGACAACGGCTTCGGGGATTTTTTCGATTAACTCAACTTTATATTTCTCTTTTAATTTTTTAAAAAGCTTTATCGCCTCAGCCTTTTTCATCTCTTTTTTTTCAAACTTATAGTCTTTTTTTATGATCTCCTGCATCCTGTTCTCTATAAGCTCTATATCTTCCGGCGTGAAGGGATCTTCCATGTCAAAATCGTAATAGAAACCATCTTCAATAGACGGCCCTATGGCAAGTTTTGCGTCGGGCCATAAACTTTTTACCGCCTGCGCCATAACGTGTGCAGTAGAATGTCTTAGTGTTGCTAAATCCATATACAATCTTTCTATTTTTTGTAGCCCCTCATCCTCATGAGCTAAACCGTATAGACCCGGGATAATCTTGCCCGAGCACAACTACGGCAAAACTGGTGCCGGGAGGGGGGGTCGAACCCCCGTGGCCTTGCGGCCGAGGGATTTTAAGTCCCTTGCGTCTGCCAATTCCGCCATCCCGGCGTATTTATATCGTTCCCGGTCTTTTAAGGAAAATCACATAGACTTCCCAAGCACACAAAAGATATAAGATGCTAGGGATGATTTGTCTGGCTGAGATGACAGCAAATCACGAGACAGCTTCGCTATATTTACTATTTAAGCGGAACCGGTAGTAAAAAAAACACCTGCTCCTACAAAATTATCCTTAAATTCGTAAGCGCTATTATATAATTATTAATAATAATAGGCAAGGTTTTTCTCGATTAATAGAGGCGGGCCGGTGATATGTGGTCCAGAATGCTGAAATACTTAAAAACAATGGGTATTTAACAAAATTGGCGTCCCCATGGGGATTCGAACCCCAGTCGTCAGAATGAAAATCTGATGTCCTAGGCCAGGCTAGACGATGGGGACGCTCTTAAAATTTACTTCTTCCGCTTTATCGTTTTCTTCTTGCTCTTGTCTTCTGTCTTCTTAGGCTCAGGCTTAACTTCTTTATCAACCTCTGCCGATACTTCTTCCTTAAGCTCTGTTTTTACAGTTTCTGGCTTAACAGGCTCTGCTTTAACCGGTTCTATTTTTTCGCTTTCATCTTCAGGAACTATTTTTGCTACAGACGCTACTTTGTCACCTGCATCCAGCCTCATCAGCCGGACACCTTGCGTAGAGCGGCCTGTGCTGCGGATATCTTTTATCGGGCAACGGACTATCATGCCTTTTTCGGTCATGAGTATTATTTCATCTTTATCTGAAACGGTTGTAAGGCCTACCGCTTCACCGTTTTTACCCGTAACTTTGATATTTATAATACCTTTTCCGCCCCTAGATTGCAACCTATATTCTTTAAATGAAGTTCTTTTGCCAAACCCCTGTCCCGTCACTGTCAGGACCGTCTGGTCGGCACGGACAACTTCCATAGCAATACACTCATCTTTTTTGCCCAGAGTTACACCCTTAACACCCTTGGCTGCCCTGCCCATATCGCGCACTTGAGACTCTTTAAATCTTATGGCCTTGCCTTCTTTGGTCGCCATCAGAAGCTCATCGTCGCCGGAAGTCATCTCTACTTCAATAAGCGCGTCATCTTTTTCAAGACCAATACCGATGATGCCGCCTTTTCTCGGATTTGAGTAGGCTGTAAGAGCTGTTTTCTTGATAAGGCCGTTCTTTGTGCACATCATCAGGAAGCTGCCTTCTTTAAATTCTCTCACAGGCACAAATGCACTGATCTTCTCTCCTGCAACAAGCGAAAGCATATTCACTATCGCTTTGCCTTTGGATAGCCTACCGCCTTCGGGGATCTCATGAACTTTGAGCCAGCGGACAGTGCCTTTATCACTGAAAAACAGCATATAGTCGTGGGTCGAGGCAATAAATAAGTGTTCGACAAAATCTTCTTCCTTCATATCCGCACCGGTCACACCTTTACCGCCGCGATGCTGCTTTTTGTAACTGGAAACAGGGAGCCTCTTTATATAACCTGAGTGGCTAATCGTTACTACCACATCCTCTTCGGCTATCAGGTCTTCTATTTCCAGCTCTTCGGCCTCAGGCGCTACTTCCGTCCTTCTTTCATCGCCGAACTTTTCAGACAAAGCATTCATTTCTTCTTTTATGATCTCAAGGACTTTTTTCTCGCTCGCAAGAATAGATTTCAGGAATTCGATCTTCTTTATAAGTTCCAGGTATTCTTTTTCTATCTTGTCGCGTTCCAGGCCTGTCAGACGCTGTAATTGCATTTCAAGGATCGCCGTTGCCTGTTTTTCGGATAGCCCAAATTTTTTCATCAGCTCTACTTTAGCTATCTGCGGATTTGCCGATTCTTTTATAACTTTTATGATCTTTTCGAGATTGTCCAGCGCTATCTTTAATCCCTCAAGGATGTGCGCCCTATCCTGGGCTTTCGCAAGTTCAAATTTAGTTCTCCGGACAATTACTATTTTCCGGTGTTTTATAAATTCATCCAGAATTTCTTTCAGATTTAAAACTTTTGGTCTGCCGCCGACTAGCGCCAGCATAATAACACCGAAAGTTTCCTGCATCTGTGTATGTTTATACAGCTGATTCAATACGACATGCGCATTAGCACCGCGTTTCAGATCTATCACTATCCGCATTCCGTCCTTATCGGATTCATCCCGCAAATCGGAAATGCCCTCTATTTTTTTATCTTGGATCAGGTCTGCTATAGATTTAATAAGATTTGCTTTATTGACCTGATATGGGATCTCTTTAACTATAATGGCTTCCTTGCCGCTCTTCTGTTCTTCGATGAAAGCCTTCGCATTTATTTTAAGACGCCCCCGCCCTGTCGTATATGCGTTCTTTATGCCGTCATAACCGCGGATTATTCCGCCCGTCGGGAAATCAGGTCCTTTTACTTTTTTTAGAAGGTCTTTCGATTCGCACTCAGGATTGTCTATCACATAAATAACCGCGTCACATATCTCTCTTAAGTTGTGCGGAGGGATATTGGTTGCCATACCAACAGCTATGCCGCTCGATCCGTTAACCAGAAGATACGGCAGGCATGTGGGAAGAAGCGACGGCTCCTGAAGCGACCCGTCAAAGTTCGGAACAAAATCTACAGTGTCTTTTTCGATATCGAGAAGCATCTGATCGGTTATATGTTCAAGGCGCGCTTCCGTATACCTCATAGCAGCCGCGGAATCACCGTCTATCGAACCGAAATTTCCCTGCCCGTCAACTAAAGGATAACGCAACGAAAAATCCTGTGCTAAACGCACAAGGGTCTCGTAAACCGCACTATCGCCATGCGGATGATATTTACCTAAAACTTCTCCGACTATTCTTGCGCATTTTTTATATGGCTTAGTATGTTCTAGGCTAAGTTCCTTCATCGCGTAGAGGACTCTCCTGTGAACCGGCTTCAACCCGTCGCGAACGTCCGGCAGTGCGCGGCCGACAATAACGCTCATCGCGTAATTGATATACGAATCTTTCATCTCTTCTTCTATGTATCTCGGTAATACTTTTTCGTTACGTGTATACATTTTCTCTCCTGAAATTTTTCTATATATCCAGCACTTTTACTTCGTGCGCGTGCTTCTCGATAAATTCTCTGCGCGGCTCAACCGCTTCACCCATTAGCACTGTAAATATCGCATCCGCTTCAACAGCATCTTCGAGAGTAACTTTAAGCATTGTCCTCTTTTCGGGATCCATCGTTGTCTCCCACAACTGGTGCGGATTCATTTCTCCAAGACCTTTGTATCTCTGTATCGTCATTCCTTCTTTGCCTACTTCCATCACAAAACGCAATATATCTTTTAGCGTGTAGAAACTCTCCTGCCCCTTTTCCGATTTAACCGTATATCTCGGTTTTTGAGATTCTTTTCTCACGCCTTTGGAATCAAAATCTTCTAGCGGCCCATGGTAATCTTCTACATCTACCCCGAGCTTCTCTATGCGCTCTACGATCTTTTCAACTTCTCTTGCTTCGTAAAACTCAACGACCTTTTCTTCGCCTTTTACTGATTTTGCAAGCTCATCGTCGTTATACAAGAACTGGTCTTCATAATCCACTTTTACCATATAAAGTGGCATTTTTTTGGTTTTCTTATGTCTAAAACTGATATATTTTGAGAAGCTCACTCCACGCCGCTCAACCGCTCCAGCCAAAGACTCAAGCTCAACCAAAGCATCTAAAATAGCCTTTACCTGCTTGTCGGTAAATTGATTTTTATCTTTTACTCTTATAAGAGTCATGCCTTCCGACCCCAATTCCAGCAAAAGACTATTAAAATTATCTTCTGTTTGTATGTATTCTTCCCGCTTGCCGCGTTTGATTTTGTAAAGCGGCGGCTGCGCAATATAAATATGTCCTTTTTCTATTAATGCAGTCATATGTCGATACAAAAAGGTTAGGATAAGTGTGCGTATGTGTGAACCGTCAACGTCAGCATCGCACATCATTATGATCTTTCCGTATCTGAGCTTTTCTATGTTGAACTCTTCCCCGATGCCTGTTCCTATCGCCGTTATAATGGTGCATATTTCTTCGTTTGCCAGCGCTTTATCAAGGCGCGCTTTTTCTACGTTTAGAATTTTTCCTTTTAGCGGTAGTATCGCTTGAAAGCGGCGATCGCGGCCTTGTTTTGCAGAGCCTCCTGCGGAATCTCCTTCAACGAGATACATTTCGCAGAGCAGCGGGTCCGACTCCTGGCAATCGGCCAGTTTACCCGGAAGCGCCGCGCTATCGAGAGCGCCTTTTCTGCGCGTAAGTTCGCGAGCTTTTCTCGCAGCCTCTCTTGCGCGGGCAGCAAGCACTGCCTTCTCGATGATCTTGTTTGCTATCGGTGGATTCTCTTCGAGAAAACCGCCAAGCGCTTCATTTACTATTGATTCAACAATGCCCTCTACTTCGGAATTGCCGAGCTTTGTTTTTGTCTGTCCTTCGTATTGAGGATTAGGAACCTTGACACTTATTACAGCTGTCAGTCCTTCGCGCACATCGTCACCGGAAATGCTGGCATCGGAATCTTTCAGCAGATTCTTGCCTTTGCAATACTGGTTTATCGTCCTGGTAAGGGCCGATTTAAATCCTGTAAGGTGCGTGCCGCCTTCGATCGTATTAATATTATTTGCGAAAGTGAATAGATTCTCACCGTAACTGTCGTTATACTGCATGGCAACTTCGGCGATAATATTGTCTTTTTCCTTCGAAAAATATATTACTTTTTTATGCAGGCATTCTTTATTTTTATTTAAGAATTCTACGAACGAAACTATACCGCCGGAAAATTTGAACTCGACTTCTTTATCGTTTGCTCTTTCGTCTTTTAAGGTTATCCGTATATCTTTATTTAAAAATGACAGCTCTCTCAGCCTGTTAGCTAAAGTGTCAAAACTGTAAACTATGCTGCCTTTTCCAAATATTTCTTCGTCGGCTTTAAACGTTACACGTGTTCCTGTTTTTTTCGCCTCACCTATTACTTTGAGTTTTGATGCGGGTTTGCCTTTCTCATATTCCTGATGATGGATTTTCCCGTCACGTTTTATTTCTACTTCGAGCCATTCTGACAGAGCGTTGACGACGCTGACACCTACGCCGTGCAAACCGCCCGATACTTTATATACCCTATGGTCAAACTTACCGCCGGCATGTAGTTTTGTCAAAACTACCTCGACGCCTGGCTTGCCCTCAGTTTTATGCATATCTACCGGAATTCCGCGACCATCATCTACGACCGAAACGGAATTATCAGCATGTATCACAACGTCTATGTTAGACGCATATCCGGCCATACATTCATCTATTGAATTGTCGACAACTTCATACACCAAATGGTGGAGTCCGCGCTGTGTCGTATCGCCGATATACATAGCCGGCCTTTTACGCACCGCGTCCATTCCTTCAAGAACGGTAATTGTCGTAGCGTCGTATTTTTTAACCGCGTCGGCCTTTAATTTTTCTTTTTCCTCGACCGTATTTTTCTTCTCTTCTTTTGTCATTTCTATTTTATCTCTCCTATCCTGAATCTTAAAACTTTTACCTGTTTCCCTTTTATCTTACCTTCCAACTTTTTTAATAGTTCTTTCTTCCTGACGGTCACTTCGTATAACCAGCCTGAGCCGTCTATATTCACCGTCATAATGCCTTTTTTGATCGAAACTGGTTTTGTGTGTTTTGCCGCCTTTTCCCCAACCGCTCCCACCCATGCGTCAACTACTTCTTCTTCGCTTACCCTGTCTGAACCGCTTAAACTTTTTATTACATCTTTTACTATGTTCTCTATCGACTTCTGTTTGGTTCTTTCTTTCTTTCTACCCGCGGGCATCATGTGATTTGCATTGGAAGGACTACATATATATATTCGGCACCTATTCTAACAACGCCCGGTTTTTCCGGGTCGGTTACCTCGAAAGCGATTTTTTCAATTTCAGTATTTTTTAAAAAGTCTATTAAGTAATTGGGATTGAACCCGACAGATATTTCCTTACCTTTATATTCTGCATCTATCTCTACCCGCGCCTCCCCTAAATACGGTGTGCTTTTAGAGATCACCACTTTATCCTTACCGAGATCCATTTTTATTGCCGCGGAATCCTGGTTCGTAAACAAAGCTGCTCTTTTAACTGCCGATAAGAATATGTTTTTAGATAAGATTATTTTATCTTTGGCTTCTTTTGGTATAACCTGCTCGTAATTAGGGAATTCTCCCTCTATTAATCGTGATACAAGCCGCGTTTTACCCATATCAAAAAATATCTGGTTCTCGCTGAAACATATTTTAACTTCGCCGTCATCACCCAATGATTTATCAAGCTCATTAACAGCTTTTGTCGGCACTATAAATTTACGTTCAAGTGTTTTTGGTAATTGTAGCTTATCCTCAACCATTGCAAGACGTCTTCCGTCTGTAGCAACAAGTCTTATATATGTAGGTTTTATTACAAACAGAACTCCATTTAAAACATATCTGGATTCATCGTGGCTTATTGCGAATGATGTAAGCTTCATCATTGATTTTAGTTTTTTTTGCTGCAGCACCAAAGATTCTTTATCTTTAAATTCTGGCAGTTGTGGAAATTCTTCTTTTGGCAACCCCATTATTTTAAACACACTTTTCCCGCATTCAATGTTTACGAGATTGTTTTTTTTCACCGAAACTGATATAGGTTCACCGTCAGGTAGTTCCTTAACTATATCTGAGAATTTTTTTGCAGGTATTGTTATAGCTCCGGTTATTTGTGGTTTTAGAGTTATTTTTGATGTTATTCCTATATCAAGATCTGTTGTTGTTAGTATTAAATTATCTTCCGTTGCTTCTATAAGAATGTTTGATAGTATAGGAAGACTTGATTTTGAGCTTATAGCAGATTGAACTTCTTGGATACCTTTTAATAGCACATCTTTCGTTGTATTAAATTTCATCCCAAAAAATCTCCCAAATTTATTCAGCCAAGGTGTCGGCTAAGTGTCGATATCCACCGATATCAACCTTCTATTACAAAACCTTATTTAATTTAAAAGTAACAGAATTAGTAGAGCCTGTTGATAAGTTAGTAACTTTTTAATATATTGCAAAATAACGACTTAAAAACAATTAAAACCAGCCGGAACCTATAAAACTTATCAACACAACTAACAACATATACCCAAAAAGTTAATTCTTAATGCTTTGTATCAACTTATCCACTATCGTCTTTAAACCAGTTTTATTTTTTAGTTCGTTTTCAATTTTTTCACAGGCATGGATAACGGTTGTGTGATCCCTGCCGCCAAACTGGTCGCCGATTTCAGGAAGAGAAAAATCGGTCAATTGCCTGGCCAGATACATTGCGATCTGTCTCGGGTATGCGATTGCCTTGCTTCTTTTCTTCGCCCGCATATCTGAAAGCTTTATATCAAAATATTCAGCGACTTTTTTCTGGATGAGATCGATCGTTATTTTTTTCTCACCCTCTATTATCATATCTTTTAAAACTTCTTTAGCCAGCTCAACAGAAACGTCCTTGCCGATAAGTTTCGCATATGCAACTACCCGGATCAGCGCACCCTCAAGCTCTCTTATGTTTGTCTTTACTTTCTCAGCTAAAAAATAAAACACATCTTCTGATAATGCTATCGTTTCCTTCTCGGATTTCTTTTTCAGTATCGCGGTGCGCGTTTCGAAATCCGGCGGCTGGATGTCAGTCACAAGCCCCCACTCAAACCTTGAAATAAGGCGCTCTTCAAGAGACTGTATCTCTTTCGGAGGGCGGTCGCTTGTAACCACTATCTGTTTATGTGCATCATAAAGAGCGTTAAAGGTGTGGAAGAATTCTTCCTGGGTTGATTCCTTACCCGCTATGAATTGTATATCATCTATAAGAAGAATGTCAACATTGCGGTACTTTTCTCTGAACTTCTGCGTCGAGCGATTCTGTATCGAGCTTATAAGCTGATTTGTAAATTCTTCACTCGAAATATACAGAACTTTTGATTTGGGTGTTTTGTGCAGAGCGCTTTGTCCGATAGCATGCATCAGGTGGGTCTTTCCGAGCCCGACGCCGCCGTATATAAAAAGAGGGTTGTATGCTTTTGCCGGCGACTCAGAAACAGCCATTGATGCCGCATGCGCAAACCTGTTGCTCGGACCTATGACAAAACTGTCAAAAGTGTATTTTGGGCTCAATCCTATTTCTTTAGCTGTGTCCGACGCCTGCCTTACAAAAGGCCAGAAAGGTTTGGATTCTTTTTTCTGCTCTTCCGGTTTAATTTTTTTAGCCGTATCATCTTCAGGTTTTTCACACAAGACAAAATCTATACGCACTTCTTTACCGACAACTTTTTTTACAGACTCTGTAAGAAGCGGCATGTAACGATCGAGCAGCCATACCTGGAAAAATTTATTCGGCACTTCCAATAAAATAGCTTCATCTGAAAGAGAGATGAATTTTATAGGGCTGAACCATATGTTGTAGGTCTGATCATTTGAGAGATCTTTTTTAATGATCTCCAAAGCCATAGACCAGATAGAGGTATTGTCTGATGTCACGGAATGCCTTTAGTTTACGGAATTAATGTTATCCACAGCTAAACAAGCACGGTTTCAACACAAAACCGAAAGTTATGCACAAGTTGTGCACAACCGTTTTCAGCATTGGGACACCATTATAATGAATGAAATAGGTTTTTGCAACACAAAAGATATATTTTTTGTTGACGGAATTATTTGTTATGATATAATTACGATACCGAAAGTGTCTAAAATTAGAAAGGGACAACAATGAAATACGGATTAACATGCAAATCGAACCTAAAACGTAAACGAAAACATGGTTTCAGGAAACGAATGAAAGACCGTTGGGGCAGAGAAGTGCTTAAAAGGCGCAGACAGAAAGGCCGGCACAAGCTTACTGTATGATCTCCGACGAGAGATTCTGTAAAAAAGAACATATTCTCAAGTCAAAAGAGTTCAGTAAAGTATATAAAAAAGGATCGGCAGGCAGGATAAGCGGAGTTGTTTTGTATTGCCTGGAAAATAAGCTTGAGCACAATCGTTTGGGTTTTTCAATAGGGTCAAAAAATATTAAGCGCGCCACGTCCCGCAACCGCATACGAAGGTTGTTTAGAGAAGCTTACCGGAAAAATAAACGTAAATTTAAGTGCGGCTTTGATATTGTTATGGTAGTGCGAAAAGACCTGCACAAGGATCTGACTTACAATTCCGCAGAAGCCGCTTTTTTGAAACTTGCTAAAGAGGTAAATCTGGCGGTATAAAAATCAGCGCGGGCATATGAAAAAAGTAGTAATTTTCCTATTAAATTTTTATCGTAAATATCTATCCCCATTGAAGTTGCAATGTTGTAGGTTCTATCCAACCTGCTCACAATATACTGTAGAATCCGTTGAGAAATACGGGGTTTTAAGAGGTTTGTTAAAAGGTGCAAAACGTATCCTTAGGTGCCATCCTTTTGCTAAGGGCGGATACGATCCAGTAGCATAGTCCTAAAAGGCGTGCTTAAAAAGGAGATCGATGGAAAAGAAGCTTATAACAGCAATAGCATTATCGATATTAATCATCGTAACATTCCAGTATTTTTCGCCAAAACCAACTCCTCCCCCAGCCGTTCAGGTGCAAGGTGAAGCAGGCGCTATAAAGAAAGAGATCGAGGTCATACCTGTAGCTGAGCCAAAGAATTTACCCGAAGAGAAAGAAACCGAAGTCGTAACCGGTAAATATATTTTTACATTTAGTAACATCGGCGGGTCAATTAAGGAAATAAAGCTGGTTGACTATAAAGCGCTTGATTCTAAAGAACCTTTAAAATTAGTAGAAATAATAAATCCAAAAGATTATATTTTTAATATAAGTAACATTAAAGGCACAGAAGTGCTGGACCTTGCCGGATATAATTTAAAAGGTAATGGTTCGGATCTGATATATGTGCTTACCACAAAAGATTTTGAGATACGGAAGAAATATATTTTACGTAAGTCAAGCTATGGCATAGACTTAGAGCTAAATATAAAAAACATTTCGGGCACCCCGAAAGAATTTTCATATAGCATAATAAGCGGTGCAGGCCTTACCGAAAAGAGCGAACAGGATAAGAGGCTTATAGAAGCATCGGCAAATATCAATGGGAAGATGGTTGTGAGCAAACGGCCAAAACCAGGTGAGCGCACAACAAACTATGGTATAGCGGTATGGCAAGCGCTGAAAAATAAATATTTTTCGGTTATTTTGAAGCCATTCGCACAAACAAGCAGTGTTTATTCCACGGAAGACAACTCCGGTAATCTAATAATTGGTGTAAATGTTGAAAAGACCATAATACAACCAGGAGAGTCGATAGAAAATAAATATAGTTTATATGCCGGCCCAAGCAGCATACCAGACATGAAGGAGTTTGGATATGGCATAGAAGAATCTGTCAATTATGGATTTTTTGGCGGGATAAGTAAGATTTTAATAGTTGTGATGAGAATGTGCCACATGGCAGTTCGTAATTGGGGACTATCGATTATTCTTTTATCAGTGCTGCTGAACCTTGTAACGCTTCCTCTTACCATGAAAAGTTTTAAATCCATGCAAAAGATGCAAGAATTGCATCCGCAAATGGAAAAACTAAAAGGGCAGTATAAAGACCAGCCTCAAAAGTTGAATAAAGAGATAATGGAGCTTTACAAAAAGTACAATATAAATCCGTTCAGCGGATGCCTACCTATATTGTTGCAGATGCCTATATTCATCGCTCTGTATCAAGCGCTGATGAAATCGATAGAACTTAGAAACGCGGGATTCCTATGGATTCGCGACTTATCATCGCCAGAGGCTATCCCTATCCCCATTTCATTGCCAATAATAGGCAACACTATAAATATTTTACCGCTACTTATGGTTGGAGCGATGGTCGTTCAGCAAAAAATTTCAACCGCATCAGCCGGTTCGGCCATTACCGAAGAGCAGAAGCAGCAGCAAAAAATAATGCTGATTGTTATGCCAATAATGTTCGGATTTATATTTTACAATATGCCGTCGGGATTAGTTTTATACTGGATAGTAAATACTATCCTGACGATCACCGAACAAGCTTCGATATTACGTAAAGAAGCATGAGCTTGGCGAATGCCTTGACAAACATGTTTTTATGAGGTATAGTTAAGAAAAATAGTTCCACGTGGAAATTGTTCCACGGGGAACAATTTCAGGGAAAATGGCTAAAGTAATCGCGATCTGTAATCAAAAAGGCGGTGTGGGAAAAACCACCACCGCTATCAATCTTTCCGTCTATCTTGCCCTATCTGGAAAGCGAGTTCTTCTGATAGATATAGATCCGCAAGGTAATGCCACAAGCGGATTAGGTATCAATAAGCATAATATTAAAGCCAGCATATACGATCTTCTGATAGACGAGATAGATCCGAACGGCGTAACTATTAAAACAGCTATAAATAACCTGTCTCTGATCCCCTCTACGATCAGTCTTACAGGTGCCGAAGTTGAGCTAGTTGGTATAATGGGCCGTGAATATAGGTTGAAAAAGGCTCTCTCCCCCATTTCTGGCACATACGATTACATAATAATAGATTGTCCACCATCTTTAGGTCTCCTTACGGTTAATTCACTTACCGTAGCCAATTCAGTTCTTATACCTATCCAGTGTGAGTATTATGCCCTGGAAGGACTGAGCCAGCTTGTGAATACTGTTAATTTGGTAAAAGAAAATCTTAATGCAAATCTAGGGATTGAAGGTGTATTGCTTACCATGGCCGATTTCAGGACCAATTTAACCACCGAGGTTATTAAGGAAGTGCGAAATTTCTTTAAAGGCAAAGTCTATGAAACTATAATACCGAGAAATATTCGGCTCACAGAAGCTCCGGGATTTGGTAAACCAATAGCGCTTTACGATAAAAATTCTATAGGAGCGCAAAAATATCATGAGTTTATGAATGAATTGTTAGGGGTAAAAAAAGAAATCGCCACCAATATTATAGTAGAAGAAACGCCTAAACCAAATAATGATAATGATTTACAACAAATTAGTGAAGGAGAGATTAAGTGATGGAAAAGAGAGCTTTGGGAAAAGGTCTTAGTGCCCTTATTCCCGGTAAAGAAGTAACGCAAGAGAATGGAGAGTCAGTTTTAAAGATTGATATATCAAAAATTAAGACAAACAAATATCAGCCTCGTTTAGAATTTAATAAAGAAAAATTAGAAGAGCTTATGAGCTCTATAAAAGAAAAGGGAGTCGTCCAGCCCGTCCTAGTCCGAAAGATCGCGGATGGCTATGAATTAATAGCTGGAGAACGGCGTTTGCGGGCCGTTACCGGCCTGGGAATGACCACAATCCCTGTTATTGTTAAAGATGTTGCGGATCTGGACATGCTTGAGCTGTCATTGATCGAAAACATTCAGCGGGAAGAGCTTAACCCGATAGAAGAAGCGGTTGCGTTCCAGAAATTCATAACAGATTTCAATTTTACACAGGAAAAGATCGCCGCATCGCTTGGCAAAGACCGTTCCACGGTAGCCAATACGATCAGACTTCTTACGCTGCCTCAAAAAATACGTGAATTCATTTCCAGCGGCAGTATAACAGCCGGCCACGCCAAAGCGATTCTGTCTTTACCGACGGAAAACGAGCAGCTTAGAGTCTGCAATCTTGTTGTTAAAAAAGGCCTATCGGTCAGAGAAACAGAATCTCTGGCATCCCGCAGAGCCAGCGGGCAGGGGGAGAAGAATGTTAAAATAGGTAAAGACCAGAGTCTGGTCGATCTGGAAAGCCAGCTTCAGCAGTTTTTTGGTACCCGCGTCAAAATAATGCAGGGTAAAAAGCGCGGCTGCATACAGATAGAGTACTATTCCAGCGATGATTTAAACCGCATATTGGACATCTTTTCGGCAAAATCTCAAGCTTAAATATCTTGACTAAATAATATTAAAACAATACAATATTATATTCTATATATAATAAGGAAGGGTATATGATACAACAGACATTGGTTCTTATTAAGCCTGACGGCTTAAAGAAGTCTCTGACAGGTAACGTTTTAACGCGGCTTGCCGAAACTAAGCTTGAGATCGTGGCCGGGAAGATAGTAAAAGTTTCCAGGGAACTGGCCGCAGAGCATTATAGGGAGCTTAGAGATAAGCCGTTTTTTGAAGATCTTCTGAAATACCTGATGGGTGAATACCATAAAAAGAAAGTAATGGCTCTTGTTTATTGGGGTGAAGATGCAATAGATAAGGTCCGTAAAATATGCGGATCGACAAACCCCGAAGAGGCGGACGCCGTTTCTATACGCGGTGCTTACGGAAGGATAACGACAAAAGGTGTTTATGAAAACGTTATTCACGCCTCGGCGAATATGACCGATGCCGAACGCGAAATAAAACTTTGGTTCCAGCCCGACGAGATAATCGAAGAAATATATCCATCAAAGCTTACAAAAGTTACTGTTGAAAAAAAGATCTGGGCGTAGAGAAGAGGAAGAGGCAAAAAGTGATAAATTCAATGACCGGTTTCGGGAAGGGTGAGGCGAGTTTTAAATCAGGTAAGGTAACAGTGGAAATAAAAACCGTCAACCATAAGTTTTTTGATGCCACTCTCAAGCTCCCCAGCGGGATAATACCCTTTGAAGATAGAATAAAAGAAGTGCTGCAAAAAAGGATAAAAAGAGGAAAAATAAATTTAAATCTCACTCACGACGGAGCGCTTCTTAAAAGCGATCGGATAGCGATAAATAAAAAAGCCGCAAAGAGTTATTTTAACGAACTTGAGGCGCTTAAAAAACATCTCGGATTGCAGGAAGAAGTAAAATTAAAAGATATAATAGCGTTACCCGGCGTTTTAAGTTTCGATTCGATGGAATCGGGGCTGGCCAGTTTTTGGCCGAAGATAAAAAAAGCGCTCGATATGGCCATTGACAGTCTCATCTCCGACAGAGAAAAAGAAGGCAAGGCTCTTTGTAAAGATCTGACGTCTAGGACAAAGCAGATAGAAAAAATGCTGGCAACGATAAAATCGCGCGCCCATTTAAATATCGACGAATACAGAAAAAGATTTGCTGACAGGGTGAAGGACCTGACCGGCGGCCGTGATATAGATATGGGAAGGCTTGAAATGGAAGTAGCGATCTTTGCAAAGAATTGTGATATTTCGGAAGAGATAACCAGACTGCAGAACCATCTTTCCAATTTCAATAAGACCATATCTTCCGGCGGGGAGGTCGGGAAAAAAATAGATTTTATAGCACAGGAACTCCATCGCGAAATAAATACCATCGGCTCTAAGGCCAGTGATTTTAAGATATCGAAGAACGTGATCGAGATAAAAGGCGAGATAGAAAAAATACGCGAACAGGCAAAAAATTTAGAATGAAGGCTAAATTGTTCGTAGTCTCCGCTCCGTCGGGATCCGGCAAAACCACCTTATGCAACAAACTATTAAAAGATGATTTAGGTCTTGCCCAATCTGTTTCCATGACTACACGGCCGCCCAGAAAAGGCGAGCAGGACGGGGTTGATTATCATTTTGTGTCAGAAAGATCTTTTAAAGACACGATAAAGAAAAAAGGATTTCTGGAATACGAGGAAAATTTCGGCTGTTTGTACGGGACGCCGAAGAAGCTCATAGAAAAGCGTCTTAAAAAAGGTTTAAATGTTCTTTTAAGTATCGATGTAAAAGGTGCGATGAAGGTAAAAAAAGAATATCCCGACGAGAGTATTCTCATTTTTATCCTTCCGCCGTCTTTAGGGGTTTTAAAAAACAGGCTTAATTCAAGAAGATCGGAGGACAAGAAAGCGATCTCAGAGAGACTTAAGCTGGCAAAAAAAGAAATCGCATATAAAAAGAAATACGATTACACGGTCGTGAACGATCGTCTGGATGTTGCATATAAAAAATTGAAAAAAATAGTGCTTTCAGAAATTAACTAAGGAGCTAAGAAAATGCAGAATTTTGATATACAGAAACTGCTGGACAAGGTCGGAAGTTTGTACAAGCTCGTCATACTTACATCTCTGCGTGCTGTGGAGTTGAGCGATGGCGCAGCGAATCTTACAGGCGAAAAACCTGATGCAAAAACGATCAATACAGCTTTGAGGGAAATATCCGAAGGAAAGATCGAGTATAAAATAAAAGAGAAAAAAGAATGAACAGATCCAAGCCGGTCGTACTTGGTGTAACCGGCAGCATAGCTGCTTACAGAGCGTGCGACATAATCAGCGCGTTCAGAAGAGAAGAGATAGAAGTGCAGGCCGTTCTTACCAAAGAGGCCGCAGAATTTATCACTCCGCTTTCTCTGCAGACCCTTTCACGTAATAAAGTCATTACGGACATGTTTGCGCTGCCTGAAAAATGGGATCCTGTACATACTTCAATAGCTGAGAAGGCAGGATTGATTTTAATAGCGCCTGCTACAGCAAATGTAATCGGCAAGCTTGCCAGCGGGATATGCGACGATCTTCTGACGTGCATTGTATTTGCAACAAAAGCGCCTGTTCTTATAGCGCCGGCTATGAATGAGAAGATGTATAATCACAAAATAGTCCAGGCCAACATAGCGAAGCTGAAAGCGATAGGATACAAATTTGTAGGACCGATAAAAGGCTACCTTGCATGCGGACATGTGGATACAGGACACATTGCCGACACAGATCAGATTGTGAAGGAAGCTAAAAGACTGCTGAAGTGAAATCAAAAAACGGAAAGAATATAACCGTTCTTGTGGTTGCAGGCCCGACGAGAGAAAAGATAGATCCCGTCAGGTTTATTTCAAATTATTCTACCGGAACTTTTGGTTATGCAATTGCCGGTGAAGCATCCAGGCGCGGCCATAGAACTATTTTAGTAAGCGGACCTACCTGTCTCGAGGTTCCGGAAAAAGTAGAATTTATCAGTGTTGAAAGCGCCCTCGAAATGAGGCGTGAAGTTAGGTCTCTGGCAAAGTCAGCAACATGCGTGATAATGGCCGCTGCGGTTTGTGATTGGAGGGCTGAGCTGGTTCTGCCGCGCAAGATAAAACGAAAAGGCGGCGTTAAAGTACTTAAGCTGAAAGAAAATCCGGACATACTTAAAGAGCTCGGAGAAAAGAAAAATAGTATTTTGGTAGGTTTTGCCCTGGAAACCGAACACTTAGAGAAAAATGCTATTGAGAAGCTCAAAAAAAAGAATCTAGATCTCATAATAGCAAACAGGCTTACAAAAGATAGCGGATTGTTCGGGGATAGATTGACAGACGTTTTGATGATAGACAGGTCTTTGCAGAAATTGGTATGCCGCCGCAAGACCAAGAAGGAACTGGCCAAGATTATTCTTGACAAGGCCTTAAAGTCTAAGATATAGTCATTTCCTCGACGAAGCTCGGGATCGATCCTGGGTATAGTGAAGGATCAGAATTTCGCATATGATGAGAAAAAGAGCTTTTACTATTATAGAATTGCTGGTCGTTATATGTGTATTTCTAATTATGTTTGCCGCGCTGGCTCCTTTTGTGCGTATGGCAAAAATATACGCGAACAAAATAAATTGCGCTAATAATTTGCGGCAGATAAGTTTAGGGCTGCATAAATATGCGCGGGATCACGGCAAAAAGTTTCCAAAAAGCCTCGGAGAATTATATCCGGCTTATATAAATGACGGCGGAATATTGGATTGCCCTTCGATAAAAGACAGGGCAGCGAAAAATACGCCGGATTATACTTATACGCAGGGCCTTACAGAGGCTTCGCCGGCCAAAGAAGTGATAGTGCAGGATGCTGACGGTAATCACAAAGGGGCCGGAAGAAATGTTTTAAGGGTTGACGGCTCTGTGGATTTGATTTTGGCGCGGTAGCCAAGCGGTAAGGCAGGAGTCTGCAAAACTCTTATACAGCGGTTCAATTCCGCTCCGCGCCTCCAGATGGACGCGTAGCTCAGTTGGTTAGAGCACTACCTTGACATGGTAGGGGTCACAGGTTCGAGTCCTGTCGCGTCCACCATTCTACAGTTTGAGTCGGGAATTGTGGAGTGGAGACAAAAATTTAATTTTATTTAAGGTGTGTATGTGTGGAATAGTAGGATACATAGGAACAAAAAGTGCGCAGGAAGTGCTGCTGAAGGGATTGAGCCGTCTGGAATACAGGGGCTACGATTCCTCCGGCGTAGCTATTATTGAATCTAAGAAGCTAAACCTGGTAAAACGACAGGGCAAGCTGCGCATATTGGCCGACGTCTTAAAAGAAGGTCCTTCCAAGGGTACGGTTGGTATAGGTCATACGCGCTGGGCAACACACGGTATTCCCAATGACATAAATGCGCACCCCCATTTAGACTGCACAGGCAAGATAGCCGTAGTTCATAACGGCATTGTCGAAAATTATCTCGAGCTCAAAAAAATCCTGATGAAAGAAGGGCACAAATTTATATCGGAAACCGATACCGAAATAATTGCGCACCTGATCGAAAAATATTATAACGGACATCTAGAAGCCGCAGTTTTAAAAGCAATCAAACTGCTCAAAGGTTCTTATGCGATAGCTGTTGTGCATTCTGGGGAGCCGGATAAGATAGTCGGAGCAAGGTGTGATTCACCACTTATCATAGGTCTGGGCGACGGGGAAAATTTTCTGGCAAGCGATGTTCCCGCCGTGCTTGATTATACGAAAGACGTCATATATCTCGATAACCATGAGCTTATCATTCTGACCAAAACCGGCGTCACCATCAAAGATTATGACGGACGAGTTTTATCGAAAAAACCGTCTAAAATAAAATGGGATATTAAACAGGCGGAAAAAGCCGGCCATGAACATTTTATGCTCAAAGAGATTTATGAGCAGGGCGACATCCTCAGAAATATACTCGACGAAAGACTGCATGGCGGCAAGGTGGTTTTTGAAGAGCTTGCCATAGAAGCCGCAGCATTCAAACATTTTAAAAAAATAGCTCTGGTAGCATGCGGTACCGCTTATCATGCGGGACTGACCGGTAAATACATGATAGAGGAATATGTCAGGATACCATGCTGGGTGGATACCTCGAGTGAATTTCGATACAGAGATCCCATTGTTGACAAGGAAACGCTCTTCATAGTTATTTCGCAGTCGGGAGAGACAGCAGATTCTCTGGCGGCGCTCCGGGAGGCAAAAAGGCGCGGGGCGACAACCTTGGGCATATGTAATGCCGTCGGAAGTTCTATAGCGAGGGAATCGGACGGAGTGATTTATACTCATGCGGGTCCGGAGATAGCGGTGGCGTCCACAAAAGCCTATACTGCACAGCTGGCGATACTTTATTTGTTGACGCTTTATATGGGCACATTGCGCGGCAATATATCGAAGACGAAACTGGAAAAGCTTATTGCAGAATTCCGAAGAGCACCCGATCTTATGGACGAGCTCATAAGCGAATATAAAGATCCGTATAATAATATTGCAGCTTATGCGAGTGAATTTAAACGATATTACTACGAAAAACACAATAAATCCTATTTCCTGTATCTCGGGCGTAACATAAATTATCCCAATGCGCTCGAAGGAGCTCTGAAGCTGAAGGAAATATCCTACATCAGCGCTGAGGGGTATCCTGCCGGCGAGATGAAACACGGGCCGATAGCTCTGATAGACGAAAATCCATGGGTTGTCTGCATTGCCACACAGGCAAAGACTTATGACAAGATGTTATCCAATATCCAGGAGATAAAAGCGCGCAGCGGCATAGTAATAGCGCTTGTGACTGAAGGCGACAAAGAGATACAGCACCATAATGTCAACTATGTTATAGAGGTGCCGAAGATAGACGAGCTGTTCAGCCCGCTTTTGGTGGTGATACCGCTCCAGCTGCTTGCTTATTATGTCGCGAAAAAGTTCGGTTATGATATAGATCAGCCGCGCAATCTTGCAAAATCGGTAACAGTCGAATAATTTCGACGCAGAGCCTAAAATTATGAACGGCACATTATATGTGGTTTCTACTCCCATAGGTAATCTGGAAGACATAACCCTGCGTGCCATAGAAACATTGAAATCGGTTGACCTTATCGCTGCCGAAGATACCCGCCACACAAAAATACTGCTCGACAGATATGAAATAAGAACTCCGACGACAAGTTACTTCGAATATAATAAGATCCAGAAGACAGATTATCTTATAAAAGTTCTGCAGGAAGGTAAATCTGTTGCCCTGGTCTCTGATGCGGGCACGCCCGGCATATCGGATCCGGGGTATAGGGTTATCCATCTTTGTATAGAAAACGGAATATCGGTAGTGCCGATCCCGGGAGCCTCGGGGCTCATAACAGCTCTTACTATTTCAGGGAAACCTACTGATAAATTTACATTTGAAGGATTTTTATCAAATAAGGGTGCTAGAAGGAAAAATCAGCTTAAGAAATTGCACGAAGAGGGCAGAACGGCCGTTTTATATGAATCGCCGCACAGGATAGTGAAGATGCTGGAGGATGCCCTGGAAGTTTACGGCGATGTGGATATTGTTCTGGCCAGAGAGCTTACAAAGAAATTTGAGGAAGTGCGGCGCGAAAAGGTTTCCGCAACGATCGCGCACTTTACATCTCACGCGCCAAAAGGCGAATTTATTGTAATTATTTAAGCCCAAAATTACATTGACAAAATGCTTAAAGCGTGATACAATTACCACAATAAAGTTACCTTTTAATGCCGGTCCAGAGAGTCCGGAAAAGGAGAAGTAAGGATGAATACCAGACCCACTTATCTGTTTTGTAAAAATGATAGGTGGGATTTTTATTTTAAGGCGGCCATATGACGTTCAAAGAAAAGACCAAAATACTCGATAAAGACGATATAGACAGATCCCTTCAGAGGATAGCCCACGAAATAGTAGAAAAAATAAAGGCCACCGAGGAAATAGCGATAATAGGCATAAAGAACCGCGGAGCGTATTTGGGCCAGCGGCTTGCTGAAAAAATAGGAAAGATAACCGGCTCGAAAATACCGGTCGGTGCGCTTGATATCACACTATACAGAGACGATCTTACTGAGGCTTCAAGTCAGCCCATAGTCCATGCCACAGAAATAAATTTTGATATCGAGGGAAAAAAAATAATATTGGTAGACGATGTCCTGTATACCGGCAGGACGATAAGGTGTGCTCTGGATGCATTGATAGATTTTGGAAGGCCCGCCCAGATACAGCTTGCCGTATTGGTTGACAGAGGCCACAGAGAGCTTCCGATAAGGGCAGATTATGTAGGTAAAAATGTCCCGACGTCTCTTAAAGAGGTCGTGGAAGTTAAGTTATCAGAGACCGAAGGCAAAGACGAAGTAGTGCTTTGCGAAAAAGATAGGTAAAGGGATGGCAGAGAAGAAGATAGTCTGGACGAAGAAAGACCTTCTGGGGCTCGAATATCTTTCCAAAGAAGAGATCGAGCTCATTTTATATACAGCCGGAAGCTTTAAAGAAGTTACAACACGCCAGATAAAGAAAGTGCCCGCCCTGCGCGGCAAAACGGTGGTCAATTTATTCTATGAGCCCTCAACTAGAACGCGCACGTCGTTTGAACTTGCCGCAAAGCGCCTCTCAGCCGATGTCGTGAATATAGAGATAGAGACCTCCAGTGTGCGGAAAGGCGAGACCCTGATAGATACGGGGCGCAATATCGAAGCGCTGAAGATAGATATAATAGTGGTTCGGCACAACTGCAGCGGCGCTCCGATGATACTGGCGCGCAATGTGCAGGCGCGCGTGGTGAATGCCGGCGATGGATGGCATGAACATCCCACGCAGGCACTCCTGGATATGTTCACCCTGAAATCAAAACTCGGAAGAATCGAAGATCTGAAGGTAAGCATAATAGGCGACATAGCTCACTCACGTGTGGCACGGTCAAATATATGGGGGCTTACAAAGCTGGGCGCTAAAGTGACCGTATGCGCGCCGAAGCTTTTGGTTCCGGAAGGAATAGAAAAGATGGGCGTTAAGGTAACGACCGACATAAGCGAAGCGCTCGAAGGGGCTGACGCGATAAATGTGCTTCGCATGCAATTTGAACGGGACGGTGCCATGGCATTTCCTTCGAAGCTGGAATATTTCAAGCAATATGGCATTACGGCCGAGCGTCTTTCGAAATGCAAAAAAGATATAGTTGTAATGCACCCGGGGCCGATAAACAGGGGCGTGGAGATGTCGAGCGAGGTAGCTGACGGGAAGAACTCGGTAATACTTGAGCAGGTGACCAACGGTATAGCGGTGAGGATGGCGGTCCTGTATCTGGTGGCTCACACAAAAGAGGCAGCATGAGTAAACAATATCTTATAAAAGACGGAAGAGTGGTCGATCCCGCCAATAAAATAAACGATATTTTCGATATATTAATATCCGACGGGAAAATAGAAAAAACCGGCAAAAATTTAAATATTAAATCAGGCGAGACTATCGATGCTAAAGGAAAGATAGTTGCGCCAGGATTTATAGATATGCATGTTCATTTGCGAGAGCCCGGGCGGGAAGATGAAGAGACGGTCAGAACCGGATCCAGGGCGGCAGTCCACGGAGGATTTACCAGCATCCTTTGTATGCCAAATACCGATCCGGCTATTGATAATCCGGCAGTCGTGAAAAACCTGAAAGATATAATCGCCAAAGATGCCGTCTGCAACGTTTTTATAGCCGGCGCTGTTACCGAAGGCCGCACGGGTAAAAAACTTACCGATTTTGATAACTTAAAATCCGCGGGAGTCATAGCGCTCTCCGATGACGGATCTCCGACGCCGGATAGTATGATCGACGAAGCTCTTAAGCGTTCAATGAAAGCAGGGCTTCTGCTCACAGAGCATTGTGAAGTGCCGCGGCTATCGCAGGGCGGTGTTATGAATAAAGGATTTATTTCAACGAAGCTTGGCCTGAAAGGCATTTCCGCGCAATCAGAATATGAAGCGGTAAAACGCAATATCGACATCGCTGAAAAATTATCCGCGCGCATCCATATTGCCCACGTCAGCTGTAAAGAGTCGGTAGAGTTTATAAGGCAAGCTAAAAAGAAAGGCGTTCAGGTTACTACGGAGACAGCGCCGCATTACTTTGCGTTGAGTGAAGAATGCTGCGCTACATATGACACAAACACCAAGATCAACCCGCCTTTGCGGAGCATGGCGGATGTTGACGCGATAAAGGCAGGGCTTGCGGACGGCACCATAGATGTGATAGCGACAGATCATGCACCCCACACAGATTCAGAAAAAGATGTCGAGTTTGATTATGCGCCGTTCGGGAAAATAGGCCTTGAAAGCGCTTTACCTGTCAGCGTTATGGAGCTTGTCGATAAGAAGATCTTATCATGGGATGAGCTTATAAAAAAGTTGTCAGCCAATCCTGCTAAAATACTGGGCGTGCCAGGCGGTAGATTAAGTAAAGGCGATCCTGCGGATATAACCATAATAGATCCCGATAAAGAATATATATTGAAAAAAGATATTATAGAATCGAAATCAAAAAATTCACCCTTCATAGGCTGGAAGGTGAAAGGGAGAATATCCACGGTTTTTGTAAAAGGCACAATAGTAATGAAGGATGAAATAATGTTATAAGAGGGACAGCAATGCCATTTATCGCCGACTTCCATATACACTCAAAATACTCACGCGCGACGGCAAAAGATATGGATCTGGCCTCGCTGGCAAAATGGGCGAAGATAAAAGGCGTTGCAATGCTGGGCACCGGCGATTTTACCCACCCTTCGTGGTTTTCGGAACTTAAAAATAAATTAAAAGAAACAGATGCACCGGGCGTTTATGAATACGAAGGCATATTATTCATACTGACGGCTGAAGTTTCAAATATATATTTTAAGGCAGGCAGGACCAGGAAAGTACACAATATAATATTTGCCCCATCGCTTAATGCGGCTGAGGAAATAACTTCCGCAGTATCGGAATACGGCGAACTTTCCAGCGACGGCAGGCCGATCCTGAGTGTAGAATGCGACAGGATGGTCAGGCTCCTTACCAGGATAGACCCGAAGATTTTCTTTGTCCCCGCTCATGCGTGGACGCCGCACTTCAGTGTGTTCGGTTCGAATTCCGGATTTGACCTGCCCGAAGAGTGTTACGAAGACCAGACGGACAAAATATTTTCGATAGAGACCGGGTTGTCGAGCGATCCGGCCATGAACTGGCGCTGGTCCAGGCTCGACAGGTTTTGCATGACGTCCAACTCTGATGCGCATTCTCCGTCGAAAATAGGGCGCGAGGCGAATGTATTTAAAGATAAAATAAATTACACTGAGCTCATTGATATACTTAAGAAAAAAGATAAGGCGCGGTTCCTTTACACGATAGAATTTTTTCCTGAAGAAGGAAAATACCACTGGGACGGGCACAGGGACTGCAAGGCAAGGTTTCCGCCGCGGGAAGCGATGAAGTTAAATAATATTTGCCCTGTCTGCGGCAAGAAGGTTACAATAGGTGTTATGCACAGGCTCGAAGGCCTGGCAGACAGAAGCGAAGGATATGCCGATGCGGCGAGCCCTTCTTATAAAAGATTGGTGCCGCTGGCGGAGATCATAGGAAGTGCTTTTGGTGTAGGTACGGAATCCCTGAAGGTAGAAAGGGAATATTTCCGGTTAATTAAAAATTTCGGAACAGAATTTAATATGCTCCTGTATATGAACGAAAAGGAGCTTCGCGAAAGTCTCCCGGAGAGGATCGCCAGAGGAATTATAAACGTCCGCAGCGGCGATATCGAAATAAATCCGGGCTACGATGGAGAATACGGGAAAGTAACGGTTTTCAAAGAAGGCGACACGGCTCAGGATAAGCAGATGAGCTTCTTATAGGAAAACATGAAACAGCTGAACGAAAAAATACTGGATAATAAAAAGATGGGTGCAGGGTTCTGGCGCATGCGCATCTGTTCTGCGTATCTCGCCGGAAAGGCAAAGCCGGGGCAGTTTGTAGAGGTGAGGTGTTCGGCAGGCTCGGATCCGCTTTTGCGCAGGCCTTTGGGCATTCACAGGATCATAAAAGGCGGCGCGGAACTTTTATATGAAGTGGTCGGCAAAGGTACGGACATACTCTCTCAGAAGAAGAAGGGCGAGGAACTCGACCTGATAGGGCCCCTCGGAAACGGTTTTGATGTCCCCGGCCGTAAAGGGATAGCGATACTTGTTGCCGGCGGTAACGGAGTGGCTCCGTTATTCGCGCTTGCGGAGAAAATTGAAAAGCTGGGATGGAAAGTTAAAGTGCTGATAGGTGCGCGCCACAATACGCATATTTTATGCGAAAAAGAATTTAAATCGCTCGGGGCAGAGGTTATCGTTGCCACAGAGGATGGGTCAAAAGGACACAAAGGCCTTGTGACGCATCTACTGAAAACGGAGCTGGCAGGGGCACAAACCGGTAAAGTAGTGAATGTATATGCCTGCGGGCCCATGGGGATGCTTAAGGCTGTCGCAAATATAGCGCGCGATTACAGAGCGCCGTGTCAGGTTTCGCTCGAGGAACGCATGGCATGCGGTGTAGGCGTGTGTCTGGGCTGCCCTGTTAAAATAAAAATAGGGCACGGGATAAACGAAGCCGGCTATACATATAAGATGGTTTGTAAAGACGGGCCTGTATTCGATGCAGAAGAAGTTTTCTGGGAATAAAAATATGAAACCTGATCTTCAAGTAAAAATAGGAACGCTGAAACTTAAAAACCCGGTCATGGTAGCGTCGGGGACATTCGGCGCTGAATACCGGGAGCTTGTCGATGTCGGTAAGCTGGGTGCGATAGTCACCAAGACCATTACGCTAAACGGTCGCGCCGGCAATCCTGCCCCGAGAGTGGCGGAGGCATCTTCAGGTATGCTCAATTCGATAGGACTGGAAAACAAAGGGCTGGAAGATTTTATAAACAAAAAAATACCGGCTTTTCCGGGCGGTGATACCAAACTTATTGTAAGTATTGCCGGAGACACCGAAGGTGAATTTACGCGCATGGTCGGAGAGCTCGACAAAGTGAAGAAGGTGAGCGCTATAGAGATCAACCTCTCCTGCCCAAACGTAAAGCACGGCAGCAGGACCGGACTTACTGCCCAGGATGAGGACGCATCATACAGTGTAGTGCGCGCTGTGCGCAGGGCGACGGGACTGCCGATCATAGCGAAGCTTACTCCGAACGTAACCGATATAGCGAAGATAGCTGTGGCTGTGGAGAAGGCCGGTGCCGACGCTATCCTCGCAGTTAATACATTTGCCGCTATGGCTATCGATATCGAGACCCGCAGGCCTAAGCTCGGGAACGTGACGGGCGGTTTAAGCGGTCCGGCGATAAAACCTATAGCGCTGAAGATGATATGGGACATTTACAATAAAGTAGAAATCCCTATAATAGGTGTGGGCGGTATCATGAATTATAAAGATGCCGTTGAATTTATGCTCTGCGGCGCGGCAGCGATACAGGTCGGCACGGCTACATTTGTAAATCCAAACACAGCGATCGAGATCATAAAAGGACTTAATAAATACTGCAGTGATAAAAATATAAAAAATATGTCCGAGCTCGTCGGAAATATTAATATAGGCCGCTTGTAGAACTCGCGGCACTTAGCCACACCGTGGCTTAATAAACTTGGAGCATTATGACATCCATTAATAAATTGATAGTAGCGCTCGATGTAAATACCGAAGAAAAAGCGGTCGCCCTGGCTGAGACGCTGAAAAATGAAGTGAGATTTCTCAAGATAGGCCTTGAGTTATTTTCAGCATGCGGGCCGAAGATAGTGGAGAGGATAAAAGAGACCGGCTGCGATGTATTCCTCGACCTGAAATTTCATGACATTCCGACAACAGTTATGAAAGCCGCAGCAGCGGTAACTGCGCTCGAGCCTTTCATGTTCAATGTGCACGCGCTGGGCGGATATGAGATGATGAAACGGACTGCCGAGGCTGTAGCGAGCGAGACCTCAAGGCTCGAAATAGTAAAACCGAAAGTTCTGGCGGTGACGATACTTACCAGCATGGACGAAAAGGCGATGAGAGAGATAGGGCTATCCTTAAATCCGAAAGACGCGGTTCTGAAATTGGCTGCTCTGGCGAAAAAAGCGGGCTTAGACGGAGTGGTGGCTTCACCGTCCGAGACGAAAGCCATAAGGGAAGAGCTGGGCGAGGATTTTATTATAGTGACTCCGGGTGTGCGTCCGGAATGGGCCGCAGTAAATGATCAGAAGAGGGTCGCCACACCGAAAGCGGCAATAAAAGACGGCGCAAATTATATAGTTGTCGGCCGTCCGATAACGGAATATAAAGATCCTGCCGAAGCGGCCAGGCAGATACGAAAAGAGATGGAGATATGAACGAGAAAGAAGTTTTGGATGTATTTAATAAAAAGAATGCGTTGTTAACAGGCCATTTCAAATTATCGAGCGGCCTTCACAGTAAAAATTATCTGCAATGCGCCCTGATATTGCAGTATCCGGACATCGCGGAAGAGCTTTCGAAAGAGATAGCGAAAAGAGTTTCAAAAGAAAATATAGATGTGGTTGTAGGACCAGCTCTGGGCGGGGTAACATTTGCTTATGAGATCGCGAGAGCACTTAAAGTGCGCGGGCTATTTACGGAACGACAGGAAGGTGCGATGGTGCTGCGCCGCGGTTTTACTATATCGCCGGGTGAGAAAGTTCTTGTGGCAGAAGACGTTATAACAACGGGCGGTTCTACTAAAGAAGTCATCGAAGTTGTAAAAAAGCTGGGCGGTATCGTGGTCGGAGTAGCGAGCATAATAGACAGAAGCTCAGAGCCTGTGGACTTCGGCGTGCCGTTTACGGCTCTTGCCAGGATAAAGGTTGAGACTTTCAAAGAAGAAGATTGTCCTCTCTGTAAGGCAAAAACCCCGATAACAAAGCCCGGCTCGAGAAAATAAGCATAAATTCTAAATTATTGCGTCCGGACGGGCGGTTATGGTATTATATTTTCCACTTTAGGGCAAGTAGCTCAATGGCGGAGCAATCGGTTTACATCCGATAGGTTACAGGTTCGACCCCTGTCTTGCCCACCACTTCTCTGAATAACCCAAGCCATGCAGTCCCGAGGAGATGTGGTTTGACTGATGCGACGAGGGACACTTAACCCTATGAGCAAGTGGACTGTTTATATTCTTAAATGTAATGACGCTTCTTTATATACCGGCATTACGACCGATCTTGAAAAACGGGTAAAAAAGCACAATGAAGGCCGTGCTGCGAAGTACACGAGAGCAAAAAGGCCTGTTTCAGTGGTTTATACTGAAGGCGCTGTTAATTCATCCTCAGCTAAAAAGAGAGAAGCCGAGATAAAAAAATTATCTCGACAAGCTAAGGTAGAGCTGATAAAATAAGCTTCCAGATTTCCGGGGACGTAGTTCAGTTGGTTAGAACGTCAGATTGTCGATCTGAAGGTCGCGGGTTCGACCCCCGTCGTCCCCGCCATATAGAAACAGTAACTGGTTTAATACCAGATGATTAGCCGTAACAAGTTGTAAATTCAACTGGTTACGGCTATTTTATTTATCTTGCGTGTTTTGGAAATTAGCGCTATTCTTGGAAGTGATGGCACAAAAATGGCACAGTCATAGGGCTCCGAATGGCGAATAATATTGATGTTTCAAAACTTCCGCTAAGCAAGATATTGATTTTGTTTGGCGACTTAATGGATGAGCTGAAGAAAAGAGGCGTTGTTAGAACGCGTAATAATCCGGTAGCTGACTATGCCGAATGGCTAACGGTAAGAGTCTTTAGTCTTGGCATCCAAACAAGCTCTAACAAAGGCTTTGATGCCATTGATAAAAAAGGAATTCGATACCAAATAAAAGGCCGTAGGCTCGATGCTTCAAACCCATCCCGGCAATTGGGGGTTATTCGCGATCTTGATAAAAAGGGATTCGATTTTCTTATCGCTATCATATTTAACAAAGATTTTACTATTCACGATGCCTATAAAATTCCGCACGAGCTCATAGGCGAATACGCTCGTTATAGTAAACATCAAAATGGATATATATTACACCTTAAAGGAAAAATTCTTCTGGCAAAAGGCGTTGAGAATATTACCGGAGCATTAAGCAAAGTTTCGGCATGAGGAGATTATGAACTATCCACGAGGGTCGGAATGGAGAAAATGGGACTTACATTTACACACACCGTCTTCTTATGATTACGATGACAAGAGCGTCACAGATGAGCAATTGATTAAAACCTTAAAAGAAAACGAAATTACCGTTGTAGCTATAACGGATCATCATTTTATAGATGTTGAAAAGATAAAGAAACTACAAGAATTAGCAAAAGACGAAATTACAATATTCCCGGGGATTGAGCTTCGAGCAGAGCTGGGAGGTAGCGAATCCATCCATTTTATAGGAATATTCCCAGAGGATTCTGATGTAAATGATATTTGGACAAAATTACAGGGGCAGTTAGAATTAACGCCAGCGGATGTAAAGAAAAAAGGTAATGATAAGATTTATTGCCATTTGAATAAGGCCGCCGAGCTTATTCATCAGTTGGGAGGCATTATAACTATTCATGCTGGCTCGAAAAGTAACTCGGTTGAAAAAATCACTAATGCGCTTCCATATAAAGAAGCGCTTAAAGAAGACATTGTGAAATCTATCAATGTCTATGAAATCGGGAATTCAGCCGATGTGGAAGGATACAGAAGCAATGTTTTTCCGAACATAGGGATTAAAATTCCTTTGGTAATTTGTTCTGACAACCACGATATAAAAAAGTATGTGTTAAAAGAGAATTGTTGGATAAAAGCAGATCCAACATTTACCGGGTTAAAGCAGATTATATTAGAGCCGGAGGATAGGGTATATATTGGCAAAGCTCCAACGAGGAGGAAAAACCTCGCCAGCGTAATCGACAAGATTGAGATTAGTAATTCTAACGGGTGGTTTGAGGAATCCCCTATTGTTTTAAACGAAGACTTGGTCACCATAATAGGAGAAAAAGGTGCCGGTAAGACCGCGCTTGCCGATTTTATAGCTCTGGCGGGCGGGGATTTTGGGCTTCAAAAAAGCGATGCTAGCTCTTTTGTATTCAAAGCTCTAACCCCTACCAAACAAATCGAGAAGACCATTGAAAATTGTCAAGTAACTATCAAATGGAAAGAGGGCAATCCCGACCAGATAACTATAAACAAAGAGCTGGTTGATTATAAACCTACGAAGAAAGTAAAATATTTATCTCAAAGTTTTATTGAGGAAAAATGTCGCCCAGAACACGCTGATGAATTGAGAAAAGAAATCGAGAATATCGTTTTTCAATATATACCAACATCCGATAGGCTTGGGCAAACAACATTTAACGATTTAAAACGTTTAATGACGCGGGGTATTGAAGTAGAAAAAAGTAACTGCAGACAGCTTTTATTCGACCTCAATGGTGAAATTTCTATTCTAAGAGACGAGATAGATAATCTCGAAGTACAAAAGTCAACTAAGAAGAAAACTGAAGATGAAATAACTCAGTTAAATGAACAGAAACCAAAACCTGCTGATGCCGAGGAAAAAGCCATCGAAGATAAGCTGGCTATTTTATATACCAAGAAAAGTGAGATTAACGAAAAAGTTGCAGAATGCAAGTTGCAATTAAGCACCATAGAATCTATAAAAACAAAGCTGCTAGCTCTAAGTCAATACGTTGAAAAAGAATTGATTAGCATTAAGACGGACCTTGATTCAATAGCTTTAGGCAGTATTTACAACAAGCTAACATTTTCAATAAATCCAGAATTTCATACGAAGCTTGATGAAGCTAAGAATAAGCTGACGAAACAGATTAAAGATTTTGAAGGAGCGCCGGAAAAAGTATCGTCCCTCACCGAAGATGAGAAAAAACTAGAGCTGATAACGACTGATTTTGTCAATGGGCTCACACTTTCTCGTTTAGATGTAATTATAGAATGGCTAGAAACAAAATCGAGCATTGCCTATGATGCAAGAAAAGTTATTAAGGATTTCGAAGAGAAAATAGAGAAAAATAAGAAAGCAGTAGCATCTTTAGAAAAAAGCATCGCCGAGGTAGAGAAAACAAAAAAACCTACTCTTGCGAAGAAAATCGAGGAAAGAAATAGTGCCTATAAAAGTTATTTCACTTTGCTCCAAAAAGAAAAAAGTGTATTTGAAAGCCTGAGCGCACCTATTAAAACAAAAATTGATTCAGAGAATGTTGGTGATAAGCAGATAGGTTACTCAGCAAGAATTGAATTTGATGTTAATGGATTTTATGAAAAAGCATGTGAAATAATAAATTTCAAAGCAGCTGGTCATTATCATCAAGATGGCCAACTGTTATTTAAAGATATCAAAGCCATAGCAGAAAAGATTGAGCTCGCAGAAGATGCCGATGTTTGCGCTTGTCTTGTAGACCGGTTCATTCAAACATTCGAAAAAGATGATGGTAGCGATGTTGATATTAAAACTCAACTGAAAAAAGGTAAAAAACAAATTGATTTTGATGCATGGCTTTTTGGTATTTCATTCTTCAGCGTGACATATAGCATAAAATACCAAGATACTTATATTGAATTGCTATCTCCTGGAAAAAAAGGGATAGTGTTGTTACTAATGTATCTCACGTTAGATGCTGAGAGTGGCATACCGTTGATTATAGACCAACCAGAAGAAAATCTAGACAACAAATCCGTATATGCGCATCTAATAGAATACTTCCGCCAAGCCAAGAAGCGGCGGCAAATTATCGTTGTAACACACAATCCGAATTTAGTATTAAATACAGATGCCGAACAAGTGCTTGTTGCTGATTTTCAAGTCGTACCACCTGCGGGGCAAGCAAGAATAAGATATATAAGCGGGTCTATAGAAAATTCGTTTATTAACGAGTCTCTCAAAGACCCTCTCAGAAGACAGGGTATTCGCGAGCATGGTGCCGAGATATTGGAGGGCGGTAAAAAGGCCTTTATTCAGCGAAAAGATAAGTACGAATACTAAGTTTAATAATCAATTGCTGAGAATAAATATAAACAAGAACTGATTAATCGCTGGTCTAAGCTTTATGGTAAACAGATAACCGAAGAAGAATATCGACAGATTTGTGATAATTTAAGCGGTTACATTAAACTTTTGTATGAGTGGGATATGAAAGATAAAACGCAAAAAGGAGAGCACAATGCCAAGGATAGCAAGTAATGTTTGCCCAGCGTGTCATAATAAGTTTCCTGCACACAAAGGTAACACGAAAACTTTTAGACAACTTACGCCGGCGGAGAGAAGTAGGTCTATTAGAATGATGGCTATCAATTTAAAGAAGGCTATAAATGCTGACTTGCCATCGACCCGTATCAGACGGCTTTTTTGGGTTATAGATTATATGGCGCGGCAGGGAAGCAGGTAACAAATGATACATGAAAAAAACGTATTTAACGATATCTTCGCTGATTTGATTTGCCATTCCCAGTTTGATGGAGGGCATAATCCTTTAGATTATTTGCACTATATGGACAAAATGGAACAGGCTAGAAAAAATAATAATGAAGAAGTGACCTTACCCCTTACACTGCACAGCTCGTAAGGTGAATTTCTGGTGTTTTTTGTTGTTCTTTCCAGGCCTTGGTGAACTCTGCCGGAGTTAGACCGTCTAACGATCCGTGAGGCCTGAATGTATTATACTCCACTCTCCAGTCTTCGATAATCTTTTTTGCTTCTTCAATCGTAACGAAGTAATGTTGATTGAGGCATTCGTGCCGTAGCCTACCATTGAACGACTCGATAAAAGCGTTCTGTATGGGCTTGCCGGGCTTTATAAAGTCAAGCCTAGCACCGTTATCATACGCCCATTTATCAAGGGCTCGTCCCGCGAACTCAGGACCGTTATCGGTCGTGATTACTTGCGGACATCCTCTTGTAAGAACTAGCCAATCAAGCACTCTCGTTACTCTGTTACCGTCTATAGACGTATCGACTTCGATAGAGAGACATTCTTTAGTAAAGATATCAAGCACGTTCAGCGTCTTTATCTTCCTGCCGTTCCATAACCCGTCTGACATAAAGTCCATCGCCCAGCGTTCATTGGGCTTCGAGGCTTCCGGTAGCTCTAGTCTGATCATTGAGGCTCTCTTGTGACGTTTGCGAAGCTTTAGCGCGAGGCTATTCTCCTTATAGATGCGCTCGGTGCGCTTATGGTTTACTACAAGTCCCTCACGATGCAATATATCGTGAAGCATCGGAAGTCCCCAGCTCTTATGCGTAGCTATAAGCTCCTTCATACGGTCTAATATCTTCGCATCGTTATTAGCTCTACTGGTCTTGTAATAATAGCTTGATCTATTAAGCTCTACAAGCCTGCATGATCTAGCCTTCGACAGCCCAAAGCGCTCTTTTAACCGAGCTACAGCAAGTCTCTTTACTTTGGGCTTAGGAAGTTTTTTGAGTTGAGCGCCTTTAACGCCTGGTTATCGAGTGTTAAGTCCGCGACTATGTTCTTTAGTCTGCGGTTCTCATCCTCGAGCGCCCTTAGTTTCTTCGCGTCTGATACTTCCATGCCGCCATACTTCGATATCCACTTATAGATCGTGCCTTCACAGACATTAGCTTCTCTTGAGATATCTGAAACCGCCACTCCTTGCTCATGTCTCTTTAAAAAAGCTATTATCTGTTCCTCTGTAAATCTTTTGCGTGACATATCCCGAGCCTCCTTTACGTAGCTATTGGTAGCTACGGTTATACACTAGGAAACTCGCCTTGTAAACTGTCTAGTTTAGCGGGGTAGGGTCACTTTCGTCAGTTTAAATTATGGCGAGCCCGCAGATTTTTACATTGTCCCAAGCAAAGTCGTTGCAACCTTCATAAAAAAACATAATCGAAAGTGGCTTAAGACCCCCGGCAGAAAAGGCCAGAAACACAACCAAACCTCAATGAGACAATTTAGAGACGACGAACAGCGATATCGTAACGCATATTACCTCATGAAGTTGTAATATTTTGTAAATTTATATAATAGTTTAAGGGACGGTTCTGACGAAAATCTGACCGGTGACATACCACCGACAGGTTCCTATGATACTCAAAGACTATGACATATCGTTAGTATATAGGCTACTTGAGCCGGGCCCGGTTGTGATGGTAACAACATCGCGGGATGGCAGGCCCAATGTTATGACTATGTCCTGGCATACCATGATGGAATTTACCCCGCCTCTTATAGGATGTGTTATAAGTGACAGGAATTACACATTCGATGCGCTCAAAGCCACAAAAGAATGCGTTATTGCGATACCTTCGGTAAAGCTTGCAGGCAAAGTGGTGCAGGTGGGCAGTGTTTCAGGCCGGAACACGGATAAATTTAAAACAATAGGACTTACTCCGAAACCCGCCTTTATAGTGAAAGCGCCTATCATAGCCGAATGTTTTGCAAACATAGAATGCAGGGTGGTAGATACCTCGCTGGTAAATAAATATAATTTCTTCATAATGGAAGCGGTGAAAGCTTCCATAGATCACGCGCAAAAAAATCCGAAAACCCTCCATCATCATGGTAAAGGAACGTTCGTTTCCGATGGCGTAAAAATAAGGCGTAAATTTAACAGCCTTGAGCCATAGAAAATAAAAATCGCACTTATATTTGACACTTGCACATACATCATGTATACTTCATCAAAAACCGAAAGGAAATTAATGTCAAATAAATCTATATTTGCGGCAGTAATAACAGTATTTGTTTTATTTATAACTTCCGTTTCTTTTGCAAGTCAAGCGTCAACCACTTCCACCAATCAAAGCGAGATCAAACCCTACTGGTTTTTAGATGCGCCTAAAGAATGGCCCGCCCAGGTAATGCCTGGTATGCGCGGCGGGACTGAGAAACTTAAAAGCTATATCGACAATCTCATCCCTGTTTTTGGCACAAAAGATATCATACTATTTGCTGATTATAAATCTGTTATGGGAGCCAGAGGTTCAAACGAAGAGAATATAGGAATAGGGTTAAGAGATCTTCTCTTCGACGAAAAGCTTATCCTGGGAGGCAATTTCTTCTATGATACCCGCTATACGGAAAACAAGATAAGGCATCATCAGCTGGCATTTGGTTTGGAGGGTTTGACGAAATGGGTAGATGTAAGGTCTAATTTTTACTTTCCGATATCGGGTAGGCAGATGCTAAGCGGTGATACTACATATTTATTCGGCTCGAAAAGCCTGGATGTGCAGAACACATACGAAGAACCGTTAACCGGCATTGATTACGAAGCAGGTGTTCTTATACCATGTTTGTCTGATTACGTTGAGACAAGAGCATTTCTGGGAGGATATAACTATTTTCCCGGCATAGGTAAAGGGCTTAACGGTATAAAGGCAAGGTTTGAAGTCCGTCCCATAAAGGCGCTTACGGTAAATGTTGAGATGAAAAGCGATAATTACGGTGCGCCCCAATATTTTGTTGAAGGTTTTATGACAATCCCTCTCGATACGATGAACGTATTCAAAATAAAAAATCCATTTACCGAATTTGGAAAATACTTCTCCTATAAAAAGGGCATTAGGTCTTTAAGAGAACGTATGGTTGATAGAGTAGTGAGAGACATAGACGTAACCGCTAAAAGCACTCCTACGGTACGGTCAAAAGCTCATGATCTTACCTATGTAGACAACACATATTATAGCGGATACTCGAATGGTTCGCTGGATCGCCCGTATACGACTATAGCCGATGGTATAACAAATGCCACGGGAGACCATTGGATTTACGTAAAAGGCACCGGCACTAATTATGCCGGCAATCTTAACCTCCCCTCAAACTACGTTCTTTGGGGTAGTGCTTATAATGGAGGCTTCCAGAATCTCGGCGTAAGCGGTGTTTATCCCGTCATAAGCGGCGGCACTCAATGCTTAACTATTAATAATAATAATACGGTTATGGGGATGAAGATGCAGAGCGCCACGGACAACGGTATCAAATTTACCGCAGGGACCACATTAACCGGAACGATAAAACATAATATCTGTAATAGCAACGGCAACAACGGAATAGATCTGGACAGCAACACAGCTACGATCACAAGCTTCACCATCGACAGTAATACGCTCAATAGTAATACCAGTAATGGAATAAACTTTGGAGGCAATAGCGGGACGATGCGTAACGTTACTATTTCCAATAATATGATAGACAGCAACGGGGATGATGCAATAAGGATGTGGGCAAACTCAGGGACACTGACCGGTTTTCTCATCTCTAATAATACGTGCAGCAATGCCGGCCTTCACCATGGAATAGATATGGATGGCAATGGTGGCACTATGAGTAATTTTACGTTCTTGCGTAACGTCATAACAGGTAATAACCGGGACGGAATAATGATGAAGGGCGGGACTATAACCGGCATTAATTTTGGCGATGGCACAGCAGGCGGCTATAACTCCATCTATAATAACAACCAAGCGGCTGGCAGCTATTACGATTTTGAAAACCAAACCGGAAACGCTGTCTACGCCCAGTATAACTGGTGGGGACAGGCTACCGGACCGGGCGCAGGGCAGATTTACAATAGTGCCACTAGCAGCACAAATTCTTCAAATTACCTATCCTCAAATCCAAACTAATTCTTAGGTAGATTGAAACCGCGGGGACGGCTCTGAATGTAATTTCAGAACCGTCCCCAAATTTTTATTTTATATTATCATTATCAAAAACTTGTCAACCGTGCATTTTTAATGTAAGCTTAAACCGCTGATGTTAAAAACAGAGGAGCGGCATGGCCCAGAAAATATTGATAGTAGATGACGAAAAAGATTTTATCGATATGCTTGCCGAAAGGCTTATGGCAAAAGGATTTAACATAGTCGAAGCCTTTAACGGAAAAGATGGGCTCGATAAAGCGCATGCAGAAAAGCCTGATGTGATAGTGCTCGACCTGACAATGCCGGAGATGAGCGGTTATGATGTATGCAGAAAGCTTAAAATAGATAAAAATTATAAAGACATACCGATCATAATGTTGACTGGAAAGTTCCAGCCAAACGATATAGAGTTCGGCAGGGAAATGGGAGCAGATGCGTATCTGACAAAACCGCTGGAGTTGAAAGCGTTATCCCACAAGATAGACGCGCTCTTACGCCTTCGGGATAAAAATAAAAAAATAAAAGGAGTATCAAGATGAAGAAAATGCTTGTTGCGCTGTTCGGCATTGTGTTTTTAACATCATCAGTAATAATTCCTGCCGAGGCCTGCACAAGTTTTCTTTTAAAAACCAAAAACGGCAGCCCTGTTTATGGACGCACATGTGAGTGGGGTGCTTTTGATACCGAGCCAGATATTGTAATGGTGCCGCGCAACTATAAATTTACTTCTAAGCTGAAAGACGGCAAATTGGGAATGACCTGGAAAAATAAATATGGATACGTTGCTATAAACGCTCTTAACCTGCCATTCTACCTGGACGGCATGAATGAAACCGGTCTTACCATAGGCGGTTTGTATTTACCGGCGTTCGCCGAATTTCAGCCCTTTAAAGCCAGTGAGCAATCTGTTACTGTAAATAATCTCGATCTGATAGGTTATATACTGGGCCAGTTCAAGACGACAGGAGAGGTCAGGGCCGCATTGCCAAAACTACGCATTGTAGAATTGTCTAAAGATGTTCTCAACGTGCCTATGCCTCTGCATTATGTTGTTACAGACAGCACGGGGAATTCTATAGTGATCGAATATGTTAAAGGCTCGCTGAATATTTACGATAATACAATCGGGGTTATGACTAATTCCCCGGGTTACGACTGGCATATAATAAATTTACGCAACTATACTCATCTTACGCCATACGGCGAAGAACCAGGCGATAAAGAAATAAACGGTGCTAATTTTACTCCCGTTGGTGTAGGCGACGGTATGACGGGTCTGCCCGGCGACTACTCGTCGGCATCCCGCTTTATCCGGGCTTTTTTCTATACAGAGACGTCCCTTCCGCTCGAAGATGCTGACGCGGCGATAAATCAGGCATCCCGCATTCTTAATAACTTCGATTATCCCAAAGGTTTTGAACGCAATGGAACTTCGGAAAAATATACGCTTGGATATACGCAGTGGAGTGTGATAGGCGACATCCGGAATAAGCGCTACTATTGGTGGACGGAATGGAACCGCCAGATGCGCATGGTCGATCTGAATAAATTGAGTTTCAGCGGCAGTGAAATTGCTGTCAGCCAGCTGGACAAGGTGCGGATGCAAAACGTAGACGACCGGACCAGGGATTTCCAAAAATGAAACAAAAAAAACGGGAGGTGTGGGTGCATAAATATTTCGCAGTATTATTGGCATTTATTTTTGTATTATTTATTTCGCCAGCTGCATTATTGGCCGGTGAGAAATCGGCAGAAATAAAGAAGACGACATGGAATGATATCTTTTCCGGAGTGGTTGGAAATTACCCGCTTAGTATGGAACAGACCAGCCCTGAGCCAGCTCAAAAAAACAAGCTCAGCATACCGAAAAACTGGGAATTCAACGCGGAAATAAAACGTTATCTTACAAGCCATACTTCGTATGAATTTGGAAGCCCTGAAGCTCCTTTTACAAAGCCGCTAAGCCGGCTCGAATTTCCAGTTAATACATGGTGGTTAAATCTTGATCTGCGCCGGACTTCTCCGCGATGGTCTGTCGGAGGCAGGGCAGGGTTAAGCCTTAACCGCAATTCAAACCAATGGATGGAGGATTCGGATTGGGGCCCTTCCGGCAGCGTAAATGCGTTAACCAACTATTCCAGAAATTATTGTGATATAAGGAACGCATTCCTGTTCCGTGGAGATGTAGACGTGAATATTTCGGACTGGCTGCGTCTGCCGTCCGCGTGGGAGATCAGACCGCTTTTTGCGTTCCAGTTCCAGAGGTTCAAAGCAGTGGCGCACGATGGTGTTCAGTGGAACTACGATAAAGATACTTCCGAGCCGCTGGACGGGGATGCCATAAGCTTCCGGCAGGATTGGTATACATATATGATCGGGCTCAGAGGCTCATATAGTAAGAATTTAAACAAGAATGTAACGATTAAACTCAGAGGAGAGGCTGATTGGGGACCTGCTGTCGGATATAACGAAGATCATCATCTTCTGCGCGGGAATAGGTTTACCTATGAAAAGACATCCGGCCAGGCTCTTTACTTCTCGACCGGACTGGACATGACCGTTTCAAAAACTATAACCATGGGTGTCGGTATAGACTATCTGCAGATAAGAACTTCAGGTATACACAGATGGTGGGATACTGCAGAAGCCGCTGATCAATGCTGGTCAGACGGGGTGAAGGCCTGGTCCGATCAGTTCGGCCTGAGCACACACATATCGTATGCATTTTAAAAGAGTGATATAATTAATATATGCTTATACTGATCGAGAAAATACCGTTTCACAGGCTTGGAGCGCTGATAGACGGTGTATTTGCGATAGTCATGACGATACTTGTCCTCGATATAAAAGTTCCTCATGACATGGCTGTATTTAAAAGTTTAAGTTTAGAGCACTTCCTCACCGGACAGTTCCAGGATATAGTTATCTACATGGTAGTCTTTATGGTCCTCGCGTATCTGTGGATAATAAATCACAGCGAGTCACACTTTATAAAATTTACCGACTATGTCCACTTATGGCTTACCATACTATGTCTTATGTTCGTAGCGCTTCTTCCTTTCTCATCCGCTCTGGTGAATAAATATCCGCAAGATGAGATCGCGGAGCTGTTCCTTGCGGGGAATGTTCTGATAATAGGCATATTTAACTATATCAGCTGGGCATATATTATAAAGCGTCCGGCGCTGCTGGAGTCTACGCTCACTGAGAAACAAACAGCCACAGAGAAGAAGAAGCTTCTGATAATGCCTCTTGTGGCCGTTATGGCAATGGCGGTTGCTCTTATATATCCCCTGGGGTCATCGTATACGCTTCTTTTAGCTCCGGTAGCAATGTTCTTTATGGAATTGCGATGGGGAGCTAGGAATAAAAGGTAAGGCATTGTATTTCTCTTCAACATATGCTATACTATAGGTGAGGCCAAGGGAGAAGGGATTTAGACAGTAGCCCATAAGCCTCACAAGGTTTTGCCCATCTACCAAATACGGTATAAACAGAAAAGGTAGGTGGGTTTTCTTTTAGATAAAAACAGCACAATATCCGCATATCTGATGAATCAGGAACGAAAAAATATATTTTTCCTGCCTATTATTTCAATAATCATTTTAGGGGCTATTTGTTATGCCGGCTCTCTGAATGGGAAATTTATACTGGATGATGAGCTTCTGGTAAAAGAGAACGCGCTCATAGCGAACAGGGCAGGTCCTGGTACATTTCTTTCTACCAATATCATGGCAGGGGCCGGCATGGTCTCCGCTTTTTACCGTCCATTGCAGATGATCACCTATGCGCTGGATCATGCCATATGGGATCTTAATCCGTTCGGATATCATATTACTAATATATTTATTCATATTCTTACCGCACTATGCATATATTGGCTGATCAATATTTTATATAATGATAATAAATTATCCTTTTTAACCGCCGCATTATTCGTGGTTCATCCGATGCATACCGAAGCCGTAAGCTATATCTCTGGCAGGGCAGATCCTCTTTCCGCATTATCTATGCTTCTATGCGCGATAATATATATAAAACAAGTGAAGCTGGGCAGGGCAGGTGTTTCGGGCTGCGCACTGCTCATATTAACTTATGTTTTAGCGCTTCTTTCGAAAGAGATGAGTGTGGTGCTGCCGCTACTGCTCCTTCTTTATCATTTTGTTTTCAAAAAGAAGGTGCGTTGGCCGGCATTTGTGTCTTTACTGAGCGTCCTGGCTGTCTATCTGTTAGTCAGGTTCACTTATCTTAGAGATATATCTTTTCCGACGAATATTGGGATCGATACGATGCTTAACAGGATTCCCGGATTCTTCGCCGCAATACTGAATTATATAAAGCTTTTATTTGTGCCGATCCCGCTTCATATGGAATACGGGGCCAGACTGTTCCGATTTGCGGACCCAATAGTAGTTTCCGGCATGGTAGTAGTTTTTAATATACTCGTTTTTGCCTATACGAAAAGAAACAACAAGGTAGTCCTATTTTCAATAGGCTGGTTTTTTCTGGCCTTGCTTCCGTCGGCTAATTTATACAAAGTAAACGCATACATGGCGGAACATTTTCTTTATCTGCCTTCCATAGGATTTTTCCTGTTGGCAGCCTATGTTTTAACAAATATTTATAATAATAAAAGGTATAAAATTATCGGACTTGCGCTGATGGTGACTGCTATCTTATTTTATTCGGTCCTTACGATAAAACAAAACGAATACTGGAGAGACCCTATAACATTTTACACAAGGACCATAGAATTTGCCCCACCCAGTGCGAACATTTATTATGGCCGTGGAATAATTTATGATAAAAAAGGTGACTATGATAAAGCCATATCAGATTACACCATGGCTATTAAAATAAAACCTGACTATACGGATGCATACAATAATAGGGGTATCGTCCACAGTAAAATGGGCAATTATGAACAAGCCATATCAGATTATGCTATGGCTATAAAGATAGATCCGGACTATATTCCCGCCCAGAAAAATCTTATAAAAGCACGTAAAGATAGCGGCAGGATTGCAGAGGGCCATAGCAGATGAAGCATCTTAATAAGATAGCCGGTTATTTTACGGAATATATGGTGGCATGGGTGGTTGTCGCCGTAGTGCTGGCATATATATTTCCATCTGCATTCATTCCTCTCAAACCTTATATAGACTGGCTATTTGCCTGCACCATGTTCGGCATAGGTGCGCTCCTTTCGGTAAAAGATTTCGAGCCAATAGTTAAAAAACCCAGGCTTGTTCTTTTAGGCATTCTGGCGCAATTTGCCATCATGCCGTTTGCAGCTTTTGTGATCGTGCGCATATTAAATCTTCCTCCCGCGATAGCATTCGGACTCATACTTGCCGGAGCGGTTCCCGACGCTATGGCCGCAGGTGTGATGTCTTATATAGCGGAGGCGGATGTCGCGTTATCGGTAGCGCTTACTACAGGGACGACGTTAATCTCGCCATTGGTTACACCCGCGCTCATGTATATATTTGCCAGGGAATATATTCCGGTCCAGTTTTTCCCGATGTTCAAAAGCATAATGTTCATGGTTATTGTCCCGCTTTTCTTAGGACTTATGGTGCGGTATCGTTTCCAGAGGCATGTAGAAATGATACGTCCGGTATTTCCGGCCTTATCCACAATATTTATAGCGTTCATCTGCGGACTGGTAGTCGCGCTTAACAGAGATGCACTAGGTCAGATCACGGCGATAGTATTTTTTGCGGTCGTGCTTCTTAATCTGGCAGGATTGGTGTTGGGATATGGTGCGGGTCTGCTATTTAAATTTAACAAAAAACAATGCCGCACTCTCGCCATAGGAGTGGGGATGCAGAATGCCGGTCTCGGCGCTGTTCTCGCGATAAAGTATGCCTCGCCCGAAGCTGCTATACCAAACGCGCTTTTCGCAACGTGGTGCATCGTCAGCGCGGCCATACTTGCCGGTGTGTGGAGCAGGAACGTATGAAGGTCTCCGATTATTTAATCAAGCATGAGAGCCTCATAGTTTCTATAGCAGCCGTGATTCTATCAGCGCTGTCTGCATTTGTATACGGTTATGAATATGGAATAACCCCAAACCATATACAATCGCTTCCTTTTATAGCAAAGATCCACGACCCATCTCTTTTTCCTAATGATTATTTTGTAAATACCTTAAGCCGGTTTCCGAGCGTTTACACATATATAATGGCGTATTTATCTAACTGGATAAATCTGGAGATGCTGCACCTTGTGCTGTATTTCGTATTTAAATTTGCACTTTTTATATTTGCTTATCAGCTGGCCTGTTTTTTATTCCGGTCCAGGCGGACGGGGATAATAACCATGTTCCTTTTTGCTTTCTCTCCGCTTATTAACGCTTACGGCCTTTTAGGGCACGACCCTTTCATGAAAACATCGTTTTATCAGACGAGCGCAGTCTCGCCGCTTGCCCTCGCAGCTATCCTGATGTTCCTGAGGAAAAAATACATGACGGCATATACTATTCTTGCCTGCATATACTATATAAATGCGCTCATAGGGAATTTTCTGATAATACTTTTTATCGCAGCGTCGGGATATGAGTATATGCGCAAAAGGAATTTCGCAGAGTTTAAGTATATAATGCGCCCCGCCTTGTTCTTCGCGGCATTGATGATACCCGGCATAGTATGGCTCACACACCTGAACATAACAAATCCGGCGCATGCAGCAGCAAATTTCCCCTTATATCTTAAATTGTGGTATACGGGCCATTACTTTCCATCGTTCTTTACGGCACACCAGTGGTATCATTTTGCCGTCATATGTATATTTTTCATTATTTTTTTCCGGAAGGGATTCGGACGTTGCAGTGAAAAAGACACGGTGCGAGTGTTCATATATACACTCTTCGCAATGTGGCTATTCGCGGCCTTATGCGCAGAGATCCTGCCGGTGCGGAGTTTTATACTGCTCCAGTTCCTGCGCAGCGACGTATTCTTTATAGTCCTGGGTATTATATTCGCGGCAGATTATATAAGGTCGCTTCTATATGGTAAATCGTTGCGCAGTATAGCTATCGGCGGGCTTATGGTGCTTGCGCTGACAGAGTTTTCTCAGCCATCTTATATAGAATTTATACTGATAGCGCTTTTATTGACAGAATTTGAACTTCCAATAAAAAATTTTTTGAGAAAAGCAACGCAAGACCCCGAAGGATTGTTTAATCTTCTGTGGTTTTTCTTCACATTGGCTATAGTCGCGTTTTCTGCCGTTCCTATCCTGCTTCATAAAGCATCGCCAAAAATGAGCTGTTTTTTATTTTTCGCGGTAATGCTGATGGTGTCGGGAGATAAAAAAGCACCGCAGCGGTTTAAAAATTTAGTTGCCGCGCTGGTGCTCGCAGCGGCTGTATTTGCATATATTCATATAATCGAATACAGAGCGGTGAGTATGAATTTTTCTAATATGCTCACTGAAAGCGATGCTGACTGGAAAAAAGTTCAGCTGTGGGCCAGAGACAACACCCCGGTTTCTTCGGTATTCATTGCACCGCTTAATATGAACGGCTTCCGCGTTTTCTCAAACCGCTCTGTATTTTTTGATTGGGTTGACGGTGCGGCCATGCACTGGTCTGCGGGTTTTGAATATGAGTGGGCGCAAAGGCTTTCGAGGCTCGGAATGGGCGAAGGCCTGACGAAAGACCGTGCCGGGCTTATCTGCGGAATGGGTGCTGCGAATGAAAAGCCTATACATAGGCTGATATACGAAAATCTGACAGAAAATGATTTCAGACATATCGCTGAAGAATGCGGTGCGGGATATGTTGTAGAGTATGTCACCCGACCGCTTAATTTTAAAACTGTATACGAAAACGCAACATTCCGTATCTATCGGATAAGTTAAAAATAAAATTTAAGTTCGATGAAACTTTTTTATCCAATCTCTTGTCTAATATTCGAAGCCTACGCCAGGAGACATAGGCACTTAGCTAACTGTGTGGCTGAATAAACTTGGCTGATGTCAGAGACATCAGCACTTAGTCAGCAGCGTGGCTGAATAAACTTGGAGGGATTGGATATGTTAAAACAAATACTAAAATGTAAGGTAACGACGGCTCTTTGTTTGGCGCTGGTTTTATGCTCTCAGGAAGCATTTGCCAGAGGGGGAGGCGGGCCCGGACCTGAGCCGCGGCATCGCGGAGATTATTATTATCGCGGAGATCAGTTGTATAGGCATGGATGGCTAGGGTTTGATATTGCTGTTGCGGCGCTGACTATAGGCGCAATAGTAGATTCTCTTCCGCCAAGGTATAACACGGTTGTGGTCGGAGGGGTGCCGTACTACTATTATGGGAATGCCTACTATAGGCCATGTCCGGGCGGTTACGTTGTTGTTCCGCCGCCTATTGCAACTCAACCCATTATAGTAGCGTCTGAAGCGGTCCAGCCGGTTACCGTGGTTACTCCGGTGGTCGCTGCTCAAACTCAGGCCCAGACCGCTGAAACGGTGACAATCAATATCCCCAGTTCAAAAGGCGGGTATAAAGCGATATCGCTCAAAAAATCAGGCAACGGGTTTATCGGGCCTCAGGGCGAGTATTATTATGAGCATCCCACAGTTGAGCAGTTAAAAACATTGTATGGAAGTTAAAAACAGAAATAAAAAAGGAGGGCACCATGAAGTATATTATGGGTATTCTGATAGTGTTGTGTTGTGCGGTAGCGATGGTATCGTCGAGCGTATTTGCCAACGAGTGTCCTATGGGTAAAGACGGGGTTGGGCCCCAGTATGGGAAAATGGCCCGTGGTATGGACAAGGACAACATCTTTTTTTATAAAGCGCATTTCGTTATGGAAAATGCGGCCGAGCTGGGTTTAAGTAACGAACAGATAGAAAAAATAAAAACGCTTAAATACGGCATCGAAAAAAATAGCATAAAGAAAGATGCAGATATAATGATCCTTGCCCTTGATATTAAAGAGGCGCTTGGCAAAGACGAGACAGATATTAATGCTGTAAATGCTCTCATAGACCAGAAATATGCGCTGAAAGCTCAGAAGGCGAAAGAAGAGATGGATGCATGCGTAAGCCTTAAGAAGATCCTGACTCCTGAGCAGCTCAAAAAAATGAAAGAGATGCATCGGAAAGGCCCTAAGGGATGGGGCAAAGGCCCTGATGCGGCAAAAGTGCCTATGGCTGAAATGGAAGAGCGCGGCGAATAAAAAAATAATACTGTAAGCGGGGCCGGGCAAAACGCCCGGCCCTTTTTGTTTATGACAGCTAAAAATACTTGCATAGTCGCAAAGATGTGATATAATTATTATGAACATATGTTCATAATAGAGGATATGATGAGACCGAAAAAAACGAGATGGATAAAGTGCCTGCCCGGCGAAAGATGTTTTAAACCGATGTGCAAACCTTTAAACAAAGTTAAATGTGTTTGTCTGACCCTGGACGAGTTTGAGGCTGTTAGGTTGGCCGACCTGGAAGGTATGGAACAGGCTGAGGCTGCCAAAATGCTTAAAATATCAAGACCGACATTCTCGAGGATAGCGGCTTCCGCCCGCAAAAAAATCGCTGACGGACTGGTAAATATCAAAGCTATCAGGATAGAAGGCGGCTGCTGCAAAGTCGTAAGGAGAAAAATAAGATGAAAGATTTGAAGAAATTCTGGTGGCTCGTAGGTATATTCATAGTGATGTACTTTCTGCCGCTGGGTAACCCCAAGGTATCGAACGCCATCTTTGAGGCGTTTAAGCTTCTTCAATGGTATGTCATTAACCATACACTAGCCTGTGTTGTTCCAGCCATGTTCATAGCAGGGGCTATATCGACGTTTTTGTCGCAGGCCTCAGTAATGAGATATCTCGGACCGGATGCGAATCGACCACTAGCTTATACGGTAGCGTCTGTCTCAGGGATTATCCTCGCGGTATGCTCATGCAGTGTGCTTCCGATGTTTGCGGGTATTTATACTATGGGAGCAGGTCTTGGGCCCGCAAGCGCTTTTCTTTATTCAGGCCCGGCGATAAATGTTATGGCTGTATTTCTTTCTGCGCGCGTTCTAGGGTTTGATATAGGACTGGCCAGGGCTATTGGTGCGATCGGTTTTGCCTTTATCATAGGTCTTTCTATGGCATTTATATTTAGGAAGTCGGAGCACGTGCGTAATAAAGCCGCTATGGCTCTGCCGCCAGCCCCGAAACCTACCAGACAACTCTGGAAGACAGGTCTTTACTTCTTCTGTATGATAATGTTCCTTGTCTTTAGCGATTGGTATAACACTAACGACGTCACTCTTAATTTGAAAACCGGCACTACAATGAAAGCAAGCATACAATACTCAACACAGGATTTCATCGAAGTAAAAGAATATAAGGCCGACGGGATGATAGCTATAGATGCTGTGCGCCTTGACCGTAAAGATATTGCTAAAATAACCCCGGAAGATAATTTCGTAATGAGGGTACACGCTATTAAGTGGTACCTTGCCGGTCTTATGTTGTTAGCTATCCTGATCATGCTAAAAAAATGGTTTACTCGTGCTGAGATAAAAGAGTGGATGACTGCAACCTGGGATTTTGGGATGATGATCGTTCCTCTTCTTTTTGGAGGCGTATTTGTAACAGGATTTATCGGCGGAATTATGCCGGAGAAGGCAGTGGCTACTTTTGTGGGAGGCAACGGATTCTTCTCAAACCTTGTTGCGTCTGTCATAGGCTCACTCTGGTATTTTGCGACGCTAACCGAGATACCGATCACCGAAATGCTGATGCGTCTGGGGATGGGCAAAGGACCTGCGCTTGCGCTTCTTCTGGCTGGCCCGGCATTGTCGCTCCCGAGCATTTTAGTCATTAACAAAATATTAAAGTGGCGGAAAACACTTATATTCTGTTTGCTTGTAGTTGGATTTTCTACTATCGTGGGATATATCTTTGGAATGATAGCACATTAAATATCAGTATCTGTATGTAATAATCTTTGCAAGTATCTACTAAATGGAGGAGAGGATGAAAATTGAAATATTAGGAGTTGGTTGCCCGAAATGCAAACAGCTTACCGCCAATGCTGAAGCAGCGGTGCAAGAGTTAAATATTCAGGCCGAAATCGGTAAAGTCACCGATATTGTCAAAATTACAGAATATGGGATCATGATGACTCCGGCATTAGCGATCGATGGTACTGTTGTATCTGTGGGTAAGGTATTAAGTAAAGATGAGATCAAAAAGATTATATCAAAATAAATACAGGGGAGGGTAAGTGAAAAAAATATTTCCAGTTCTTCTGGCGGTTGCCGTGCTAATTAGTAGCGGCCTAATTATTTCTTTGCCGGCCCAAGCAGAAGATAATGCCAAAAGCGCGCAAGTTGTTGCTTATTATTTTCACGGAGATATGCGTTGTCCCACTTGCCATAAGCTGGAGCAATATTCTAAAGAAGCGGTGGAGACTAACTTTAAGGATGCGGTTGCATCCGGAAAATTAGACTTTAAAGTTATCAATGTAGAAGATAAAGGCAACGAACACTATGCTAGCGATTACCAGCTTTACACCAAATCGCTTATTTTGTCTTTAGTTAAAGACGGTAAGGAAATAAAATGGAAGAATATGGATAAGATATGGGAGTATGTACATAATAAAGAGAAATTTATTGATTATGTAAAGAGCGGGGTTGCCGATTTATTAAAGGAAACCAAATGACAGAGATGCTTATAGCTTTTGCGTCAGCATTATGGCTAGGTATATTAACTTCAATAAGCCCGTGCCCTTTGGCTAGCAATGTAGCCGCTATTTCTTTTTTATCTAAAAAGATAACACATCCAGCGCTTGTGTTTATTTCAGGCCTTGCCTACATGTTTGGTAGAATGGTATCTTATGCGATCTTGGGATGGATTATTATTAGTTCCCTTATAAGTGTCCCTCAAGTCGCCCAGTTCTTACAGAAATACATGGGGAAGGCTTTGGGGCTCATTCTGATTCTTGTCGGCCTCGTCCTGCTTGAGGTGCTAACGCTTCGTTTGCCCGGGTTGTCGTTGTCGCAAAAACATCACAAAAGAATAGCAGAGTCCGGCGCTCCGGGGGCCTTTTTGCTTGGCTTTATCTTTGCCCTTTCTTTTTGTCCTATTTCCGCCGCATTATTTTTCGGAAGCCTTATACCTCTTGCGGTAGATAGTAAAATAGGCCTGGCCCTGCCATTTGTATATGGAATAGGAACAGGCCTTCCTGTATTTATTTTTGCTCTGGGTATTGCGCTGGGGGTTGCATCCTTAAGTCATTGGTTTAAGAAGCTGATAGCGATCGAAATATATGCCAGGAAAATCACAGGGGTGGTTTTTATTGCTGTGGGGTTGTATTATATTTTAAGATACATAGTATAAAGATAATGTGAGGACATACATGAAAAATATAAAAAGCAAGGTTAGAGAAGGATACGCGAAGATCGCCAAAACAAACGGTTCATGCTGCGGCGGAAGCCCATGCTGTTCCGGGGCAAATCCGGCCGAGACTATAAGCAAGAATGTAGGATATAAAGACGAGGATATGAAAAATGTGCCTGAAGGTGCAAACCTGGGGCTTGGCTGCGGTAACCCAATCGCTCTGGCATCTTTAAAGGCCGGTGAAGCCGTACTTGACTTAGGGTCCGGTGCAGGCTTTGACGCGTTTCTGGCAGCTAAAAAAGTCGGAAAAGATGGCCGGGTGATAGGAGTAGACATGACGCCCGAGATGGTCGAGAAAGCGCGCGGCAATGCAGATAAGGGCGGATATAAAAATGTAGAGTTCCGCTTAGGAGAGATCGAAAGCCTGCCCGTCGCAGACGCCTGCGTCGATGTCATAATATCGAACTGTGTTATTAATCTCTCGCCCGATAAGCAAAAAGTATTTCAGGAGGCTATGAGGGTTTTAAAGAATGGCGGAAGGCTTATGGTTTCTGATCTGGTGCTTCGCAAAGAGCTGCCCGGGGTAATAAAAAAGTCGGTCGAAGCTTATGTAGGCTGCATTTCAGGAGCCGTTCTGAAAAAAGAGTATCTGGAATATATAAAAAATGCCGGTTTTGAAAATATTGACGTGGTTGGTGAGACATCATTTCCTATGGACGATATGGCTCACGATATAACCGCAAAAGCGATCAAAGATAACATCGACTTAACTCCGGACGATATTAAAGCACTGGAAGGGTCAGTGGTCAGCATAAAAGTATCCGCTATAAAAAAATAATATGCATGAAAATAACAATAAAATTTTAAACCCTGTTTTTTTAACGCTTATTTTATGTGTAGCTGGGTTTATTATTTATTCCAATACTCTTGCCGGCTCTTTTCAGCTCGACGATCATATAGTCATTATTGATAATACCGCAGTAAAAAATATATCAAACCCAGGCGGTATCTGGAAGTATTGGCCCACGCGCTTTATTACGAATTTTTCATTTGCTGTAAATTATCAGATGGGGAAGCTTAACGTGTTATATTACCATCTGTTCAATCTTCTTATTCATATAGGTTCTGCGATATTGGTGTGGCGGCTTATGCTGCTTACTCTTATATCTCCCGGCATGAAGGGGCAGGGAATCACAAATTATAGAGAGGAAATAGCATTCTTCGCAGGATTAGTATTTTTAACTCATCCTATTCAGACTCAGGCGGTAAGCTACATAGTCCAGAGAGCCACTTCAATGTCAGGGTTTTTTTGTATCCTGTCTATGTATCTTTACGCCAGGGCGGCATTGTTAGATGGAAAGTTTTACTTTGGAGCATTGCTGGCAGGAATAATAGCTATGTTTACAAAAGAGAGTGCCGTGATCCTGCCATTTACCATAATGCTCTACGATTTCTTTTTTATTACTGAATCCCAGTCCTCCAGATGGAAGCGGATCGCGCCTTTTCTTTTTACGCTATTTATAATTCCTGCGACCATGTTTTTTACCAGATCAATCGATTTTGCGAATATGTGCAGGGTCCAGGAGGGCTCGCCCGGCATTGCACCCGCAAACTATTTAATGACGCAATTCGGAGTTATTGTAGAATATATGAAGCTTCTGATCGTGCCCGTGAGCCAAAACGTAGACCACGATTATCGCGTTGCTTTATCTTTTACACAGCCGCAGGTTTTTATGCCCATGACTGCCCTTATATTTGTTCTTATTATAGGAGTTAAAACATTTTCGAAATACAAGCTGATCTCATTCGGGATCTTCTGGTTTTTTATTACTCTTTTACCGGAATCGAGCGTTATTCCGATAGCCGACGTTATGTTTGAACACAGGCTGTATCTGCCGATGTTAGGATATAGCGTTTTTCTGGCAGGGTTAATATATTACGCCTTAGAACGCACTGGAATAAAGACTGTGAAGACAGTCATGATGTGTTTAGTAATCATTTATTGTGCGATGACTTATAGCAGGAACTTTGTCTGGCAGAGCGAGGTCAGTCTGTGGGATGACGCAGTGAGAAAATCCCCCGCTAAAAGCCGGGTTTATAATAACCGCGGCTATGCTTATCTCGAAAAGGATAGGTTTGACCTTGCCATAAAAGATTTCGATAAAGCGATTGCCCTTGAGCCAGATATTGAAGCAGGATATTATTACAACCGCGGCAATGTCTATAATTACACAGATAAGCCCGACGCTGCGATCGCCGATTATAGCAAGGCTATTGAGATGAATCCTTATTATGGCTTTGCATATATCGGAAGAGCATTTGCTTATTTTAAAAAGAAGGACTTCGATAAAAGTAAGGCAGATGTAGCCCGGGCAAAATCTCTTGGCTATGAAACAGATGCGATAAGCGCCGCTTTAGGACAATAATTTATTTTGGCAGGAAAGTTTTTACCTTGCTGAGCAGCTTCTCAGGAGCATATGGCTTCTGGATAAAGTCATCCGCGCCCATGTCGCGCACCTTCTTCTCAAGATCGTCTTCGACATTGCCGGTGGAAATGATCACCGGAATATTGCGCGTAGCATCAATCTGACGGAGATTTTTCAGCACAAAATAGTCATCTACCCCAGGCAGGCTTAGATCGAGAATGATGAGAGACGGATTTTCTGTCTGAGCGCTTTTCAGCCCTCCCGCAGCGTCGTTGTTTACCAAGGCTTCGTAACCATTCGCTATAACCATATTTGCGAGCGCGGAAGCAAAATTTTTGTCATCTTCTATTATAAGTATCTTGTTATTATTTGTATGCACGTGTCTCTCCTTTTGCGCCAACGGCGCTAAAATAGTAAAGCAGTTTGGTTTTCTAGGTCCGCTGGTTGCCCATACTCTGCCGTTATGAAGCTCTATTATATCTTTTGCTATTGCCAACCCGAGGCCGTGGCCTTCCACGGAAGCATCGAGGCGTTCAAATTTATCAAATATCTTCTCCAGCATATTTTCAGCTATGGGAGTTCCTGTATTCAAGAATTCCATCCGCGCAAAGCCAGGTTCGGGCAGCATCCGGATAATGACTTTGCCTCCGGGGGGAGTATATTTTATAGAATTATTCAAGAGGTTGTTGATTGCGCGAACCATCTTTTCCCGGTCAGCGTGGACGGCAAGTTCTTTTTTAGAAGGCTCTATCAGCAACGTAATATTTTTTGAAACGGCTATGGCTTCAAGCTCGCGTTTCTGTTCGTCAACGATATCGCGCAGATCGAATAAGCTTAAATTTAATTTAGCTATGCGTGCTTCATACTTGTATGTGTCGATCAGCTCCATGATTATGGAGTTCATCCTGTCCGTAACGCTGTCGCAGCTCAAAATGCATTCTTTTTGTTTTGCCGTAAGGTCTCCGTGGTAGCCCGCCCTTAACCCTGCTATATCGGCTTTAATTGCGGACAGGGGGCTTTTGAGGTCGTGAGCAAGAGACATAGCAAATTTTGATTTTAACTCATCCGCTTTTTTTGCCCTCGTCGCATAACTAAGGATTTTATTAATTATCTCCTCGAGAACTTTATAGCCGATGGTATAACCGAGAAGAATTATAACGCCGGCCAGGATGCAGATCCGTGTGAGGTCGGCGACAGATGTCTCAGCAGTGAAATTATTACTATAAATTATATAAATCAGGGTAAGGATAGGGATGATGCTTATCAGGAGAAATGCAAGGTTAAGCTGCCTGTAAGGATTTTCATTTAGTTCCTGCAGTAATAGCCGGAGCTTGCTGTCTTTTTTCATGATACAAGGATACATTCAGGTGTAGGAAAAGTCAAGGCATGGCGTAAAAGATTTTGAGTAACAGCAAAAATACCGCCTGAAAATTATTGCTATAATTAATTTTAACGGCTATAATAAAACAAATACCAAAATAACGGGATGCTATGGGATATAAAAGGCATAAAAAAGCATTTACGATAATCGAACTGTTAATAATTTTTTCGGTTATTGTAATCATCATCGGCATCTCTATACCGCGGTTTAAAGGGATGGCAGATTCAGCCGCCTATGCCAAAGCCAAAAAAGAGCTGGTCATGCTCTCATCGGCGGTAGAAAGTTTCTCTATCCATAATAATAAAGTGTATCCTGTAGCCTTAGCAAATCTTGTTGCTACCGTGCCTCTTATAGTTAAATCGTTACCGTTGGACCCATTTAAAAAAGATGCTGATTATGGGTATTATTTATCCCCAAACGGTAAATACTACATAATTTTCTCCGCTGGATTTAACGGTGTTGCCACAATAGGCGGTATAGACGATACAGGCACACCTACCGGATCAGTAGGGGACGATGTCTATGTATCCAACGGCGGGTCTTCTACGGGCGGACTTACGTATAGCTGGAGCATGAATGAAGGTTCCGGAAAGACGGTAGGGGAAGGGCTTTATTCCGGGCAGATAGTAGGAAATGCGGCGTGGACGGATGGCAAAGTAGGTGCAGCCCTGGATTTTGACGGCACCGGCAGCCATGTTTCTGTGCCAGACTCTTCCGTGCTCGACCTGACTACACAAGGAACTGTTGCAGCATGGATTTATGCGGATTCTATTCCTTCTTTTGCCGGTATAATCCATAAAGGTGATAATGCGGATTTTTCAGATGAAGCATATTCGCTTCAATTCTGGACCGGCAATACTCTTGCATTATGCATAAATCCTACAGGGACATCGGACTATTCACAGACAGCACTCCTTCAGTCAAAAACAGTAGTTGCGCCGCAGCAATGGTACTATGTAGTCGGGACATGGGATTCTTCAGGAATGAGTTTATATGTCAATGGCGCTCTCGATAGCTATACTACAAATACTGCCGTCGCGCAAAATAGTTCCGGCAGTCTTAATATAGGTTCTCAGACAAGTCAGAATTATAATTCCAGCTGGCTTAATATGCCGTTCAGCGGAACCGTAGACGAGGTAAACGTAAGCAGCAACGTTATGACTGCGGAGCAGGTAAAAGCATACTACGATTCTACAAAATAAGGATAGGATAAGAGTATGGTGCCATCACCAAAAACAGCTTTTATGATGGAGTTGGCTAGGAATATGAAGCCGGTAGTGATTGTTATAGTTATAGCGGCACTTGTATTATTTGTTTTAAAAAAAATGAAAAAGCGTAAATAAAATATTTAATATCAAAGGGGAAACATATGATCGAATCTATGTCGTATCACCCGGAACGTGGTTTTAATGCGAATATTTCCACAGAAGATATGGCTCTGGCACTTAAAGATGAGCGGACGCTTTTGTGGCTGGATATCTGCGATCTCGAAGATACCGATATAGACCTGCTTACAAATATATTTAATCTCCATCCTCTTACCGTAGAAGATTTTATTATGCCCAACGTCCGTTCTAAAGCGGAACAGTTCCCGGATTATATATTCTTTGTAATATTTGCTCCGGAAAAACAGAACGGAAAAGAGCGGAATAATGCCGGTGTCGTTGAACTTGACTGCTGCCTTGGTAAAAATTTCGTAATAACGTTTCATAATCAGCAGATAGAGTCTCTCGGTGTTTGTAAAGACCGCGCCAAAAGACAGTCTCCCACCATGATGCACGGTGCCGATATGTTATTTTATTCCATACTGGACGCATGTATAGACGCATACACACCAGTCATAAGCGAATTTGATAATCTTGTTGATGTGATGAGTGACGAGCTCTTCAAGCATCCGACGCAGGAAACGCTTAAGAAGATTTATTATCTGAAATCCGATATTATATATTTAAGAAGGATCATAGGGCCGCAGGCAGATATGATAGGCCTTTTAACACGCGGAGAGAATAAGTTTATCGCCAGTAGTAATGTCATATATTACCGCAATATTTATGATAACCTGCTCAGGCTTAATGATACTATCGGAGCTTTGCGCGAAGTTATAACGGGAGCTCTGGAGGCATATACATCTATCGTTTCAAACAGGTTGAATGAGATCATGAAGACGCTCACCATAATAACTACTATCATGATGCCTCTGACCCTGATAGCCAGTATATATGGTATGAATTTCAAATACATGCCCGAAATAGAAAGCAGGTTTGGTTATCCCGCCGTATTGGTAACGATGGGTGTAGCTACTGCTTCTATGCTAGTATATTTTAAACGAAGGAAATGGCTGTAGCATTCTGCCGCACTTGGAAGCAGGCCGTTTTTATTTAAATAATAATATAAAACTTTGGAGGAAAATCTATGCCGTCGCGGTCAGATATTAAAAAAGTACTTATCATCGGTTCGGGGCCTATAATCATAGGACAGGCCTGCGAATTTGATTATTCCGGAACCCAGGCCTGTAAGGCCTTGCGGGAAGAGGGGTATGAAGTGGTCCTTGTCAATTCTAACCCTGCGACGATCATGACCGATCCGGGAATGGCCGACAGGACATACATCGAGCCGCTTACCTTAGAGAGCGTAGAAAAAATAATTGCGAAAGAACGCCCTGACGCGCTTCTTCCGAATCTCGGCGGGCAGACCGGTCTCAATCTCGCTTCAAATCTTCACAAGTCCGGCATTTTAAAAAAATACAATGTGAAAATAATCGGGGTCAAAGCTGATGCTATTGAGCGCGGAGAAGACCGGGAGGCCTTCAAGGCGACGATGAAAAAATTGGGTATTGATGTTCCTCTTTCGGAAACATGCCATAGTATCGAAGAGGCGGAGAAAGTTGCCGCAAAGCTTGGCTATCCGGTTGTTGTGAGGCCGGCATATACGATGGGCGGAACCGGCGGAGGCATAGCGTATAATCACGAAGAACTTAAGACGATAACGCTCCGCGGTCTTGCGGCAAGCATTATTCATCAGGTGCTTATAGAGGAGGCGGTAATAGGCTGGGAAGAACTTGAGCTCGAAGTGGTGCGCGACGAGAAAAACCAGAAGATAACAGTATGTTTCATAGAAAATATCGATCCGATGGGTGTACATACCGGCGATAGCTTTTGTGTAGCTCCCATGATCACCGTGCCTGAAAAATTACAAAAAAAGATGCAGGAGTTCTCTTATAAGATCGTTGATGCCATAGGTGTGGTCGGCGGAACGAATATCCAGTTTGCGCATAATCTGAAAGATGACCGCCTGGTAGCTATAGAGATCAATCCTCGCACGTCGCGTTCTTCCGCCCTTGCCTCTAAGGCAACGGGTTTTCCGATAGCGCGCATTTCCACTAAACTTGCAGCAGGTATTAATATGGATGAAATGCCTTACTGGCGCAAGGGCACTCTTGAGAAATATGAGCCAAACGGAGATTATGTTGTAATTAAATTTGCCAGATGGGCATTTGAAAAATTTCCAAAAGCTAAAGATATCCTCGGCACCCAGATGAAAGCTGTCGGTGAAGTAATGAGTATCGGTAAGGATTTTAAAGAGGGAATGCAGAAGGCCATTAGGTCGCTTGAGATCGGAAGATCCGGCCTGGGATTTGCCAAAGATTTTAATACATTCTCACTGGATGACCTGCGCTTAAGGCTTGCTTTTCCGACGAGTGAAAGGGTGTTTTTAATGTATGAGGCCCTGCGCAAAGGCATGACGGCGGAAGAGCTGAACCGCATGACATGTATAAACACATATTTTATCACCCAGATGCAGGAGCTTGTGATGTTCGAGGAGAAGATACGGGCCTATTTATGGAACTCGCTCCCGGATGACATGCTTAAACAGGCAAAAGAATGGGGTTTTGCGGATAAATATTTGGCCAACCTGTTCAAGGTCACCGAATCCGCTGTGCGAAAAAGACGTAAAGGTCTTATGGGCGGTGCGCGGTTTGAGCCCGTTCCGGTAAGCGGAGTTAAAGATGCGGCATATTATTATTCGACATATTCTAAAGGTGAGGATAAAGTTCCGGTTTCGCTTAATAAAAAGATAATGATTTTAGGCGGCGGGCCCAATCGTATAGGTCAGGGAATAGAATTTGATTACACCTGCGTCCATGCCGCGTTTGCTCTGCGTGACGAGGGATATGAATCGATCATGGTAAATTGCAATCCCGAAACCGTTTCCACAGACTATGATACTTCCAATAAACTGTATTTTGAACCCCTCACAGTAGAAGATGTCCTGACAATTTATGAGAAAGAGAAGCCGGAAGGTGTTATCGTCCAGTTCGGCGGACAGACGCCGTTAAATATAGCCCAGGAGCTCCAGGAAAATGGCGTTAAAATACTCGGGACGAGCCCTGAGAGTATCGCATTTGCGGAAGACCGAGAATTATTCCGCAGAAAGATGATAGAGCTCGACATCCGCCAGACAGACGGGGCTACGGCATTTTCAATAGAAGAAGCGCTTGAAATAGCAAAAAAGATAGGCTATCCGCTTATGGTGCGCCCATCCTTTGTGCTGGGCGGCAGGGGAATGGAAGTTGTCTATGATGAGACGACACTGCGACGGTATGCCAAAGAGGCAATACAGGTAAGTCCGCAATATCCGATGCTTCTCGACAGATTTCTGGAGAATGCGCTGGAGTGTGAAGTTGACGCTCTCTGCGACGGAGAAAATACATTTATCGCCGCGGTCATGGAGCACATAGAAGAAGCAGGTATACATTCCGGTGATTCGGCATGTACAATTCCTCCGCGCATGATAAAAACGGAACATTTAAAGACCATAGAAAAATATACTGTTAAGATCGCGAAAGAGCTGAAAGTAATAGGGCTTATAAATATACAATTCGCGATATGCGATGACCAGGTGTATATACTTGAAGCAAACCCACGCGCTTCGCGAACCGTGCCGTTCGTATCAAAAGTGATCGGTTTTCCTATTGCGAGGATCGCCACTCAGTTGATGCTGGGAAAAAAGATGAAAGATTTTCCGGAACTGCGTGCAAGACATACCAAATATGTCGGGGTTAAAGAGGCGGTGTTCCCATTTAACATGTTTCCCGAAGTTGACCCTGTTCTGGGTCCTGAAATGAGGGCTACTGGTGAGGTGATGGGTATAGATAAGTCGTTCGGCCTTGCTTTCGCAAAAGCTCAGGATGCCGTAGGAACCCCGCTTCCGCAGGAAGGGAATATATTGATTACCGTATCCGACAAAGACAAAAAAGAATCGCTTTCTATAGCTAAAGAGCTTTCAAGTCTTGGGTTTGCTTTATACGCGACAGATAATACAAAGAAATATCTGGCCGAAAAAGGTGTGGAGGCCACGCTGATTAGTAAGCTTCATGAGGGCAGGCCGAACATTTCTGACGCGATAAAAAATAAACAGCTGAGCCTCATAATAAATACTCCCCAGGGGAAGAGCGGCAAAAATGATGATAGCTATATAAGGATGATGGCCATCCAGTTTAAGATCCCCTACATAACGACTATGGCAGCAGCAAAGGCGAGCGTTGAAGGTATAAAAGAAATTAAAAAAGCGCAGAGTAAGCCTATTTCGTTACAGGAATACCATGAGCAATATAACGAACCAAAGATTGTTGCCGTATAGGCACATGTATTTTTATATTTATATTGCTAGATAATAAGTATGAGAGGTAGAATATAATATAGCTTTCTATTATTGACTACGAAGGGGGAATCGTATGTCTATGGTAGCAATAGGTATTCACACCTAAGAACTATTTAAGTCTTAAATAGTTCTTAGGTTTTTATTTTTATAGGAGATTCAGGTGACCAGAAAAACACAAAAACAAAATGAAAGTCAGCTTGAGAAAATAGTTATAGAACGCACGCAGAAAATAATAGGGCTGCAAAAAAGGATCGAGTTTATCCTCGGTGCCACAAAAACCGGCCTTGATATAATCGATAAAAATTTTAACGTTGTATACATAGACCCTGAATGGAAAAAGGTTTACGGTGATCCGACCGGGAAAAAGTGCTACGAATACTTCATGGGCAGAGATAAAACGTGCCAAAGATGCGGCATTAAAAAAGCTTTTGCAACAAAATTACCGGTTGTTACCGAGGAGGTTCTGGCTAGAGAGGGCAACAGAACTATACAGGTGACCACCATACCGTATAAAGACGAAAACGGAGAATGGCTCGTTGCCGAAGTGAACGCAGATATTACGGAGCATAAGAAAATTGAGCAGGCCCTGCGGGATAGTGAGCGGCAAATACGCGAGATAACCGACATGCTTCCCGTGGTGGTATATCAGTACCAGTTTATGCCAGACGGAACCCAGAAATTTATTTTTGTAAATAAAGCCACAAAAAATATTTTCGGTCTCAGACAAGATGAAATACTTAAAGATTTTTCAAAGGCCTGGAGCAAGATTTTGCCGGAAGACGCGCCGTTAGTTTTCGAATCTATCAAAAAGGCGGTGGAAGAGTTTAAGCCGTGGGCGCATGATTTCAGGTTAAGAAAAAAGAACAGGAAAGTAGTATGGATCCAGGGCAGGTCTATTCCTAAAAAAATAGAGCCGGACGGCAGCGTTATATTTTACGGCACACTTACAGACGTTACGGAACATAAAACCCAGGAAGTTCAGCTTGAAAAATACCGGCAACATCTTGAAAGCATTGTAAAGGAAAGGACAAAAAAGTTAGCGTTGTCCGAATCTTATTACCGGGAGCTTTTTAAATTTGCAAAAGAATCGGAAGAAAAATTTAAGGCTATATTTAGTAAGGCCAGGGACGGTTTTCTTTTAGCAGATCCCATAACCCGGCGGTTTTATATGGCCAATAAAACTATGTGCCAGATGCTGGGATACAGCGAAAAAGAGATGGTGCGTCTTGCCGTAGATAATATTCATCCGAAAGAAAATCTTTCTGATATTATTGAGAAATTTGAAGAACAAGCCCGCGGAGATATAAGTCTCATTACTAATGTGCCTGTGCAAAAGAAGAACGGAGCAGTAATTTATGCCGACATAAATACTGCGCAGATTTTTTTGAAAGGGAAACGATATATTCTGGGAAGCTTCAGGGATATTACCGAACGCAGAAAGATAGAAGCAGCGCTTCAGATGTCGGAAGATAATTACAGGTCTATATTTGAAACAGCAAGCGATGCTATCCTTATAAGAGATATTCAGACGTATAAAACGATCGATGCTAATAGGGCCGCATGCGAGATGTTCGGCTACTCAAAAGAAGATATGAAGAAGCTTTACATAAAACATTTTATGACGGATGAGACGGGTTATACCTGGAAAGAAGCGGAAAATTTCTACAAACTTGCTGCAGATGGGGAGCCCCAGCTTTTTGAATGGCTAGGCATAGATAAAGCAGGCAGGTATTTCTGGGTGGAAGCGAATGTAAAACGCGCAGTGATAGGAGGTAAATACAGGATCATATCCATGCTCAGAGATATCACTGAGCGGAAGCGGCTGGTAACTATGAAAGATAATTTTATGAACACAGTCTCCCATGAGCTAAGGACCCCGCTTGCAGCTATTAAAGAAGGCATTTCGATAGTTGTAGACGAGCTGGAAGGTGAGGTGGGGAGTGAAAATAAAAATATCTTAAACGTTGTGAAGAAGAACGTTGACAGGCTCAACAGGCTTATTGATGATGTCCTTGATTTTCAGAAGCTGGAATCTGGTAAAATGCCGTTCCGCCTGAAAAAACATAATATTAACGAGGTTGTCGAAGAGTGCTGTCAGGTGATGGGCGGCCTTGTGCGGGAAAAGAAACTCAGCCTTACTTTAGATCTTGATAAAAGCATTCCCAGCCTATCATTTGATAAAGACAAGATCCTGCAGGTGTTGCTGAACTTCATCAATAATGCCGTCAAATTTACGGAACAGGGAAATATAACTATAGTGACGAGATCCGAAGGAAAATGGATAAAAGTTTGTGTGAGAGATACCGGGATAGGGATAAAGCCGGAAGATCTGCCAAGAATGTTTAAAAAATTTGAGAGGATCGAATCTGCGACGGGACAAAATACCGGAGGGACCGGACTTGGGCTGCCTATATCTAAAGAGATAATAGAAAAACATGGCGGCAGGATATGGGTAGAGTCAAGATGGCAGGAGGGCTCGGAATTTTATTTCACGCTGCCGCTGAATAAAAAGAACGGGGTAAAAAATGCGGAAAAAAATACTTATAGTTGAAGACGAGAAAGATATATTATATCTTTCTGAAATAAGGCTGAAAAGATCCGGATACGATGTATTGGAGGCAACAAATACCAAAGGATTAATGGAGCTTATCAGAAAGGAAAAGCCGGATCTGATATTGCTGGATCTGTTGCTGCCCGGAGAGAGAGGGGAAGAATTCTGTAAAAAGCTGAAAGCCGATCCGGAATTTAAAAAAATCCCGGTTATTTTGTTTACCGCGACTGCACAGCAGGTGCAGGAAAAGATAGAAATAACCGGAGCAGAAGACGGCATCCTGAAGCCGTTTGAACCCGAAATCTTGCTTAAAAAAATAAAAGCACTGATAAAATAAATCATTATATAAATTTACCCGCCTTTAGGTGTAGAATAACTCCTGGTGTAAATGGAACTTTTCCCCTGTTTCCATTGTCTAACTAGTAAGCAATCTAAAGCATTTGAAATAAAAGGCGCCCATGCAGGATATATCGAAAGAGCTTATAATAGAAGCCGCCGAAGGCGATATGGAGTCTTTTGAGGCTATTTACAGGGCAACGTCAGCGTTTGTATATAATGTTGCCTATAGGGTGTCCAATAATGCGCAGGACGCCGAAGAGGTTACGCAGGAGGTTTTTTTAAAAGTGCATAAGCAGATGAAATATTTCCGTATGCAGTCTTCCTTTAAGACGTGGGTTTACAGGATCACAGTAAATTGCGCCATAAATCACTCAAAAAAGATGTCGAAAGAAAAAGATAGGCGTGAAAAATATCAGAAATGCCTGAATCCGTGGGATATGGTAAGCGAACCCAAGGCGAACGGAATTGACCATAAAGAAGCGGCGCATCTATTTCTACAGATCCTTAATCCCGATCAGAGGGTATGCGTGATACTGCGGAATCTTGAAGGGTTAAGCTATCAGCAGATCGCCGATACTTTAAAGATAAGTATAAATACTGTCCGGTCAAGACTGAACAGGGCCAGAGAAAAATTGATTAATACAAGGAAAGAGGTGATTAAAGATGAACTGTAAAAAGATCAGGCAAGTAATACTTACAGATTATCTGGACGGTGAGATGGACGCAAAAGGGAAATCCCTCATAGATGAACATATGGCTAAATGCCCTGTCTGCAAAAGTTTTTATCTAAATGTAAAAAAAGCTTCCGAAGAAGTTTTCCTCAACGCAAAATGCGCTAATCCTCCCGAGTATGTCTGGAGGAGGATAAAAGAGGGCATATTGTCCGAAAGAGAGAAAAAGAAAAGCTTTGTGCCGGATATTTTATCGGGACTGAAATCCATTTTATATATACCAAAACCGGCATTTGCTATCGCAAGTGTCCTGATATTGGTCATTGCCATAGGAACCATGGCTCATTTCAGATCCGGCTATAATAGGGCAGCGGCGGAACAGCTTGACTACTTTAATTACCTGACAGTTTCATCGGCAGACGCATCAGCTAACAACAGCACAGGGCTCGGAACTACGATCGAAAAATATTTTATGTAAAAGGAGGCGTTATGAAAAAAAGTATAATAGCAGCAATATTCGTTTTTATGGCATTAGCTTTGTCTTCCCCGGATATTTATGCATATCATCCGGGAGATGACGGGCCGGATGGAAAAGATTTTATGGATAAGAAAGGCCCTCCGCGGGAAGATATATTTAAAGACCTTAACCTCACAGCGGAACAGAAGAGGATGCTGGATGAGAATAAGAATAAACATAAAGAAGAGATGAAGTCGGCATTTGATGCGATGCGGTCAAAAGAAGATCTTTTACGGAACGAGCTCCAGAAGCAGAATATGGACGTAAATAAGGTTACGCAGATAAACAATGAACTTAAACAGATGCATGCCGATATGCAGGACCGTAGGCTTGCGGGTATATTAGAGGTGAGAAGGATATTATCTCCGGACCAGTTTAAAAAATTTACGGAAAAAATGGAAAAAAGAGCAGAGCAAAGGCACAAGAAATAAATGATTAAACGATATATTAAAGTTGCGGTAACCGCGTTTATATATGTTCTGTTTTCGACGACTGTGGCTCTGGCAGAAGAGCCGCAGATATCATGGGATGATTGCGTCCGGGAGGCTAAACGACAGCATCCGGACCTTGTTTCTGCTTTTGAGAAGATCAAGCAGGCTAAGGCGTCAAAAGAGATAACGCGCAGTGCTGTCCTGCCGCAGATAACAGGCACTGCCGCTGAGAATACATCAAATGGAGTGGGCGTCACATCGTCAGGTTCTTCGGGGCAGGGAGTGACTTCACTTCAGGGCGGCGGCGAATCGGCATCGAGCACCCGATATGAATACGGGGCGGATCTGCAGCAATTGCTGTTTGACGGTTTTAAGACATCGTATACGCTCTCTTCCAACCAAAGGAGCATCGAAGCCTCCCGTTATAACTACGATGTGACTTCATCTAATATAAGGCTGCAGCTGCGGACGGCTTATTCCAATCTATTGGCAGCGCAGGAACTCGTTAAAGTTACCGAGGAAATAGAGGGAAGGCGAAAGCAAAATTTAGAACTTGTCAGATTGCGTTATGAGGGCGGCAGGGAACACAGAGGATCTTTACTTACCTCGGAAGCCGATCTTGCGCAGGCAGTGTATGACGTGAATCAGGCTAAGAGAAATGTATATTTGGCGCAGCGGCAGCTTATGAAAGAGTTGGGCGCGAGAAAGTTCGTCCCTTTTACTGCTATGGGTGCCCTTGAAGTAAGAGAAGCTGAACACGTGCGTCCCGATTTCGAAAAGCTTTCAGACACCACCCCGCTTTTACGGCAGCTTATAGAAAAGAAAGAAGCGGCTAAATTTGATCTGAAATCCGCTAAAGCCGGATTTTTCCCTCAGATTTATTTGACGGCGGGAGAGAGTAATTCTAATACAGACGCGTTTCCGGATCAAAACCAGTGGTCTTTAGGCACAAGCCTGTCCCTTCCTATATTTGACGGAGGCAATACTATAGCTACTGTTCAGAAAGCAAAAGCGACGCTGGGTCAGGCGGAAGCCGATGAGCGCAGCGGCAGAGACGGCGTAATTTATACCTTATCCAATACATGGACTCAGCTGCAGAATAATATTGAAAATACGACGGTGCAGGCAAAAGTGCTTGAGGCCGCGGAAGTGCGTGCAAGAATAGCCGAGGCAGAATATTCCATAGGGCTTCTTATATATGATAACTGGATAATAATAGAAAACGCGCTAGTCGCGGCAAAAAAGGTTTTTGTTAACGCTAAATTAAACGCTATGATAGCGGAAGCTAACTGGGTTCAGGCAAAAGGAGGAACGCTCGATTATGATTAAGCGTAAGCTGCTCATGTATTTACTAATATTTATAACTATTGCCGCGGCAATAGTTATTTTTGGTAAGGCAAAACATAAGACATCAAATGAAACCACACAAGAAATTAATCCTGTTATAGGAAATATACAGACCTCTATAACTGCCACCGCAACAGTCCAGCCTCAAAATAGACTGGAGTTAAAACCGCCTATAAATGGAAGGCTGGAGAAAATTTTAGTTAACGAAGGTGATATAGTTAAAGAAGGACAGACCTTAGCATGGATGAGCTCTACCGAAAGAGCGGCATTATTGGACGCTGCGGAAGCAAAGGGAGAGGAATCTGTTAAATATTGGGAGGAAGTATATAAGGCTGCGCCGCTGATTTCACCCATAAATGGTGAAGTAATAGTCAGTAAAGATTATCCTGGGCAGACAATAACATCTTCGGACGTAGTGCTGGTTTTGTCGGATCACCTTATCGTGCAGGCTCAGATAGATGAGACAGATATAGGTAAGGTTAAGATCGGACAAAGAGCCGCAATAGCTTTAGATGCCTATCCTAAAATAAAGATACAAGGCACAGTTAATCATATTTATTATGAGTCAGAAACCGTAAATAACGTTGTCATTTATCATGCTGATATTTTACCGGAGAATGTACCGGATGTTTTTCGGTCGGGCATGAGCGCTACGGTGGATATAATAGATAAAGAGAAGGAAAATATTTTATTGCTTCCGGCAGATGCGGTCCAGCGCGAGGCCGGAGGAGAGGCCTATGTCCTGATAAAGAACGGGACCGGGAAGACGCCTGAAAAGCGAATCGTGGAAACGGGTATTTCCGACGACAAAAATATAGAAATAATTTCAGGTTTGACGGAAAACGATAAAGTGCTGATAATAACGAAGAAATATAAAATCGCTAAAACTGCCAATGCTGGAACCAATCCATTTATGCCAGCCAGAAAAAAAGACGTTAAAAACGTGAATAAATAATGAGTCTGATAGAGCTAAAAAATATAAAAAAAACCTATGCTACCGGAGAAGCAGCTGTGGCGGCTCTGCAGGGCGTGTCTGTGTCTATAGGTCAGGGGGAGTTTGTCGCTATTATGGGGCCTTCAGGCTCCGGGAAGTCCACGCTCCTGCATCTACTGGGGTTTTTGGACAGGCCCGATTCCGGAGAATATATTTTATGCGGTAAAAATATAACCGGGCTTAGCGATAATCAACTTGCGCTTCTGCGAAATCATCTTATGGGATTTGTTTTTCAGCAGTTTCACTTATTACCGCGGATAACATCGCTCGAAAATGCTGAGCTCCCTTTGATATACGCCGGCAAACGCCATATGAAGGACAAGGCCATGCAGAGGATAACCGAAGTGGGCCTTGCCAAAAGAGCGCTTCATAAACCCAATGAACTTTCAGGAGGCGAGCAGCAGCGCATAGCTATAGCCAGGGCCCTTGTAAACGATCCTCTTATAATTTTTGCCGATGAACCTACCGGCAATCTTGATACAAAGAGCCAGAATGAAATAATGGCGCTCATAACAGAGCTTAATAAGACAGGCAAGACAGTCGTTATGGTTACCCATGAAGAAGAGGTGGCTGAATACGCGAAAAGAATTATTCGTATGCGAGACGGTAAAATTGTTTCTGATGAAAAAAAAGATAAAAAAACAGAGGCTGTGGAAATAACGTCTGTGGCCATATCGATAGATAGTATAACATCCGAATCTCAGTCTGAAGCAAAGCGGGCCGAATTCGTAGATCATTTAAGACAGGCTTTCTTTTCCATAATATCACATAAAATGCGATCGCTTCTCTCTATGCTGGGTATATTGATAGGTGTGGCCGCTGTTATAGCGATGCTTGCCCTGGGAACGGGTGCCCAGGCTTCGATCCAAAAACAGTTATCGTCTTTAGGTTCCAATCTTCTTATGATACGTCCGGGGTCGCCGCGTTTGCACGGCATATCTTTAGGTGTTGGAACTGTTACGCGATTTACCTTTCAAGATGTTGACGCCATTGCTAAATTACCAGGCGTAAAAGCCATTTCGCCCAGTGTAACCGATAGCTGCCAGCTGGTATATAGTAACAAAAACTGGAATACGCAGGTCCAGGGCACGGGCGTAAACTACCCTGATATGCACGCTTCTGTCCCGACGGTCGGAAGGTTTTTTAGAGAAGACGAGATCCGTACGCGGGCAAGAGTTGCCCTGATAGGGAATACGGTATTAAAGAATCTTTTCGGAGAGACCAATCCGCTTAACCAGGATATAAAAATAAAACGTATTCCGTTCAAAATAATAGGCATTGTGCCGGAAAAGGGGACTGCCGGATGGAGAGATCAGGATGATGTAGTTATAATACCTATTACTACCGCTATGTATCGGCTTTCCGGTAAACAATATATAGATTCGATAGATGTAGAAGTCAGTGATATATCTTTGATGGACGATGTTCAGGCGTCAATATCGGAACTTTTAATAAAACGCCATCGCATACCTGCCAATAAGGCCGAAGACGCTTTTGAAATAAGGAATATGACAGATCTTAAGCAGACCATCGAAACTACCACAAAAACCATGTCTCTATTGTTAGGCGCTATCGCCGCGATATCGCTTCTTGTAGGAGGGATAGGTATTATGAACATAATGCTCGTCTCGGTAACTGAGCGGACAAGAGAAATAGGCCTGAGAAAAGCGATAGGCGCTAGAGATGCCGATATAATGGGCCAGTTTCTTATAGAAGCAGTTACGATGACATTTGCCGGAGGTATTGCGGGTGTGGCGATCGGAGCATTAATAGCTTTTATCCTTTCTATTATTGCAGGTTGGGCCATAATAATTTCTTTATTTTCTGTCCTTTTGGCCACCATCTTCTCTGTATGCGTAGGACTGATATTCGGTCTGTGGCCCGCCAGGCAGGCCGCTAAGCTTAACCCCATCGAAGCCCTGAGATATGAATAATATTAAAATACGCAGATATTGTTGCCACCGCACATTTCATAGTATATACTTTCTAAATAGAAAGAAGAAAGGGGGAAGCATGAGTAAATATTTTATAGTTGTTATAGCAGTATTGGCTCTCATTGCTTTGTCTGTACCGGCAAGCGCGGAGACTGTTTTTAATGAGGCGAGCAAATGTATTATGGATTGGGGCAAGGGTTGTAAGCCATGCAGTAAAAGCGCACCTGCACAGCCAGCAGCAACTAAACCGGCATGCATGACAGATTCGCTGGGCAATAAAGTTCCATGCTGCACCGATAATTCTGGAAAGACGAAACTGGGCACGTAAAAATAGTTTCATTAAAAATCCGGGGGCAGGTTTACTTTTAAAAAGTAACCGCCCCCGTTTTGTTCTTGGACAATTATAAAATAAGAGTATATAATAATAATATATGACGAAGAAATTTGTTTTACTTATAGGCATAGCGCTTTCCCTGGGGTTTTTGGCACAACATTTCGGGATGAATTGTCACCAATCTCTCGCGATAGCCATATTTTCCGCATCAATACTTGGCACATTGTTTTTTTGGGATTTCCGGCTGAGCTTTGCGTTCATTGGCACAGCGCTCCTGCTAATAACGAAAACCATAGACATCGAGCATATGATCCGGTTTGCCTCGCTGGAAGTCATTCTGTTTTTAGTGTGCATGATGGTGCTTGTGGGGCTCCTGAAAGAGAACGGTTTTTTTAATTTAATATCGCATCTTCTGCTTGGCGTAAAAAAACTTAATTCTAAAAAATTCATAATAATACTCTCGGTTGTTTCTGCAGTTATGGCGTCGCTGGTAGATGAAGTGACCTCGATCATATTTATGGTAGTGGCGATACTGGAAATATGCGATAGGCTGGAAATAGATCCGGTTCCGTTCTTGATAACATCCGTTCTAGCTACAAATATAGGCAGCTCTGCTACCGTTCTCGGAAATCCCATAGGAATTCTGATAGCTACCAAATCTGGCCTGACATTTGAAGATTTTATAATTAAGGCTGCCCCGCTTGCGGCGCTGTGCCTTACGGCGACCATAGTTATCTGTGCCGTGTGGTATGGTAAACAGCTCAAAGAGATGGATGAGAAATTAAAGCATTTTAAAAATAAACAATTAGCAGCAATGGAAAAGCCGCTTGTTTTTACGAAAGACCTGAAGATAAGCATCAGTGTGTTTATTCTGACCATTATAGTGATATCGCTTCACCATCGTTTAGAATTACTGTGGAACTTAGGGCCAAGCACAATACTTCTTGCCGCACCGCTTATTTCCTGCGGTGTGGTTTTCATATGGAAAAAGCATAATGCCAGGAAACATATCGAAAGAGATGTAGAATGGTGGACGCTCTTATTCTTTCTGTTTTTATTTGCCCAGGCAGGAACGCTCCAATATACAGGGGCTACAGATGTTATGGCGAAGCGGCTGGTTGAATTGGCCAGCGGCAGCCTGAGCATTCTGACAGGTTCTATTCTCTGGATATCCAGCATAGGTTCGGCAATCCTGGATAATGTCGTGCTAGTAGCCGCCATCATACCTATAGTCCATAGCTTCAAAGCGATCGGTGTCAATTCACAGGCTCTGTGGTGGGCGCTTCTCTTCGGCGGATGTCTGGGCGGCAATATTACACTCGTGGGTTCTACGGCAAATATTGTCGCACTTGGTATGCTGGAAAAAGAAAAAAATATTAAAATGACTTTCATAAGATGGTTCGGGATCGGGTTAACAGTCGGACTAGTAACGACGTCTATCATATGGGCTGCTCTCACATTCCTGCCGATGTACAGATAAACCTATAAAAAAATTGGTATGCAGAAAAAAACATTTTTAATAATAGCAGTTGTTGTTGTGGCCGTTTTTGCCGGAATATTTTTAGGCTATCATGTCTGGAAGTCGGAAATGGAGAAGGCCCGTCTGCTGGAGCTGCGCCGTGCTTCCTGGAATAAGCTGGCAAAAGCCGTTGACAGGGTAAATAAGGGCTATAAAGGTGAAGTTGCCGTTATCGTAAAGGATCTCGATACTGGCTGGCAGATAGAAGAGAACAAGGACATGCCGATACCTTCGGCTAGTCTTGTGAAAATACCTATAATGATGGCATATTTTGCAGCTGCCGAGGAAGGCAGGATAAAACTGGATGATACAATGGAGTTAAAGCAGTCCGACAAAACAGATGGCTCAGGGAAACTTAAAAACTCACCTGCGGGCACAGTCTGTAAAATAGAAGACTTGATCCGGCTCATGATAACAGAAAGCGACAATACTGCAGCCAATATGCTTATCAATAAGATGGGCATGGATGTGCTGGAAGGTTATTTTGCAAAATTCGGGTTAAGGCATACCAATTTATCGCGCAAGATGATGGATTTTAAGCACAGGAAAAATGGAGTGGAAAATTATACAACCGCCCAGGATATGGCCAATGCTCTCGAGAAGCTTTATCGCGGGAAATTCATTAATAGGGATGTGTCGCAAAAATGCCTCGATATCTTAGCCGATCAAAAGGTGAATGACCGGATTCCGCGAAAATTGCCAAAAGGCGTTGTAGTCTCGCATAAGACCGGCCTTGAAAACAGTGTATGTCATGACGTGGGAATAGTTTACACCGACAAAGGCGATTTTCTTATATGCGCTTTAGCCAAACATAAACATGGCACAGCGCGGCCTACCAAGAAATTTATAGCGTCGCTCTCACTCCTTACCTATAATTATTATGAGGGGCTTTAATATACAGGTAATATCTGAAAAATAGATACCTGTCATTATTTGCCATATAGTATAATAACCATACCGGAATATGAAAAATACGACGCTGGAAAAAGCAGCAGGCTTCTTCAGGCTTATCTATCTTAAGCTGGTAAGGATGAATGACAGCCCGCACAAAATAGCAGTGGGTTTCGGTCTCGGCGTATTTGCGGGAATAATGCCTTTTGCCGGGCCGCTCGTTGCTTTATTTCTCGCAATGCTGTTCAGGGTAAACAAAGCAAGCGCTGTTTTGGGCGGGATTTTATCCAATACATGGGTAACTGTAATCGCTTTTTTATTTGCAATAAAAGCGGGATCTGCAATTTTTGGAATAAATAGCGAGATCATCCGGTCGAGATGGACGGCGCTTTTAAAAGATTTTCATTTATCGAGTTTATTTAAAACATCCGCACTTGAAATAATCCTTCCCGTCCTGACAGGATATTTAGTAATAGCCTTATTATCAGCGCTGGGAGCTTATTTAATGATAATCCTTGTGATGAAATTTATAAAATACAGGAAAACCAAAAAGGCGCATCCATGAAAGAGCTGGATCTAAAAAATATTAAAGGACTTACCGCGGCCGAAGTTTCCGAAAGACTTAAACGGGACGGATATAATGAGCTGCCTACCGCAAAAACGAGGAGTGTATTTGCGATAGCCTTCGGAGTGTTCAAGGAGCCGATGTTTCTGCTCCTTGTAGCGTGCGGCTCTATTTACCTTATATTGGGCGATATTCAGGAAGCTATAATGCTTCTAGGGTTTGTATTTGTAATAATGGGAATTACCATATATCAGGAAGGCAAGGCGGAGAGAGCAATAGATGCCTTGAGAGACCTGTCTAGCCCGAGAGCCCTGGTTATCCGCGATGGGGAACAGAAGAGAATATCGGGTAAAGAGGTTGTTGCAGGGGATGTAATCATAATCCGTGAAGGCGACAGGGTCCCGGCTGATGCTATCATGGTATGGGGAATGAATGTCACGGCGGATGAGTCCATACTGTCTGGCGAGTCAGTTCCGGTGCGGAAGATAGCCGAGAGGCGCGAAGAAGTGGAATTTAAGCGCCCGGGCGGTGACGACATGCCGTTCCTTTATTCCGGCAGCCTTATTGTGCATGGACAGGGAGTGGCCAAGGTCGTCAAGACCGGCTCCGCCACAGAGATGGGGAAGATTGGCAAGGCGCTTGGTGAGATAAAGGAAGAGCCGACGAGATTACAGAAAGAGACCGGTAGGATCGTTAAAGTTATATTTACTCTAGCACTTTTGCTTTGCGTATTAGTGGTAGTCGTCTACGGCCTTACAAGAGGCAGCTGGCTGCAGAGCTTCCTTACAGGCATAACGCTGGCTATGGCTATGCTGCCCGAGGAATTTCCGGTAGTTCTGACTATATTTTTAGCGCTCGGTGCGTGGAGAATTTCAAAGAAAGACGTGCTTACCCGCAAGGCAGCTGCTGTCGAGACCCTTGGATCAGCCACGGTATTGTGTGTGGATAAAACAGGGACGCTTACACAGAACAAAATGTCGATAAAGAAGCTTTTTAACGGCAAAGGGTTTCATGTCATCACCGATGGAAAAGGTCCGGCTCTGCCTGAAAGTTTTCATGAAGTAGTAGAATACGGAATCCTGGCGAGCAAAAAAGATCCTTTTGATCCGATGGAGAAAGCATTGGAAGAATTGGGATATAAAACTTTATATAATACAGAACATATACATAATGACTGGCCTCTTATCGAAGAATATCCGCTTTCTAAAAATATGATGGCGCTTTCTCATGTCTGGGAGACGCCGGACAAAAAAGGATTTGTCGTTTCGGCCAAGGGTGCGCCTGAGGCTATCCAGGACCTATGCCATCTTAGCGAGGGTGAAAAGAAAGAGCTCTCGATCCATGTAAATGAAATGGCCAGCCAGGGCCTTCGCGTTCTGGGCGTGGCAAAGGCGAATTTTGTAAAAGAGAAACTTCCTTCTTCGCAGCACGATTTCGATTTCAAATTTATCGGTCTTATAGCTTTGGCGGATCCTATACGGCCAAGCGTTCCATCAGCAGTGCAGGAATGCTATGGGGCAGGAATAAGAGTAGTTATGATCACGGGTGATTATCCTATTACCGCCCAGAATATCGCCAAAGAAATAGGCTTATCTAACCCGGGTGAAATTATTACAGGGCCCGAGCTTGAAAAGATGGAGCCCGGTATTCTGCAGGAAAGATGCAAAAAGGTTAATATCTTTTCCAGGGTGCAGCCGGAACAAAAACTTCTGATAGTGAACGCTCTTAAAGCCAACGGCGAAGTAGTGGCTATGACAGGTGATGGCGTTAATGACGCGCCTGCTCTAAAAAGCGCGCAGATAGGCATCGCTATGGGCGGCCGCGGCACGGATGTGGCCAGGGAAGCTTCCGAGATAGTTTTGTTAAACGACGATTTCTCGTCCATAGTAGAAGCGGTCAGGCTGGGCAGGCGGATATTTGATAATCTGAAAAAAGCGATGGCGTATATAATAAGTGTGCACGTTCCTATAGCCGGAGCCACCCTGATACCTGTTATCATGGGCTGGCCCATAATACTCTATCCGGCTCATATAGTTTTTCTTGAGCTTATAATAGACCCGGCATGTTCGGTCGTTTTTGAATCGGAACCCGCAGAGAATAATGTTATGACCAGGCCTCCGAGAAATCCTGAGGAATCTCTGTTTGGCAGGAAGCTGCTGACCTTAAGTGTTTTTCAGGGTGTATCCTCTCTCGTGGCGGTTATAGCGGTATTTTTATTGGCGCTGCATTTCGGGCAGACTGAAGAAGGGGCCCGCACTCTTGCGTTCGTGACCCTTATTATATCGAACCTATGTCTTATACTTACGAACCGCTCGTGGACAAAAGGTATAATATCACTATTTTCCGTTTCAAATAAGGCGCTTATAAACGTTCTCGTTATAGCCATAATATTTCTGACGCTTATAGTTTATGTTCCTTTTCTGCAAAAAATGTTCCATTTCGGCACAGTACATCCTGACGATATTTTTATATGTCTGGGCGCTGGCATCTGGAGTGTTTTATGGTTTGAAGTATTGAAGACAGTATTCCGCAGGAAGAACAAGGACCTGATGAAAGCATAATTCATTTTGTTCTTGATTATAGTGTGGTATGAAATATATAATAGATATTCAGGTAAGGGAGGTGAGAAAGATGAAGAAGTTAGCATTAGTATTAATAGCAATTGTATTTGTAGCTGGAGTAGCATTTGCGGAGCAGGTTCCTCCGGCAAATAAAATAGTAGATGAGACGAAACAGGTGGTCTCTGACACTAAGGCTGCGGTTGGCACGTTAACTAACGTAACATTGGCTGAGCCTGCAAAGGGCATTGCCAATAGTACGATAACCGTGACGGATGAGACTGGGAAGGCTATGGAGTATACAGTTACCCAGAGCACCAAGATCCTCGGAGCTACTTTGGATGTTGTCACCTTGAATCAGCTTAAGATAGGTGAGAAGATAAAGATTAAAACCAAAGAAGGCACCAAAGAAGCAGCAGCTATAAAAGTAGCTGAGTAAATTTAAGACATATTAAAAATAACAGCCATCAATGCGGCATAGGCCGTGAGGGTGGCTGTTATTTTTTTATCAACCGATTTGGTCTTGTCTACAACGGCTCTTTCATGTTATTATATGTAAAATCTTGAGGCCTCGGTCTTAAGACATCGGGACTTAGCATATAAGTGGCTGAATAAACTTGGAGACCATAATGGCGACGTATGAAGAATTCAGAAAAATAGAGCTTAAGATAGCGAAAATCAAAGAAGTTAATGATCATCCCAATGCGGACAAGCTGTATGTAATAATCGTCGAGGTCGGAGATAAGACCAAGCAGATAGTTGCCGGCATCAAAAATTATTATAAAAAAGAAGACCTGGTGGGGCGCGAGGTCGTTCTTGTGGACAATCTTGACCCGGCAATGCTGCGCGGTGTAGAGAGCCAGGGTATGCTTTTGGCTGCCTCCGATGAAAATGGGATAGCGATCGTCACTCCGGACCGGGAAGTCATAACGGGAAGTTTGGTAAAATAGAAATTTTTTTTGGTTGCGCCTGTAGCTCAGTTGGATAGAGTATCTGGCTACGAACCAGGTGGTCGCAAGTTCGAATCTTGCCAGGCGCGCCATTTTTAAAAAATCCTTTCACATTTTGTGGAGGGATTTTTTTATTTCAGTGCATCTACCTTAATAGAGAATTTTGTTCCGCGCACACCTACTACAGAAGTGGGGGTTTTTACTTCAAATTTTGAATCAGGAGTGTCGAGCCTCTGCGCTTTGATAACTACCTGGCCCACAGAAAGCTCAAGGAGAGTTTTTTTCATTCCGCTCGTGCTGTCCTTTGTAAGGGTGGCAAATGAGATGAGAGATTTTTCGCTGATATCGATCATAGCAGTTTTTCCGTCATCTACACCTACAATAGCTTTAGATCCAATGCCGGTTTTAAGAAACGAGCCTTCGCTTAATACATCGCCGACTTTTGCTTTGGTCCATGGCCGCAGACCCGGCTCCTTCACCATAACAGTGCCGCTTAGCTGTGCAACTGTAGCTGAGCGCATCATATCCTCAGAAAATCCGGCAGTTGATGCGAGTATCAGTGTAATTCCAAGAAATAAAGCCGCAAATGTCTTCATAGTCACCTCGATGTAAATATACAGCACAAATACGGAAAAGTCAAGGTGTGGACATAAAGTTGTTAAAAATAAAAAAGCAAGGTCTATTGAGTTGTATTTTGTTAAATATATGATAAACTTTTGTTGAAAGGAGAGAGAAAAGAAAGATCCGATGGTTTCAACAGATCCGTTGGATATTTTTTTTGGACCGTTAATAAAAAGTTTTATAAAGCAGGACCGTGAAAATATGAAAAAAGAAAAGCTAGCCAAATTTATTTTGACGGGACTACTGATCGCGGCCATGGCAATAGCTGAACGGCCTTTGGCCACTGCTACCGTACGGCATGACGGGTCAAGGATGGTAACTAAAGAAGGAATAGCCAGCTACTATTCATATGAATGCGCAGACCTTCCTATGGCTAATGGAAAGCCGTTTAATCCAGAAAAAAGGACATGCGCAAGCTGGTTTTATAAGCTAGGGACGGTATTAAAGGTAAGAAGTCTTGATACCGGACGTGTTACAGAAGTAGTGGTGACCGACCGCGGGCCGAATAAACGGCTTGTGAAAGAAGGAAGGATCATCGACCTCTCCAAAAGAGCATTTCAGGACATCTGCAGTCTGGAAAAAGGCCTCACCCGAGTCGCAATAGCCGTTCATAACTAAGGCGAGTTTTGCTTTGACTTCCGCTTCATATATGGTGTAAAATGCCTATCTAGTTATATCTAAGGTAGTGTCCCTCGTCACCGGAGTTAAAGGTTGCGGTTCCTCGGGACGATTTGCCTGAATTAGATAACTGCAAATCGGAGGTTTAATATGTTCGACTCAGGTCTTGCCAACGTAACAATGTTCTTCGTAATAATAGGAATTTCCCTAATTTTCGTAATTACCTGGATACTAAAATCGGAATCAAGGATCAATGTGTGTAAAGAAGAGATGACAAAGCTCAAAAACGACCTTGATGCTTCTGAAAGAGAAAGATTTGTCCTGGCGGAAAAAATCGCAAATCTTGAATCGATGAAGATGGCGGACGGGTTTATCCCGCAGGATAAAGATACTGCCGAACTTCAAAGCCGCCTTAATGATGCGCTATCCAAAAACAGCGCGCTTAAAGACGAAAATAAAAAAATGAAAAAAGAGCTGTCCGAAGCTAAAGCGTCTTTAGAAGAAGTATACAAAGCATTAAGTTAAAAAGCGCGGGAAAATGGAAATAAACGAAATAAAGAAAAAGATAATGGAGAAGATCGAGGGCGAAAAGTCCAAATCTTCCCATAAGAAAAAACGCCTCTCGCTTGCTGCATTATCCAAAAAGATGGGCAAGCCCGAAGAGGAAGTGCTTAAGATATTCAGCAAAGCATCATCTCAGGACACGGCAGGTTTAGAACCCACAAATACCATATCCCCCGAAAATTATACAACAGAAGAAAAGAATACGGACTATCTCGATAAGCTTGCAGCTATGGAGTCGGAAAGTGCTGAGCTTAAAAAAGTCTGCGAGGATCTGCGGTCGCAGAATAACGCGTTATCGGCTCAGGTAGAAGAGAAGAGCAGGGCTATAGCGGAACTCCAGAAGAAATTTGTGGAAGATTCTACCGGAGCCGCAAAAGATATTGAAAAAGAAAAGTCCCTGATAAACATGGCTTTTAAAAAATCTCTTGCGGAATATCGTACAAAGATTGAATCTCTGGAGCAGGAAAAACAAAAACTTGAGTCTGCTGCGTCTGAGCTAGATAAGGAAAAGAGAAAACTTGAAACTGCCGTATCGGACCTGGAACAGGAAAAGAATAGCCTGGAAACAGCCGTCTCCGAAAAAGACCGGGAGATAGACGGCCTTAAAGAAAAAGTCAAAAATCCGGCGCTGGAAGTTGAGAACAGAAAGATAAAGAAGCTGCACGAAGATTCGCTTAAACAGAACGACAATCTCCTTGTCAGGATAGAAGAGAAGGACAAGGAAATAGCAGGCCTTGAGAAAAGACTGCAGGCGAGGGCCGAGGAGAAAGACCGTGAGATGGCAGAGCTTGAGGCAAAACTTAAAGAAGCGCTTGAGCATTCAAAAAAGATAAAAGAACACGAAAAAGCCGTCGAGGAACACCGCTCCGAAAAAGAAAAAGCAGTTTCAAATATGGAGGGCTTAAGGTCTAAATTATACGCTGCGACAAAAGAAGTTAAAGAGCAGGCAAGCCGTGTAAACCAGCTCGAAGATACCGTAAGGCACAGGGATAAGCGCCTTGCTGATAGTGAAAAAATATATAAAAATCTCGAAAAAGAAAAGAACGATCTGGCGCAGAGGCTGCAGGCTTCCGAGGAGATGGTCAGGTCTCTTCAGTCCAGGGTCAAAGAATTGAGTTCGGAAGTTGAAGTTAAAGACAGGAAGGCCGCTGAAGCTGAAAAGATCTGTAATAAGAATATAGAGAGTGCTAAAAAAGAGATGGACCTTGAGCTGCAGGCGGCCGAGCGCGGCAAGAAAGCGCTCGAAGGCAAGATCGCCCAGCTTAACATAGAGCTCGACGCTAAAAATAAGCGTGTAAAAGAGACCGAAGATGCCAATATGGAACTCGACAATCTTGTAAAAGAATCATTGTTAAAATTACAGGCGGCCGAATCTGCAAAGAGCGACATTGAGGAAAAGATCAGACATGCTGCCGGCGAGCTGGCAGAGGCGGCTAAGAAGCTGGAAGATGAAAAAGCCGTATATGAAGAGAAGATGACGGTCTTAAGGGGTGAAATAGAAACCCTTAAGATTTCCATAAAAGATAAAGAAAAAGCAGAAGAAGATCTTAGTGAAAACATCCAGCGTCTTGAAGGTGAAATAGAATTGCGCGATAAAAAGATACAGACCGACCTTAAATACTGTGAAGAGATGTCGAGGGAAGTTAATGATCTTCGGCAAAAAATAAAGGCTTATCGCCTTAAAGTAAAATAGTGACCACGTTTCCCGCTAAACGACAGTTATTTTTAAATTACAAGGGCGGTACCGGCAAAACCAGCATCTCATCCGCATATGGTTATTGTCTGGCCCAGACGGGGAAACGCGTCCTTATGGTCGATCTTGATGCTCAGGCACATCTGACGGCGTGTCTGAACCAGGACGAGGCTCCCAGGCAGGAAAAGAGCCTATACAGCGTCATGGTATCAGATGACAGCATATCAGACGTTATTATACCGACTTCACTCCCTAACCTGAAACTTATCCCCTCATCCATATCGCTCTCTGCTTTGGAAGTGCCGCTGTTTAAAATGCACTTAAGAGAGTTCAGGCTGAGGCAGGTATTGAAGGCCGTAGAGAAAGATTTTGATTTCATAATAATCGATTCCGCACCCAATATAAATCTTCTTAGCCTGAATGCGATCCTGGCATCCGATGAAATATTGATACCGTTATTGGCGGATTTCCTTTCGTTTCATGGACTGAAAATACTTATGGAAACCCTTGCGTCCATCGAGACCGATTTCCGTTTCTATCTGGGTAAGATACATATATTTTTAAACCGTTTCAATTCCCAATATCCTATTTGCGAAGAGTGCAAAGAAGCGGTCCATAAATTTTATCCCGAATACGCCCTTCAGACAGTTATAAGAGAATCTCATGAGATCATCGATGCCTCGAGTATGGGCAAGTCCGTATTTGAACTATACCCGGACTCCCAGGTGGCTTCAGATATAAGAAGTTTAGTCGAAGAAGTGAACAAATTATCTGCGGACGCTCCGGTCGCGGTCTAAAAAAATTAAAGGGGAATCTACAATGAAGAAGAAATTTGAATCCAATGTGGCGGCGGATATACCGAAAACAAAATTACATGAACCGATGCTGCCGTGGAAGCTCACGGAGGACGATGTCGGGTGTATAGGGCCGAAAGACGATGATCTAAAAGCCGCCATAAGCGGGGCCGCACCTTTAAAAACACGCGCACCGTTTCTGATACTGCTTGTTATAACCGTATTTGGGATTACGACATACCTTGTGTCTAATGCCGTAATAGAAAACGAAAATATGCGGACCAATGTTGCCAAAAAGGACGGTGAAGTTTCATTGATGCAGATGAACCTTCTCAAGACTACAGCTGAGAAAGAAGCGATCAATAAGAATGCCGCCCAGCTGGAAAAGAAAGTCAGCGATCTTACGGCACAAAAGCAGTTGTTTGCAAGCGTTATAGAGAGCCTGACGAAAAAAGGCGAAGATCTTGACGTTGTTGCTGCGGCTCCGGCCGCACCTGTAATACCTCCCGAAGCTGTTGCTGCAGCCCCGGCTACCGTCGCTGCGGAGACTAAAACGTCAGAGGCAAGCGCCACAAACTAAATATGCCAAGGCATTGTAAAAAAAATATCTCCAAAGCCTTCATTTTTTTATCGCTTCCGATGTGCTTTGTGTCTTCCTCATTTGCTCAGGATAAAGCATCTTCCCTAAGTACTGCTGCAGCTTCATACATTGCGCAGGGCCAATATTCCAAAGCCGAACTGGCGCTTAAAAGAGCGCTGGCTATACGGGCTCTTTCCATAGGTGATGAGATCAGTGATAAAAATTATGCCGACATAGCCTCCGCTACCCGTAATCTTGCAAAGTTATATGCAGAAGCTAAGAAATATAAAAAAAGCGAAAACCTTCTTAAGCGGGCGATCGAAATGGACCAGCGCTCGCAGGGTGAAAATTATCCGGACAGTTCCACGGACCTGAATCTACTTATAAGTTTATATGAAGCTCAGGGCAAAGCCAATGAAACAGAGCCTTTTTACAGAACATTGATTGCTTCATACGAGAAAAAAGGCGCAGAGACGAGCACATCCTCAGCTGTTGCCGCGAATAATCTCGCGAATATCTACATTGCAAATAAAAAATATGAAGATGCTGAAATACTGCTGAAAAAAGCACTCGCCATAAACGAACGTAATTTCGGCCCCGGCGAACATGCTGTGGCCATGTCGCTCAATAATCTCGCCGCGGCATATACCGCCCAGTCCAAATATTCCGAAGCCGAGCCTCTCTTGGAAAGGTCTCTGGCTATAGATGAACAGGTTTTTGGCAAGGATTCTCCGCAGATAATAGCAGGGCTCAATAATCTCGCAGCAGTATATTCCTATGAGAAAAAATACCAGGAATCGGAAGCTCTTTACAGAAGAGCTCTGGCGATCATGGAAAGCAATGCCCAGACCGATCAGGGCGAGATAGCTAAAACGCTGAATAATATTGCCGTAATATATTCGTACCAGAAAAAGTATGCAGACGCAGAGCCCATACTTGCCAGGGCGCTTCAGATAAGTGAAAATAAATACGGCCCCGACCATCCCGCCGTAGCTGCAGCGCTGAATAATCTGGCTGTTGCTTTTCTTTCGCAGGCAAAGAACGATGCGGCAGAGCCGCTATTTAAGCGCGCCCTTACTATCGCAGAGAAAGATCCACGGAGAAATTACGCTATTATGACAGAGAGCCTGCGATCCCTAGGGTCTATGTACGAATCCCAAGGCAAATACATCGAAGCAGAATCTTTCTACACAAAGATGGTCGATCTTTACAATAATGTGCTCGACAAGAATTCACCCGAAGTGGCTATGGCATCAAGCGACCTTGCAA
>JBAYMS010000002.1:0-78545 GCA_041663425.1 Candidatus Omnitrophota bacterium
TAATAGGGCCAAAACCATAGAGGCGCAGATAAACGTTACGCCTATAGAGCCATTATCTTTTTCCTTAACCGGAATATTCGGGCCTGAAAGAACTGACTCAGATAAGGATTTCCGGGATCTGATCGATCTCGTGGCTACATATAAGGTAAACGATAAACTGACGCTTAAGGCAAACTTTGATTACGGATGGGAGAAGAACGGTGGTGATGCATTGGGTCTGAATGATAAGAACGCCAGTTGGTATGGTGTTGCTGGTTATGCCAGGTATTCCATATTTGACTGGTGGGCGATAGCAGGGAGGGGTGAATATTTCAGAGATGCGGAAGGAGTGAGAACGTCAGGTAATCTCAATAGCGTTGGGCTGCCTACGCTTAATAATCTCAATCTTTATGAATTCACACTTACCAATGAGTTCACTATATATAAGAACATAATGGCCAGGCTGGAGTATAGATATGACAAAGCGGACCAGCAGGCGTTTTTGAAAGATAAAATTACTTCAAATAACCAAAGTACGATATCGGCTGAAGTCGCAGCCAAGTTCTAGGCTAGCGCAGAAAGGAGTTTGTGTATGGATACAAAAGTTGTTCTTGATACACTGTGGGTTTTAGTTACCGGGATGCTTGTGTTTTTCATGAACATGGGCTTCGCGATGGTGGAGGCGGGTTTTGCCAGAGCGAAGAATTGCGTGAACATATTATCGAAGAATTTTATTGTTTTTGCCATAGCCTCGATAGGATTCCTTGCTCTTGGATACGGGCTTATGTTTGGCGACGGAAACCCGTTTATAGGCCTGAAGGGTCTCTTCTTCTTAAGCGGGGCGGATAATTCGCCGGCAACAGGCGAGGCTTATAAAGGAGTATACACCGCGTTAGCCTGGACGGGGGTTCCAATGTTGGCAAAATTCTTTTTCCAGCTTGTTTTTGCCGGAACGGCTGCTACGATAGTATCCGGCGCTGTGGCTGAAAGAATAAAGTATATTTCCTTTATAGTGTTTTCGTTCATCCTGGTTATGCTCATATATCCAATAGTAGGGCACTGGATATGGGGCGGTGGATTTTTAGCTGCACTGGGAATGTTTGATTTTGCCGGTTCTACTGTAGTTCACTCAGTTGGTGGATGGGCTGCTTTGGCAGGAGTTCTGGTTTTAGGTCCACGATTCGGGAAATATGCAGATAGCGGTAAGATAAATCCGATACCCGGACACAATATACCCATAGCAACCATCGGTACATTCGTGTTGTGGCTCGGCTGGTTCGGCTTTAACCCAGGTTCTACCATGGCTGCGGACCCTGTTGCCATAGCTCATATATGTATTACTACTAATACAGCTGCCGCGGCGGCAATATTGAGCGCGACACTCGTGTCGTGGATATTATCAGGTAAGCCGGATCTTGGCATGACACTTAATGGATGCCTGGCAGGACTTGTGGCTATAACAGCCTCATGCGCTTTTGTAAGCGTTGGGAGTTCCGTAATAATAGGCCTGATTGCCGGTATCTTAGTAGTGCTTGCGGTTATGACCTTCGATAGGCTTAAGTTAGACGACCCTGTAGGCGCTCTATCGGTCCACTTGGTAAACGGCGTCTTCGGCACTATATGCGTAGGGTTGTTCGCGCAGGATAAGCTTACAGGCACGGCCACCGGAAACGGATTATTCTTCGGCGGCGGAGCTAAGCTACTTATGGCGCAATTGGCAGGAGTCCTGGCATGCGGAGCGTTTGTTTTTATAGCGTCCTTTATCACTTGGAAACTTATAAAAGCTACGATCGGTCTTAGGGTTAGCCTGCAAGAAGAGATAGAGGGCCTGGATATAGGTGAACATGGCAACTCCGCTTATCCGGAATTTTTAACCCGAAAGCCGGCATATTCATTTTCGGGATTAAACGAAGAAAAGTCTTAAATAAATCGGAGGGTATGCAAAATGAAAAAGATAGAAGCTGTTATACGACCCGAAAAACTCGACGCAGTCCGTCAAGCTCTGGAAAAGGTCGATTGCGGCGGGCTCATGATCAGCGAGATCGAAGGGCACGGCAAACAGAAGGGCGTGGTGCAGCAGTGGCGCGGAGAAAAATACAGGATGGAACTGCTCCCAAAAATGAAAGTCGACATAGTAGTGAACGATAAAGATGTGGATTCAATAATAAAAACTATAATAAAAGCCGCGAAAACCGGAGAGGTAGGCGACGGGAAGATATTTATTTCGGATATACAGGATGCCGTACGCATACGGACAGGAGAGAAGGGCGAAACGGCTGTTTAAAAAAAATAAGTGGAGGTGTCCGTCGGTGGAGATAGCACCGGCGGACACAGCTTAATTTATATGCTCAATATAATATATTATGTGATTGGCATTATCATTACGGTATGGGCGTCGTCTTTTCTGGGCCTTACAGCAAAGCAGCTAATAGCGATAGGCGGTTTTTCTTCCATATTTTTCGGCGCGATTTTTTTCTGGCGTCAGCGTCTCGTATTTGCGTTTTTTGGCGTGGCTATGCTTTTAATGCTGGGCTTGCTTGACGTGCCACATGTGATTGAGTTCGCCGGCATTGATATCGTGCTTTTTCTGATAGCTATGATGATAGTGGTTGGGTTTTTAGAGGAAAAAGGATTTTTTGAGCATCTTGTAAATAAACTTATCAAGCTTGTGGGTATGAATGGGCATCTGCTCTTCATACTTTTAATGACATTGTCTTTTTTATCTGCAGCTCTGGTGGATGAAGTAACATCTATATTATTTATGTCCGCCGCAGTTCTGAATCTTACATCACGTTATAAGTTAAACCCTGTGCCTTTTATTATAATGATAGTGTTCGCGACGAACGTAGGTTCCAGTGCGACTGTGATAGGTAATCCTGTCGGGGTGATTATAGCACTTCGGAGCGGGCTTGGGTTTATGGAATTTTTGCGATGGGCGGCACCTGTTTCTCTCGTGGCTTTTGCCGTTACAGTAGGACTTTTCTACATATACTATTCCAAATATATCAGTCAGTTTAATAAAGCTTTCCGTTCTCATAAAGAAGAAGTTGCTGCTAGAAATATTGTGCCGGAAAATACGGCTATGCCAAAAGATGCTGTTTTGGCCGGACTTCTTTTTGGTTGCATAATACTGGGGCTCGTTTTTCATGCCGGCATTGAACATTTTTTCAACCTCGAAAAAAATACAATGCTGCTTGGCAGTGCACTCTTGGGCGCGACTGGCGCTCTTGCTCTCAGTAAAGAAGAGGCGCGTAATTTAGTGGAAAAACGTATTGACTGGTGGACGCTTGCCTTTTTCCTGTTCCTTTTCGCGTCTGTAGGTACATTGAGTTACCAGGGCATAACAGGAGTGGTAGCTGACAAGATAATGAAAATTTCCGGGAACAATTTACCTATGTTAGTAGGTATATTTGTATGGGCATCAGGAGCGCTCACTTCGGTTATAGATAATGTTCTTGCTGTATCTACTTTTGTTCCTATCGTTAAGGATATCGCGTCTGCCGGCGTTCCGGTATTTCCTCTATGGTGGGCGATATTATTCGGCTCCACAATACTCGGTAATCTAACAATAATAGGCAGTACTGCCAATATGGTGGCTGTAGGCGTTATGGAGAGGCGTAAATTGGGGCATATAAATTTTATGGAATGGTTAAAGGCCGGGGTAGTTGTGGCCATACCATCCCTTGTTGTTGCGCACCTTTTAATTCTTGCACAGGTAAAATGGATGATCAAATAAATTATGCCGGGGAATATATTAATCATAAAACATATGGAAATTGAGGGCGCAGGCACTATCGAGCGTTTTTTTCAGAATAGTAAGTGGCAGCTTGCGGTGCTCGATTTCACTGCTGGAGGTTTTCCGCCTGATGATTTGAGTGATATTAAAGCTATAATATCTATGGGAGGCCCTATGAATGTTTACGAAGAAGCCGATTATCCTTTTTTGAGAGACGAAGACATATTTCTGAAAAAAGCTATTCAGGAAGAGGTCCCCATCCTCGGAATCTGCTTAGGTGCTCAATTACTGGCAAAGGCCTGTGGTGCGAAAGTGAGAAAAGCTCCGAAGAAAGAGATGGGGTGGAGTAAAATAAATTTAACGTATGATGGAGAAAGGGATCAGTTTTTTGCCGGCTTGCCCACAGAGTTAGAAGTGTTTCAATGGCATGAAGATACTTTCGATATTCCGAAAGGCGCGGTGAGCCTGGCTAATTCTGAATACTGTTGTAATCAGGCGTTCAGGTTCGGTAAAAATGCTTATGGATTGCAATTTCATATAGAAGTTACACCGGATATAATTGGATCATGGATAAATGAATATGTTAAAGAAGAAAAAGAGCGCCATAGTATGAAGGACGTGTTGATAGAGGCATATAAAAAAAGAGAGGTATTTGAAAAACAAGCTAATATGGTATATTTAAATTTTGCAAAGATCATTACAGGCTATGCGTGTGCCTTTTCAGGAAAGTAATTGACAGGCATAATCGTGAATGGTATATGTAATATATAACTTTGGCAGGGAATTCGGTGAGAACCCGAAACTGTACCCGCAACTGTATGCAGGCATGTAATGTGACCTGTGAGTCAGAACGCGAAGTCCTCCGGGAATAGAGGTGCTAAAATAGTCTTAACAAGAAAGATTATTTGACCCAATCTCTATAGAAGAGGTTGGGTTTTTTTATTTTATGCGGCCTTAAACAGCGTATGCGTATATGGGAGTAAATAAAAAGGAGGTTGATAAATGTCACAAGTAAAGTTACATGTAAAGTTATTGGATTTTTCACAAAACGCTTTGTCTATAATCTATGCAGCCTGCCGGCAATGTTATTCATCGGCTTTTGCCGGGCAGATATTTACTGAAGGTTTTAAAGACTCAGCTAAACAGGAAGAATTTGTCAGGCAGGTTGTTTCCTCGGGGCATGAAAGCCCGCTTGAGCATGTAAAATTTACCTTTGCTATCGAAGGAGTATCGAGAGCTCTTACGCATCAGCTTGTAAGGCATAGGGTAGCTTCGTATTCTCAGCAGAGCCAGAGGTATGTAAAAGAGACCGCTTTCGATTATATTATTCCGCCTTCTATAGAATCCGACGAAGAGATGAGACAGGAGTATGTTGGCGCTATGCGGAAAATCCAGGATAGTTATAACAACCTGCTGAAAATGTTTGAGAAAAAAGGAAGGAAGGGTGAGGCCGCAAACCAGGATACTCGGTTTGTCTTGCCGCAAGCGGTAGAGACAAAGATAGTCGTGACTATGAACTGCAGGGAATTAAAACATTTCTTTGAGGAACGCTGCTGCACCCGTGCGCAATGGGAGATTAGATCTCTGGCGGAGGAGATGCTCACGATATGCAAGAAGGAGCTGCCCGCTGTGTTTGATAATTCGGGCGCAAAATGCGTCGGATTGGGTTATTGTCCGGAAGGCGCAAAATTTACATGTAAAAAATATCCATTAAAAGAAGAAGCTCTTGGAGGTAAGTATGCCGATACTCGCTGAAAATATGTTTAAGAAAATAGTAAAAAGGGACGGCTCTGAAGAAGAATTTGATTCCGGGAAGATTGTAAATGCTATAAATAAAGCAGGAATTGCAGCGGGTGAGTTTGGCATTGAGACTGCTGAAAAGCTGGCGGACAAGGTTTTAAATACAGCTTTTCAGTTTGCCGTTAACGATAATCCGTCGGTCGAGGTAATACAGGATATTGTGGAAGAAGTGCTTATAGCTTCACCATATAAAAAAGCCGCTAAGGCGTTTATTTTATACAGGGATGAACATGCCCGGATACGGGAAATTACATCGAAGTTTAATGTTAATCTTGTAGATCAATATATCAATAATATGGATTGGCAGGTAAAAGAGAACAGTAATATGGGATTTTCCCTACAGGGGCTTAATAATTATCTTTCTTCGGAAGTGAGTAAGATATACTGGCTTAACAAAATTTATACCAGCAATATTAAGGAAGCCCATTTAAGCGGAGATTTTCATATTCACGATCTCGGTATTTTAAGTGCATATTGCGTAGGTTGGGATCTCCAGGATTTGCTTGTTACCGGATTTAAAGGTGTGAGGGGTAAGTCGGAAGCGAAACCGGCAAAACATCTGCGGACTGCGTTAGGGCAGATAGTGAATTTTTTCTATACGCTTCAGGGGGAGGCAGCAGGCGCTCAGGCCTTTTCGAATTTTGATACATTATTGGCTCCGTTCATATATTACGATAATTTAGATTACAAAGCCGTAAAGCAGGCGCTTCAGGAATTTCTCTTTAACGTGAATGTTCCTACGCGCGTAGGGTTTCAGACGCCTTTTACGAATATTACATTAGACCTGACAGTTCCTTCGTATTTTAAAGATCAGGGTGTGATAATAGGCGGTGAAGCGCAGTCCCGGACATATAAAGAGTTTGCGAAAGAAATGGATATGTTTAACAGGGCGTTTCTTGAAGTGATGTTGGCCGGTGACGCGAAAGGCCGGGTATTTACTTTTCCAATCCCTACCTACAACATATCGAAAGATTTTGATTGGGACAATCCTAACCTGTCTCTCTTGTGGGAAGTGACCGCTAAGTACGGCATACCTTATTTTGCGAACTTTGTTAACTCTGATATGAATCCCGAAGACGCCCGCAGTATGTGCTGTCGTTTGCGTATAGATAACCGTGAGTTGCGCAAGCGCGGAGGGGGATTGTTCGGTTCTTCACCGTTAACAGGTTCGATAGGTGTGGTGACAATAAATATGCCCCGCCTCGGTTATCTGTCCAAAAGCGAAGATGAATTTTTCGCCCGGCTGGATCGGCTTATGCGCATGGCGAAAGCAAGCCTAAGGATTAAAAGGAAAGTGCTGGAGCAATTGACGGCGAACGACCTTTATCCGTACGTTAAATTCTACCTTAGAAATGTCCACCAGCGTTTTGGCGAATATTGGAAAAATCATTTTTCAACAATAGGCCTTACGGGTATGAATGAGGCCTGCCTCAATTTTTTAGGTGAAGATATAGGCTCGCGCCGTGGTAAAGAGTTTGCCTTAAAAGTTATGGATTTTATGAGGGATAAACTTGTTGAATTTCAAAAAGAAACGGGGGACAATTACAATCTTGAAGCTACACCTGCCGAAGGCACGTCGTATAGGCTTGCCAAACTCGATAAAGAAAGATATCCGGGCATCATAGACGCTAATAATCTTAAAACGGATATTAAGAAAACGTCATTTTACACGAACTCAACCCAGCTTCCGGTAAACTATACAGACGATCTTTTTAAATTACTAGATCTGCAGGATGAGCTTCAGACAAAATATACCGGCGGAACAGTCCAGCATCTTTTTATCGGCGAAAGGATAAGCGATACGGATGCGCTTAAAAGCCTGATTAAGAAAATATGTACAAAATTTCATCTGCCGTATTTTTCGATTACACCGACCTTCAGCGTTTGCCCATCCTGCGGCTATATGGCCGGCGAAGTGCAGATATGCCCTACCTGCAAAAGTGTGTGCGAAGTGTATTCGAGGGTCGTGGGGTATCTACGCCCGGTAGTCCAATGGAACGACGGTAAACAGGCAGAATTCAGTATGAGGAAGACGTTGAAAATATGAAAATAGGAGGTTTGCAGAAACTTTCGCTTATAGACTATCCGGGAAAGACGTGCGCGGTGATATTCACTCAAGGATGTAATTTCCGGTGTAGTTATTGCCATAATCCAGAACTTGTCTATCCGGAACTTTTTGCCGAGCCGATTTCCTTTGAACATACGTATGAATTCCTTAAAGCGAAATCTGGGTTATTGGATGGAGTCGTTTTTTCCGGAGGAGAGCCGACTCTGCACGGAGATCTTATTGAAAGAATCAGAGATATCCGTTCTTTAGGATATGCCGTTAAACTTGATACAAATGGAAGCAACCCTGACGTTTTGTCTGAGGTATTGCCTTGTCTTGATTATGTTGCTATGGATATTAAGGCTCCTATGGGGAATAAATATACGAGTATTTGCGGTATGTCTGTCGATGATTATGATATACGTGTGAGCATGCTTTTAATAAAGGCATCAGGAATTCAGCATGAGTTCAGGACGACGTTTGACAGAAAATTATTGGAAAATACAGATATTGCAAAGATTAAGAGTTTGGCAGGCGGCTCAAAATTTAATTTGCAAGAATGTTTAAGTCTAAAAAAATATCCGGGCCATACGACCTGAAATTTTATGCCAATAGTTCCCTGTAAGTATTTCAAAAAGTCAGTTAATTCTATATTGTCTTTATTTTATTTATGCTAGACTAAATTATATCTCAAAGTTTCAGTATAAAATTTTTATGCTTGGCACTAAAAAGCCGAGCATTTTTTATTAATAAGCAAATTTAAAAAGGATGAAATGTGTCAAAAAGAAAAGTATTTTTAAGCATTACCGCATGCATACTTGTTTCGGTTTTTTCTTTTAATACCTGTTGCTATGGGTTGGCGACAGCGCCTGCTTCACAAAACTCTATTGTTAGAAGAGAAGTTCTCGCTGCTCTTGAACGAACTAATATAAGGATCGCCAAGTCGGCTGAGGAGCTGAGGCTTCTGTCGGCAAATGACGATGCAGCGGCGCTTTTGCTGTCGTCCGGTAAAAAGCTTATATCCGGTAATATTTTCGATAACGATTTAAAGCTTCTGCGGGCCATATGGCACGAAGAGATTGAAGCGATACTGCAGATCATGGCTAAAGAAGACAGAAGTAAATACCAGGGCATGAAAGAACTGGTTTTAAATTATTTCCCTCCGGTAAAAAATAATAAGCTACCCGTAGAATTATATGTAAATCATAACATTGCTCTCGCTTTCGAATGGATGTTAATGGAGTATGCCGGGATACCAATAGATAATGAAATATCTCCCGAGGAAGAAGGATTCCTTAAGGCAATAAGGCCGATAATAATGTCTAATAAGACCAGCTATTTCACATCCGAATTCTGGGATCCGGGTTTACGACGCGAGAAAATAAGAAGAGCAATCAATGACGGGATGGTGTTTTATCAGACGGCTGACAGCAGGGGTGATGAAAAACAGATAAAGCATTTTTTTACTCTCAGAGATGCTTTATTGGGCCAACTTTCGGCTGCGGCAGGGATAGCCTTTGATGCTGGTATAAATATGGATCCTGCCAAGCGCACAGATTGGATAAAAAGGGTTATAAAATGTTCTGCCTCAGTGCCTGCGGATAGTTATCTCAGGGGGCAATTTCTGTTCTATTTAGCATCAGGTATTGTAAAGCACGCCGATATTTTGCAAAACCCGGAAGAGCTGCTGCGCGAAACAATAAAAGCCGCAGGCGCTTCGACAAGTTACTACAGCAGGGATGACGTGTTATACAGAATAGCGCTATATGCATGCGAACAAAAAAGATTTGTCGAGGAAGCCCTGATGGCAGTAGGTCTGACTGGTAACGAGCATGACATATCTTTATACGAAAAGAGCAAGGTGCCGGTAAAAATTTTCATACAGCCGTATTGTTATGGTGATCTGGAAAACCGTATAAAGAAAATATTAACAGATACTTTGCATGAAGCCGATGAATCTGAATATACAGCTTATGCTGTATACGCTATAAGTTCTATTGGGTCGGTTATGGCTGAGAGAAAAGAGCTTGTAGAAGAAGCGCAGGGTGCTTTTAAACTAGCTGTCAAGAAAGCAAACTTGTCGAAGGGCTCTGAAAGAGTTATGCTGCTTGGTCATATTGCGTCTATTATGTATAGCTATGAGGAATTAAGGAGATCAGGGCGGGGGTTGTTTGATTTTGCAGTATCTGAAGCGCACAAAATTAAAGACGCGAATGAAAGAGAGGTAGGCCTCTCCTACTTAGCCTATTATATGGCTAAGCATAAAGATCTTATAGGTGAGGCCGAGTCAATAGCGGTGTCGCTTAAGAGCAAAACGTGGCATGACAGTGCGTTGGAAAAAATTATCTTAGAAATGGTTGAAAATAAGGATTTGATAGATCGGGCTATTGCGCTGGCGAATTCTATCGAGGATATTGATAGTAGGGAATCTAAATTGGCTATTATTGCATCAAGGATAGCTGAGGATGCAGAATTTATAAATAAAGCTATAGCCATAGTCAAATCGATAAACAGGGGAATTTTCAGCCGGAACGGTGCAGTAAGTAAAATTATACCGAATGCGCTACAAGATAGAAGTTCGATTTTTGAAGTAATGGAGTTGATAAAATTAATTAGAGATGATGATGCTAAGAAAGTTGAGGCGTTAAGGCATTTCGCAACTGCGGTAGCCGGGTATTCAGATTTAATAGCAGAAGAGAAGGCATTGCTCAGAGCTGCTGCAGAAATAGCTGATTCAATGAGTGATAACATCTCAAGCGCTAAAGCTATTACCTATATTGCCTCAGGCATGGCGCAACAAAAAAACCTTGAGAATGAGGCTAAGGTGTTATTTGATAAAGCATTTAGCAAGGCGCAGTTAATAGAAGGTCCGTGGTTTAAGGCTCCAGTCCTGCGTGTAATTGCTTCGGAAATGGTTAAGCATGCTTATCTCCGGGATCAGGCAGAGGCAGTGCTTATGATGGCAATAGACAGCGCCGATTCGGGCAGGGAAATAGATGGTCGTGAGGATTTGGGTGAAAATGCGGAATCGAGGAGCGTCGCTCTATATGAAATTGGTTTTAAAATGGCAGATTTTTTAAAAGATGAAGGAGCGGATCGTATACAGGGATTTTTAGAAGATGCAACCCAAGGCGCAATAAGCACAAATGGCGGGGTCCGCGCTGCGGACAAATTTAAACGAAGAATAAGAAAGAAGATGGATGAGCTGAATGGTGAGCCCGGATATCTTGCGACCGAAATAGCGGGGATTGCCTCAAAGATGGCTAAGGCAGGATTGGTTTCTGAGGCGCGTGTTGAGTTTGAGCATGCAATAGATATAGTCAGGAAGAATGCGGAAGATCTTGAGCGAAGCTATAGAAGTGAAGGTAGAAAGATAGATTGGCTGGATACGGGCGATGATGAATTCCTGGAAGAGAATAATCCATGGAGGTTGTTGAATGAAATCGCTGTAAAAATGGGAAGGTGCGAGGCTTTCAAAGAAGAAGCGATTGAGCTGGCAAGAACTATCGACGATCCTTTCCAAAGGAAAATTGCATTAAAAATGTTGGGCGAAAGAGGTCTTGTTGAAGCAGATAAGCTGGACATAGCGTATGATACGAACTTTACTACTATTCTCACAATGGATCTTGCCTATGCTCAGTTTCAGGACGACAGGGTTTACGAAATAAAATATGATAAATCAAGGCTGTCTCTTTCTCAGGTTGCAATCATTGAGGCATATGTAAAATTGCTGCAGGCTAGAACCTCGGGCCAGGACAATGTGAGGCTGAGGCCTTTTTCAAGCGAACAGGGCTCCGCGGAGTCTCTTATAGCTGTTTATTGTACCGGTAAGAATTTTAAAGGAGAAGGTCATGTTGACGTATCAATACCGGATGGCGATTTAAAAGATTACTTATTAAGAATTACAGGCATGGTGAATATCGCCGTCGCATCATCCAATATACCAGATGATTTATCAAGAGAAGATATCGATAAATACAGGCCCATACTTAGCTACATAAACAATCAGTATAAAGCAATACTGGGTGAATCTCTAGCTATCCCTGAGTCTCCTGAGGATATTTTAAAAGTTATAAGAAGGATCGTGCTAGGGTTGCCTAAATCATTGCGTTCCGATTTCAGCCATATAGAGGAATATAATAGGCTTGCCAAACAAGCCCTCGCCGCAGCATAATAGGCTATTTTTAAAAAGCCCGAATTTTCTTGATAATCCATATATTCAGACCTATAATATCTACTTATAGGAACATATAGGTTTCCAGTAGTGGCATATTAGACGGGTCCTTAGTTTCTAAAATTTGGAAGGCTTATGAGACAAGAAAAAAGAAAATTTGTTGCTAAACGTGATGCTTTTTTTAAAAAGATCAGTGATCAGGGCATTGCCCTTACTTATGACGATGTGCGGTTGACGACCGGATATTCTGCAACTTTACCGGATAGCGTTAATGTCGAATCGAAGTTCTCGAGAAATGTAGGGCTAAAGATCCCTGTCGTCAGTGCAGCCATGGATACTGTAACTGAGGCCGAAATGGCGATCGAGATCGCTAAGCTCGGCGGTATTGGGGTTATCCATAAGAACTTCAGTGCGCAGGAGCAGGCTTCCCAAGTTGCTAAAGTTAAATTTCATCTCAATGGACTGATAGAAAAGCCGATATGTTTTGATGAGAATGTTTTAATCGGCGAGATACTTGCATATAAAAAAGAACGGGATTTTACTTTTCATTCCTTCCTGATCACCGACAGCAAAAATCGTCTGGTTGGAATATTAACCAAGAACGATTTTGATTTCTGCGAAGATCACTCCCTGAGCGCAAAACAGATAATGACAAAGAAAGTTATTGCCGGTAACCCGGGTATTGGTTTGCGTGAAGCATACCGGGTCATGAAAGAAAGTAAGAAGAAAGTGCTTCCGCTGATAGATAAGGATGGGAAGATCGTCGGCTTGTATACCTTCAGCGATGTTAAACGAATTCTGTTCGGCGATTCTAAGTCTTTCAATGTTGATAAAAGCGGCCGTTTAAGGGTAGCCGCCGCTGTTGGGGTGTATGACGATGCTCTGGAGCGCGTGGAAAAACTTATCAGTGAAAAAATTGATCTGGTGGTAATTGATACTGCACACGGTGATTCCAAAGGCGTCATTGATACCCTTAAACTGCTTAAGAAACAATATGATATCGATGTCTTGGTAGGGAATATTTCTGAACCTGAATCCGCCCAGCGGCTATGCAGGGCAGGTGCCGATGGGCTGAAAGTCGGGCAGGGCCCGGGATCTATCTGCACTACCCGCGTTATCGCAGGTATTGGCAAACCGCAGGTCAGTGCGATTTATGAATGTGCTAAAGTGGCCTCGAAATTTGGCGTTCCTGTTTGCGCAGACGGGGGGCTGAAGTTTTCAGGCGATATTCCTATCGCCATTGGCGCAGGGGCGCACTCAGTAATGATGGGCAATATGCTTGCTGGTACTAAAGAAAGCCCAGGCGAATTCAGATTTCATCAGGGAGTGCAGTATAAGGTGTATCGCGGCATGGGATCATTGGGTGCTATGGAAAGCAATAAAGGTTCCCGCGAACGGTATAATCAGGGTAAAAGTGACCTGGTGCCCGAAGGCATGGAAGGTATGGTGCCATATAAAGGACCCCTTAAAGAAGTTATCTCTCAATATGTTGGCGGCTTAAGGCGCGGGATGGGCTACGTAGGCGCAAAGAATATTGAAGAATTGCGGACTATTGCGCAGTTCGTGAGGATTACGGAATCGGGCAAAGCAGAGTCGCATCCGCACGATATAATTATAACGCGAGAAGCGCCGAACTATCAGGAACGGCCATAATAAATATCTATATAAACAGGGTAATTGCTACTACTATTCATTTGTCGGATGGGTTTTAATCTGGAAAACTAAAGTATCTTTCGGTTTGACAGAAACGGAAAGAATCGCGCGAGATTTGTAGATAGTAAGATAACGGTTAGTGTTAGTTGTACGCTCTAAAGCATTTAGGATATCCGCAGTAATTCCTAACCTCGGTAAATCAAACGTAATAAGGCCTTTCTGAGTAACGTCAGTATCATTTCTTAAAGTATAGTAAAGGCTTGTGTCGGCATAGCCATAGCGTTCTAGTTTTATAGAAGGGTTTGAAATTGTGGCATACGGGATTGGCTCCCAGCCGGCCTTTGCAATATCTTTTATAATCGGAATATATTTTTTGAAAAGATTGCGGTCGCGCTCATAAAGTAGCTGGCCATTCTCATCGACACAGGACCAGTATTGAGTAGGTATAATTGTGTCTGTTGAATCGACAGCTGTTGATGCAGCGCTGGAAATGGCAGGGAAAATTCCGTAGAACATCGAAGTTTTCATATAGGATTCTATTTCTTCTGAAGGGATTATTGACGAACGCCATCTGCAAGTCAATAGCGTGGAATTAGGTTTTTGATAGCTTAGAGTCCGCCTTAAAGACAGCTTCCAGTCAGATTCAGCCTCCGGCACCTCACTTCCCAGGACGTCAAGACGATGTGCGTAAAATATATAGGCAAAAGGGGTGATGTTGCCCATCAAAAGTTTTGGCTCAGCCAAACTATGGAAATCATCAGAAACCTTTTTTATATATTCATATTGAGAGAAAATTCCCAAAATGACAGGTTTTTTATCGGAGTAATTAAAAACTAAGGGATATTCAGCGAATTCCCAATGTTCCTGCCTGCGATTTTCAAGCTGCCCCCACAGATAATCCGTGACCGAATCGAGAAAAATCCCATCCAGGTGAGGCTTCGTTTGTTCACCGCGATCGCCATTAGTTTCAAAACCGGGATTTTGTATGAGATTATCTGATGAGCCTTTTTCAATAAGGCTGACGTCATCAAACCACACTGTCCCGTTTCCGTTATATATTCTCCCATAGATAAGAACTTTAGTTGTGGAAGGATTTGTGGTGAATGTTTTGCTGCACAAAGTCCATTCCGAATTTATAGTTGCAGGATATATAATATAGTGACACTTGTTTTCTCCGTTTGCATCTAATTCAAATAAGTGTAATGCCAGAGTGTCTGGCTTTGATGAGCTTCCCTGTGTTTTTATATATCCGGAAAAAGTATATTCTTTGTCAGCCGATACATTGATATAGGCGCTTTTCCATGAACCGGATATTGCCGTTGCGCCGCTGGGTATGCCGATCTTTGCGGAATACGAACCAGAGTGCGACGCAGTATTATCCCTGGAGCATTCTTCTGAATCGAACTTCCAGTTATCTATAAAACCTCCCGCTGCATTGTCGCGATACAAGTATTCTTGCTGACTTATATCGTATCTATTTGGTCCGGGGATATGCGGACTAGGGTTTGTGGGAAAATTCTGGTAATATCCGTTCCAATAATGCCAGAAATAATCAGGTAGGGTATTTAGGTGCATATCCCCATCCGTATTGTAAGGAGCAGACTTATCAACAGCCCGTGCCACATCGCCGATAGTGATTCCAGGTATTTTTTTCCAAAAAGTTTCTTCATTCCCCATATCGTTGGTTAAATCGTCCTTTTTTGTAGCATAAGATGGCTCTTCACTTTCACCATACCATCTCCACCAGCCCCACGGTTCGTTATAAGCAAAAGAATATATGTCATGTAGGCTATTAAACTGAAGATCTGTTCCTGCCGGATCAAACGCAAATCCGAATTCTTCAACGTGCGGGATGTTAATAACTTTGTTGTCCTGAACCATCCATAAGCCTTCGTTTGTTACCCGTTTTTTGAAATAGTCGGGGTATATTTTGTAGTATTTTTTAACAGCGCCTCTAAATCCCCAGCTTGGTTCATCATTTTTGTAGATAATAAATTTAAAAGATGCGTGCCCCGCTTTTAATAGCTTAGTAGTTTGGCTAGATAAAGCAAGATCGTATTGAATAGCATAACCGGTGGAGGTGCTATAACTGGTCCTGTAAATTCTTGGCTCATCCATTGGTACGGCGATGGCAATACCCCTGTCCTCAGTGCTTATAGAAGAAAAGGGGTATATGTTTTGGGCTGCCGTCGAGCCTATTTTATGATTATATTTATAAGTATTGTTATCGTTAATATTTATAGAAGATCTTATATAATATCCCCACTTCCAGCCTTTGGCATTTATTGGCAGGGAAAATGTTAACTGTAAAGCCCTGTCGTCATTTCTTAAATTCTGGATGTCGCCGGTTATTTCTATATAATTATTGTGAGGTATATAGTTAAAAACAAAACTTAGGTCGGATTTCCAGGCTTTCTGGGTTATAGAGTTATCTTGATTTTGATATACATTGCCATAAAGAGGGGTGGAATAACTGCTGTCGTCAGACATGTCTTTAACGGAGAATATGCCTGTTAAGTCTTTTATTTTTAATGTGGGAAGGGGAGATGCGTTAAGCCTTACCTCGGAAATTTTAGAACCGTTAAAGTGAAGGGATAATCCATCGGCGGAAGATACTTCATATTCGGGGGGTTCCTCTGCAAGAAGTAGAATACCCCAGCCCTGGACAACTGATAAGAAAAGAGTTAAGATAAAAATTGCTATTATTCGCATGGATTTCACTCGCTTCTTTTATCATAGCTGTTTTTAGCAGGTTAATAGAAACTCGATAAAAGGTATAAAAAGTGAAGAAAACAATATATATAATAGCAAACTTTATCATTATCTAACATTATACCATACAATAGTTAGATTGTCAATGCCTTGAAAAAATAACCATTGTAATAGAATATATATAAGTGCAATAAAAAAAGTTGATAGTTTAAAAAAATGTGTTAAACTTATATTATATGACAAATAAAAGGAGGTCATTGGTTAGAGTCTTACTCTCTTCATAGGAGCATCTAGTTCGCAAAGGACGAAGTGCCGGTCATTTTACAACTATGATAAAGGAGGGTAATATGTTATTTAAGAATAAAGTTCTGATAATAGGATACGGATCAGTTGCGCGCTGCGTTCTACCCATTCTTCTTAAACATGTTTCAATACCTTGCAAAAATATCACAGTAATTGATTTTACGGATAAGCGAAAAGAGCTTTCATGCTGGATCAGGCGTGGCGTGAATTTTTCGCAGGCAAAGATCACCCCCATCAATATCTCCCAGATTCTCTCGGAGCATGTCTCTCCCGGCGGCATGATAATCGACTTGTCGTGGAATATAGATTGTATTGAAATACTTAACTGGTGCCATGATAATAAAGTTTTATATATCAATACATCGGTCGAGCAGTGGGATCCTTATGCAGATATTCATAGTAAAAACCCTTTTCAGAAGTCCCTTTACTACCGTCAGAAAGAGATACAGAAGATGACGTCCCGGTGGAAAAGCCCTGCCACAACGGCGGTATTGGATCATGGGGCTAATCCCGGGCTTATTTCGCATTTTACAAAGAAGGGTCTGGCTGATATAGCGCAAAAATTACTTAACGAGAATAATCTTTTACCTAAAATGAAGCGTAAGATCAGAGAATGCCTTAAAGCGAAAATATTTTCCCATTTAGCAAGAGAACTGGGCGTTAAGGTTATACATATAAGTGAGCACGATACGCAGATCACAGATAGACCCAAAAAATATAATGAGTTTGTAGGAACGTGGAGCATCGAAGGTTTGCGCGAGGAGGGGATAGCCCCTGCAGAAATGGGGTGGGGGACTCATGAAACAGAGATCCCATTGTTCTCGACATTCCCACCTTCAAATAGTAAGAGCCAGATATTTTTATCGCAGATGGGAATGAACACGTGGGTCCGGTCATGGGTTCCCAATGAAGAAATAATCGGGATGGTGATACGCCATGCGGAAGCTATAAGTATCTCCGATCATCTGACGGTCAGGGAAAAAGGGAAAGTAGTTTATTGCCCTACGGTGCATTATGCGTATATGCCCTGCAATGAAACGATAGCATCTCTTTATGAGCTTAGATGCAGGAATTATGATCTTCAGAAGAAGCTTAGGATCATGAACGACGAGATTACTGAAGGCGATGATATCCTGGGAGCCCTGATCATGGGGCATAGGTATAGCTCCTGGTGGACGGGTAGTGTGCTCAACATACATGAGTCGCGCAAACTTGTCCCGCATCAGAATGCGACGACTATACAGGTAGCTATAGGTGCGGTATCGGCAATCGTATGGATGCTGGAAAACCCGCAAAAAGGGGTATGTATGCCGGACGATCTTCCGTATGAATATATCCTGGACATAGCGAAACCATATCTGGGGCAGCTCGTATCAGTGCCGTCGGACTGGACGCCGCTTAAAAATTATCAGATATTTTTTAAGGAGAATCCTAATCTGTGCCTTGATAAGAAGAACGTCTGGTCATTTAATAATTTCTTGTTCTGTGATTAGTGAAGAGCTCTTGCAAAATTAAAAAATGAATGATATAGTTGTGATATGAATATAAATTCATATACTGAAAAAAATTCAGACGGAGGAGCTATATGGTTATGATGGATAGGAAGGAAAGGGATAAACAGTTGCGCAAGGCAGATATTCTGAGAGCGGCCGAGAACGTATTTGCATCCAAAGGGTATCACGAAGCTACAATACAGGATATTGCCAAACAAGCCCAGTATGGCACCGGCACAGTTTATCTTTATTTTAAAGATAAGAATGCTCTTTATTTTTCCCTTCTCGAAGAAAAAATTCAAAGTCTTATAAATAACGCAAAAGAGAAGACGGAGCAGGCAAAGGATGCTAAAAAGAAGCTTGAGATCTTTATCCGGGAAAGCCTGGTTTTCTTTGAGCAGAATCAGAGTTTCTTCCGTATATATATGCTGGAAAAAAATAGCATTCAGCTAATAGTCAGTAAAAAAGTTACAGAATCCTTCAGTGTGCTAGAACATGCCACGGAATATGTTGAAAAGCTTATCAAGCATGCGCAGGAGGAGAACGTTATTAAGAAAAATTACAGCCCTTCAGAATTGGCCGACATACTGGCTTCTATCATGGGCTCTATGATCTTAAACTGGACGAAATCGGATCTGAGAAAAGTAGGCAGCCTGAAAGATAAGACCGGTTTTATTTTTGATATGTTTTTGAATGGCGCAGGGAAGTAGAGCCTTAAAACTATCATTTACCTCGCGTTATAATCCCGCAAAAATAAAGTCAAAATAATATTGACAACACTCTAAGTGAATGGTATGATTTATTTATGAATTACAATTCAAATAATGATTAAAAATTCAAACAAATTGCGGTAAAGGAGCAGGGCTATGTCGTTTTGGAAAAAAGTGTTATTAAATTTTATTGTTTTTGTAGTTAGCTTTCCGCTATGTGTTTATGGCGCGGAGGCTGCCGCCAGTGTTGGAGAAAAGGGTGGAAGGCTGCTTACCATACCGGAGGGAATCTCAATTGTGCTTAAAGACAGCCGTCTGATAAAGATAGAGACATTCGGCAAGGATATGTCATTCGATGACACTCTTATCGCACTGTCTCCTCTATTGCCGCATCTGAGCGCTAATATAGGTAAGACATATCAGCGATACACTCCTACGATGATGTTCGGCAGTATGGCTGTACCTATGGGCGACCAGAATCCGGTATCGGGCGGTATCGATATCTATCAGACCCTTTTTGATTTTGGCAGGAGTATTTCAAATTATAAAGCATCTACTGAAATGCTCAATGCCCGCAAAGCGAGCGTAGAAAGTGTAAAGCGGACGGTAACTCTGGAATTCGTGGTTTCTTATTTTGACCTATTAGAGACAGAGAAGATGATAGATGTCGCAAAGAAAGAAGTGGACAGTCTTACCTCTTATCTTAATGATATGCAGCATCTCTATGAGCAGGGCGTTATAGTAGAGAACGATCTTTTGCCGGCAAAAGTAAAGCTTGCAGATGCCAGACAGAAACTTATAGCTTCAGGCAACAGGAGGGAAATAGTTGCGGCCGGAATAAATACTATGCTTACCATGCCGCTTACGGAGGACGTAACTACCAGGGATGTTAACACGCAGATGCCGGCGCTGCCTGAGCTGACTGATGCCTGGAGCTCTGCTGAGGCTAAAAGGCCGGAGATATTATTTTTTAATAAGCAGATAAAATCTTCCGCTTTAAGGGAACAGGCCAGAACAGTCCAGAATCTTCCGACGGTTTTTGTCGACGGAGGATATGCGTATACACAGAATCAATACATGGTTCATGAGGACAATGCGTATGTTAAGTTTGGCGCGAAGATGGATCTGTATGACGGCGGCGCGACTGGTGCAGAGATTATGAAAGAGCGCTCTCTGAATAAGCAGCTTCAGGAGCAGAGAAATAAAATAGTAGAAGATATCCGCTACGAAGTTAAGCGCAGTTTCTTAGGGCTGAAAGATGCTATTGAAAAATTGGAGGTAGCGAAGGGTGCTCTCCGGCAGGCTGAGGAGAATCTGCGGTTTTATCGTGTTAAATATAATAACGGTGTTGCTACCTCAACAGATGTTCTTGAAGCCATTAACCTTCAGACAAAAGCCGAGACCAATTATTATAGCGCGGAGTATGAGCTAAAACGTTGTTATGCGAAGCTTGTGTATTCAATGGGGGACGATTTAGTGTCAATTTACAATGAAACGGAGAAATAATCATGGCACATAAAAAAAATAAGAAAATGGTCGGGGTCGCTGCCGTTACAACATTGATCTGCGGTATATTTTTAGCACGTTACATGATCAGCAATTTTGGATGCGTTAGCACGGATGACGCTTATGTTGAGGGCAGGATACATGCCATAGCTTCAAAGATACCCGGGACCGTTAAGCTTGTTAACGTTACGGACAATCAAATTGTTAAAGAGGGCGATGTTCTTATCGAGATTGATCCGGTTGATTACGAGCTGAAAGCCGCAGAAGCTAAAGCCGGTTTGGAAATAAGAAAGGCGGCGCTTGAACAGGCGGGACGCGATAAAGACCGTGCGGAAGTTCTTTATAACGAAAAAGTGTTTCCAAAAGAACGTTATGAGAACGCACTCACTGCATTTAATCTGGCAAAGGCCCAGACCGATACTGCCGAGGCACAGTTTAATATTGCCCAAAAAAATCTGGAGTATACGAAGATATATGCTCCCTCAGACGGGCACATAACCAAGAAATCGGTTGAGACAGGCAACCAGATACAGCCGACACAGGCTCTTATGGCTGTTGTTCCGAATGATATGTGGGTAGTGGCTAATTTTAAAGAGACGGAATTGGCCGATATGCGTCCCGGGCAGATTGTGGAAATCAAGATAGATAGTTATCCGGGAAAAATATTTGAGGGTCACGTGGATAGCGTCCAGCGTGGAACCGGAGCTAAGTTCAGCATGTTTCCTCCCGAGAACGCTTCGGGCAATTTTGTGAAAGTCGTCCAGCGCATACCTGTTAAGATCATGTTTGATAAAGGCCAGGATGAAAAATATCCGCTGAGCATAGGGATGTCTGCCGTTCCAAAAGTTAAGGTGCGTTAATGCAAAAAGAAGCAGTTGCCGGCAGTGTTGAAACTCACTGGCGTCCTTCGCATAATCCGTGGTTAATTTGCGCTGCGGTTATGCTGGCGACTACCATAGAAGTTTTGGATACCACTATTACAAACGTTGCCATGCCTAATATCGCGGGGAACCTGGCGGTAACTACTCATGAAGCGACCTGGGTATTAACAAGCTACCTTGTCGCGAACGCGATAATTTTACCTGCCGCAGCATGGTTTAGCGGATTTTTCGGGAGAAAACGTTTTCTTATCAGCTGTATTGTTTTATTTACCATCGCATCTTTGCTGTGCGGCTTTGCAAACAGTCTTGGCTTTTTGCTTTTGGCCAGAGTATTTCAGGGGTTGGGCGGCGGAGCGCTGATGCCTATATCGCAGGCGATACTTTTCGAAAGTTTTCCTAAAGAAAAACACGGTGTCGCGATGGCAGTTTTTGCGGTAGGTGTTATTGTAGCTCCTATATTGGGCCCTATCATAGGAGGATGGCTTACTGATAATTATTCCTGGCGATGGGTATTTTTTATTAATCTACCTATAGGGATAATAGCTGTCCTGATGGCAAAGGCATTTATAGAGGATCCGCCATATATTAAGAAAGAAAAGTCCATGATCGATTACATCGGATTTGGGCTTATGGCAGTAGGCTTGGGCTCGCTGCAGATCGTGTTGGATAAAGGGCAGGAAGTGGATTGGTTTCAATCTGCCTGGCTTTGCAAGATGGCCATTCTTACCTGCATTTCTCTTATAGCGTTTATTTTTTGGGAATTGCGGGTAAAGCATCCCGTGGTTAACCTCCGTATATTAAAAGATAGAAATTTTTGTGCTGGATTGATAGCGGCAATGCTTATAGGTGCGTCTATGTATGGCATTATGACTTTGATGCCGTTATTTTATCAGACACTTCTTGGCTATTCCGCTTACTTGAGCGGGATAGCATCCGCTTCTCTTGGAATAGGAGCGTTCGCTTCAGCTATAGCTGTTGGTATACTAACCAAGCGTATTGATAGCCGGATTTTCTTTGTTCTGGGGTTATTAATATTAGGTGCGGCATGTTTCTATATGGCCGGTATTAATTTGCAGATCGCAATTTTTAGCATGTTAATACCTCTTATTGCCATAGGGTTTGGAATAAGTACGGCTTTCGTTCCGTTGTCGTTGCTCGCCGTCGGGCACCTTGCAAATAAAGATATGGGTAATGGTTCGGGACTTTTTAATCTCATGAGAAATATAGGAGGAAGTATAGGCATCGCTATGACGACGACGATGCTTTCGCGTATGTCGCAGGTGCATCAGACATTTCTGGTCGGGCATCTTACGCCATACGATCAGGTATATAGGCAGACATCCCAGTCTATGGGCAAAGGAATAGGGGACGGTTTAGTATATAGGGGGTTATTGCAGCAGTCTGCCTTGCTCGCATATGTAGATAGTTTCTATCTATTCAGTATTATGGCCATTTTATGCATACTTACAGTATTTCTTTTCCGAAAAGTAAAAGTCGATGGAGCGATCGCGGTTCATTAATACAAGAAAGTATTTCGCGGTGGCAGTAAAAAATAGATGAATATGCCGAAAAAAATATTTTGTCTGATAGTTTTTATGCTCCTTATTTCCGGATGCGCGATCGCGCGCCATGCAGTTCCGCCTGATTTATTAAACAATACCTGTGTTTTAGGCATGCGGGATATCCGGGCATTTGGAGGCGTTCCGAGCGATTCTTTTAAGAGTGATGTTCTGAGTTTGCTGGAGTATGAAAAGAAGGAGGGGCTTTCGTTTTTTGATACCGGCCTCAGGCGCGTCTATCCTGTGCTCGCTATCTCCGGCGGATCGGCCAATGGAGCATATGGTGCCGGCTTGCTTAGCGGATGGTCAAAAGAAGGCTCCCGGCCTGAATTTAAAATTGTTACCGGTATAAGTACCGGAGCTATAATAGCGCCATATGCTTTCTTGGGAAGTAATTATGATGACAAATTAAAAGAGTTTTATTCGAAGTATTCAACAAAAGATCTTGTGGAGTTAAGTCTATCTAATAATTCACTTGGAAGCGTTAAGCCGCTAAAACGGTTGATAGAGAAATATGCCGACAAACAGTTGCTAGTAAAAATAGCCGCAGAATATAAAAAGGGGCGCAGGCTTTATGTAGGCACTACCAACTTGGATGCCCAGAGGCTGGTGATATGGGACATGGGCAAGATCGCTTCCATAGGAGATGATAAAGCGCTGGATCTATTCCGAAAGATAATACTTGCGTCTGCGTCTATTCCCGTAGCTTTTCCTCCTGTTTATTTTAATGTGGAAGTTGACGGCAAGGTTTATGACGAAATGCATGTTGATGGAGGAACGACAAAACAGGTATTTTTTATTTACGATGTTCTTCAGGGAGTTGATAATGCTTTTAAGGGAAACGGCATTGATGTTTCAAAAATAAAATATAGTATTTATATTATCAGGAACGGTTATGTAGACCCGATATGGAAAGAAGTGCCGGATAGTTTATCAGCGATTGCCGAACGCAGTATCGATACAATGACAAATGCCCAAGGGGCCGGAGATCTGTATCAATTGTATGTATTCGCCAAGGCTAGTAAAGGTGATTTTAATTTGGCAAGTATTCCGACCGCTAATGTTTATAGTTCCAAAGAAATATTTGATGCTTCCATGATGTGCAAGCTTTTTGATCTTGGTTTTGAACAGGCTAGTCGCGGCTACCCATGGAAAAAAATACCACCCGGAATGGGGAAAGATTTGATTAATAATAAATGATTCATTAGTTCCAGTGAAGTTCGATATGGAGGGATGATTATGGCGAGTAAGAAAACATGGACAATCTGGATATCGATAATTTTATTTTATGTAATATCTGTCGTTATAGCGTTTTTCAGCCATAAAAAATAGAGGGCAACTTATGAATATAAGAGAACTGGCAAGGTTAGTAGGCGGGGCTATAGAAGGTGATAGCGATATTGACATAATAGGGGTAAGCGGCATAGAAACCGCTAAGTCGGGCGATATGGCGTTCGCGCTTAGCGAAGAAAGGCTGGCAGGCGCCGAGAAAAGCAAGGCCTCCTGTATATTGACAGATAAAACCATAAGAAAATCTACAAAAACTCTTATACGGGTAAAAAACCCTAAACTATCTTTTCTTATTAGCAGCAATATATTAAATGTCCCACAGGTCCGGGAATCATTTGTGCACTCGGCAGCTACGGTATCTGATAAAGCATGTCTCGGGGAAAACGTCTGGATCGACTCTGGCGTTAGAATAGAAGAGGGCGTGGTGATCGGAGATCATGTGATCGTAGAGTCTAACTCCGTGATAAAGAAAAATTGTGAGCTGGGTTCGTATTGTCATATCTATCCAAACGTTACATTATACGAAAATACAAAGCTACAAAAAAATGTGATCTTACATAGCGGCGTTGTGATCGGCTCAGACGGATTTGGTTATGTAAAAGATAATGGTAAGATATATAAATTTCCACAGCTTGGCAAAGTTATAATAGAAGACGACGTTGAGATCGGAGCTAATACAACCATAGATAGGGGATCCTTGAGCGATACTGTGATCGGCTCAGGCACGAAGATTGACAACTTATGCCAAATCGCCCATAATGTAAAAATAGGGAATAATATGCTGATGGCTGCGCAATGCGGTATTTCCGGCAGCACAACTATAGGAAGCGATGTGACGATGGGCGGGCAGGCAGGTGTAGTCGATAATGTTACGATAGGCGACAATGTAATTATAGGTGCTAAAAGCGCGGTTATAGGCAATGTAAAAAGTGATTCAGTCCTCTGGGGCATCCCAGCCAGACCGATCGCTCAAACGAAAAGGCAGATGGCTGTTTTGTCATGGTTAGCTAAAAATTTTAAAAAAATTAAAACGCATTAAGAAAGAAGGGTATATGAAAAACGCAATATTACTTATATTATTGTTTGTAATCTGTGCAGCGTTTGCCGGCTGCGGAGAAACAGTCTCCGGCGTCGGAAAAGACGTTAACAGAATGGGTAAAGGTGTAAATACATTTTTCTTCCGCGAATAGTAATTACCGCTAATGGTTAGAATTTGTTTGTTTACTCAGGTTATTTCGCTATAATAGAAGCATGTGTAAATAGAGAATCTCTCTTTATGCGGCATGAGAGATATTTTAACCATAATAAATCTAAAACAGAAGAGAATCGTATGAACATGAAAAACTTTTTACGGCAGTTTGTGCCGTTGGTTACTCTGGCGTTATTCTTATCGACTTCTTCACTCGCAATAGCCAGCGAAGAAAGTAAGCAAAAGCAGAGAGAGGAATTACAGAAGAGTTTTGAATGGTGGCCTACCGATGCTCAGCCTGCTCCGGTGAAAGACGAGAAGCGCGGAGGGTACTGGTGGTGGCCTACAACGCCCGGCAAGATTAAGCCCTGGGGAAACCGGGGATATGTCTATGTGTACAAGATTATTTATGACTATAAAGCAGAAGAACTTCCTCCGCCAAAACCGCAGGAGTTAAGGCAGTCTTTGCTTATCAGGAAAATAATTAAAAATGTTAAGATCTATTTCGATTACAATAAATCCGATCTGCGTGATGACGCTGCCAGTATTTTAGAGAACGCGGTAAGCATGCTGAACAAAAATCCGGAAACATCTATTTTAATAACCGGCAATTGTGATATCCGCGGTTCTGAGACATATAACGATAAGCTCGGTAAGCAGCGCGCCGCATCTGTGAAAAATTTCATGTCCAATAATGGTATACCCGAAGAGAGGATCAAGATCATAAGCCGCGGCAAGCTGGACGCAGTGGCTCCGGTTGCCGATCTCGTAGGTATGCAGAAAGACAGAAATGCCCAGTTTGTTATAGCCGTGGTAGAAGAGGCAATGCTTCCTGCTCCTGAGGCAGAGAAAATAGAACAGGCGAAGCCGATAGAGGAAGGTAAATACCTGGTCGAAGAGCAGCAGCAGGTTGTCTCCGAGGTAAAGGTATCTCAGAAAGAATATATTATCCAGAAAGACGACTCACTCTGGAAGATAGCTAAAAAAGAGATGGGCAGCGGAAATCGCTGGAAATATCTGTATGAATTAAATAAAGACAGGATCAAGGATCCTAATAAACTAAAAGCAGGCCAGAAGATCATTATACCTGTTGAATAGTGCGGCTGATCTAATAAAAAAACGAAGCGCCAAATAATGGCGCTTCGTTTTTTTATTTCCGTTATATTTTAACGGCCGCTATCTTTGCGCTTAGAGAAACAATCCTTACAATATACCGGACGATCTTCTCTGGGCTTGAAAGGGACTTCGCATTCTTTCTTACATTCTGCGCAAGTCGCTTTGTGCATTTCCCGCGGGCCACTGCTGAATCCGCCTTGATAACCCATGCTACTCCTCCTTTGTTGCTTCTACGACCGGCGAAACTGCCGTATCGTTATTCACCGCTTGAACAGGGACCTCCCCTGCAAGCGCGTTCTTCTTATCTAATTTACGCTGCATCTTTTCTTCTTTTTTCTTTTTCTTTGCCTGTTCTCTTTTGAATTTTTGATATGAATAATTATCTCTGGCCATTAGAGCCTCCTTTTTTGGACTTCTTGGCAAGCCTTGACAGGACGGCCATCTGCCTTTTGGCGTGAGCTATAGGCCTTGCAGGAATACCCCAGATTACTGATCCGCTTTTTACATTGCCTATAACCGCGCTTTTAGCACCTATGGTTACATTGTCACCGATCGTTACGTTGTCGACTATGCCCGCTTGCCCTCCCATTGTGACATTATTGCCTACAGTAGTGCTGCCTGATATGCCGCACTGCGCCGCCATCAGGAAATTTTTTCCTATCTTGACGTTGTGGGCGATCTGGCATAAGTTGTCGATCTTCGTGCCCGAGCCGATGATGGTATCTCCTAAAGACCCCCTGTCTATGGTGGTGTTTGATCCGATTTCTACATCATCTTCGACAATAACTCTGCCAAGCTGTGGGAATTTATATATCTTACCATTGTCTTTTACATAACCAAATCCGTCTGAGCCGATCACAACGCCGCTATGTAAGATCACATTTTTTTGTAGTTTTGTATTTTCATAAAGCGTTACATTGGGGTAGATATGGCAGAAGGAGCCTATGGAGCAGTTCTTCTTTACCACGGAATTGGATTCTATTATCACATGGTCTCCCAGCTCTGCGCCTTCCTCTATAGTGACATTTGGCCCTATCCATACGTTTTTTCCTATATTAGCAGAATCTGAAACCGTAGCCATGGGGTGTATGAACGATTCCCTGTCTTTCGGTGCATTAAACGTGTTGTATATAATAAGGAAGGAGAGTTTCGGGTTGGTTACTCTTATGAGAGTTTTGGATGATTTCCTTATGGTTTTATTCGTCAATACGCATGAAGCGCTGCTTCTTTCGGCTCCTGCAAGCTTGTCTTCATCCATCGCAAATGTGAGATCGCCTGATTTAGCTTTTTCTATGCCGCTTAATCCGATGATGTCGATATTATCGTTGCCTTCTACAAAACCTTCTATAAGCTGTGCCAGTTCTCGTATTTTCATAATCTCCACAACACCTTTCTTGCGCTGATAGATTATCTATGGAGAATTTGCCGGATCCTTCACAGGGGGTTTCGGAATTATTTTACGCAGGTGACGCAGCAGTGGCCGGCTTGTTTAAGGCGAGGTGCCGGTGAACGTTACAGTATGTCGAGAAATTATATATACTGAGTTGACGTTTACAGCTGGTGAGCCTGCAGAATCTGCGTTTTTTGTTGGATTTAACCACTTTTGCCATATATCAGTATATCACGTATGGGCGTATTAAGATACATATTTAAAATCTTATTTTTTTCTTGATTTTTTGCAGGTAAGTGGTATAATAACATCTCAACAATGTTATACTGGTGCCGAGTTTGAAGGTGGGTCTGGAATTAAAGAAAAGAGAAACCTTTATTGGACTGATAATGTCAGCCAAGAAAGGTTTTTTTATTTTTTTATAGGAGCTCTTAGATCTAAATGCTGAACTTTTTACCGAAACAACTTTTCATGATCGATCCGCTTGCGATATTTTTTCTTATCGTTATAGGCCTCGTGTGCATTCCATCGGCAATATTTTCGATAGGGTATATGCAGGGCGAGAGTGCTAAGAAAAAAGTGATCGGATGGTCACTTCTCGTGATATTTACCATGTCCATGTGTATGGTAGTGACTTCAGGCAATCTTCTCTCGTTCCTTATATTCTGGGAAATTATGTCCCTAGCCTCTTATTTCCTGGTAGTTTTCGATTTTAAGCATGAAAAAGCTGTGCGCGCCGGCACCATCTACCTTATCATGACGCATATAGGAACGGCCTGCATCATGGCCGCGTTCTTTATGCTGTATAATTGCGCGGGCTCATTCGATTTTAATGTATTAAAACAGGCCGTTACTTCATTGCCTCCCCAGGTTGCAAATATAGTATTTTTACTGTTGTTCGTAGGCTTTGCCACAAAGGCCGGCGTAGTTCCTATGCATGTCTGGCTTCCTTACGCTCATCCGGAAGCCCCCAGTCATATTTCAAGTATAATGTCGGGTGTTATGATAAAGATCGCGATATACGGTATGATACGATTTTTTATAACGCTATTGGGTCCCGGCCCGGCATGGTGGGGTGTCCTTATTATGGGATTCGGGATGATCTCCTGCCTAGTCGGCGTGATATATGCCCTCATGGATCAGAAGCTTAAAAAATTGCTCGCTTATTCGAGCGTCGAGAATATAGGTATAATACTTCTCGGTGTGGGGGCTGCGATGTTCTTCGGATCTATCGGCATAGCTGCCGTTGCCGTGCTAAGTCTATGTGCCGGACTTTACCACATCGTAAATCATGCGCTCTTCAAAGGGCTGCTATTCCTTTGCGCGGGAAGCGTGCTTAAAACGACCCTTTTGCATGACATGGAGAAGATGGGCGGGCTCATTAAAGCCATGCCCGCAACCGGATTGCTATTTTTAGTCGGCGCTATGGGTATTTCTGCGCTGCCTCCATTTAATGGCTTTGTCAGTGAATGGCTTACGTTCCAAGCTTTCTTTTCCGGCGTATTGCAGTCTCAGGGTGGTGTGAAATTTTTCATGGTCCTGTCCGCAGCTGTGCTCGCATTGACGAGCGGGCTTGCGGCTGCATGTTTTGTCAAAGCGTTCGGCATTGCTTTTCTCGCCATGCCGCGAAGTGCACGCGCTAAGGAAGCTAAGGAAGCCAGCCTGTCTATGAGGGCGGGTATGGCTATACTGGCAGCGGGGGTTGTTTTATTCGGCATAGGTGCAGGTTTTATAGCGCCGCTTATATTCAATGTCGCGCGCGGTGTATTCAGCGCAGAAAGCATACAGGGATCTTTCTATTTTGTGTCAATCCTGCCTCCGGCCATCGCGATATTAATGCTTGCGATGGGAGGCTTGATTTTTCTGTGGTTCAAATTCGGCCTGCGCACAAAACAGACTAGCTATAATACATGGGATTGTGGATATTACAACCTCAACAGCCGCAATGAATATACCGGCACTGCTTTTTCAAAACCTTTCAGGATAGCCTTCAGCTTTTTTCTTCTGCCTTACCGTAAAAGTGAAAAGATAAGGGACTCATTTTATCATGTGCGCAAATTTACTTATGAGACGCATACCACAATGGTGTTTAAGAACTATTTTTATCAGCCGTTGACACGCTTTGTTTACTCGACGGCATCAAAGATGAAAAAACTGCAGCCAGGAAGTATTCACCTGTATATTTTTTACATTTTTATTACCCTGGCAATTTTACTGGCAGTCACGGCGGCATTTTAAATTATGATAAAATTAAACGATATGATAATGGTAGTGGTGGAAGGGCTGCTGCTTATACTCATAGCCCCTCTTATAAGCGGGGTCATAAGGAAAATAAAGAATGTATTTCGTATGCGTAAAGGGCAGAGCGTGCTGCAGCCTTACTATAATATCCGGAAGCTTTTTTTAAAGGATGAGGTTATCTCAAAGAATGTTTCATGGATATTTTACGCAGCGCCAGTTATAGTTTTTGCCGGAAGCGTAACAGCTCTTCTCATGGTCGTCGCGATAAATCCGAGGGCCATCACAGAAAATACAGCAGCTTTATTCATAGCCGTATTTTTCGTTCTGGGGATCGGCCGTTTCTTTTTAGCGCTTGCCGGGCTCGACGCCGGCTCTTCGTTTGGAGGCATGGGCTCGTCGCGGGAAATGTTCATCTCAAGTTTTGTCGAACCTGCTATTTTTATAACGGTATTTGTTTTGTGTATGGGCGGGGGAGGGGTTTACAGGGTCTCTGCGCTTCTGGCGGGAGCCGCTCTTTTTATGGCAGTGATCGCTGAGACTTCACGTGTCCCGGTGGACAACCAGGAGACGCATCTCGAATTGACCATGATACACGAAGCAATGGTCCTTGAATATTCCGGGAGATCTCTGGCGCTCATAGAATTGGCTTCTCATATAAAGCAGATAGCGCTTTTTACAGTACTTTCATGGTACCTCTTTCCATATACGATAATGGGAATGAGTGGATATCTGTCGTTCCCTGTAAAGATAGCAGCTATTTGTCTGGCGGTCGCAGTGGTCGAGATATCGGTAGCCAAAATGAGGTTATTCAGGGCGGTAGATTTTTTAAGCTTTTCTTTTTTCATAGCGATTGTTGCTTCGATCGCAGCTATATTGGGGTTATAAATTATGATACTCAGTTTCTTATTAAGCGGTTTTCTTATCGTAACATTTCTTCTGGTGGTAGCCAAAAGAATTACCGCGCTTGTCCGCGCCTTCAGGATGCAGTCGGTATTCCTTTTTCTGTATACGCTTTATATGGCGCTCAATCAGCGTCATTTTGAGTTATTTATTGTATGCGGACTGGTCTTTGTTCTTAAAGCTGTGATCATACCATTTGTCCTTCTGCGTATTACGCGCCGGATAAACGTGGAAGAAGATCTGGGGCTTCTGATAAATCCGCAGGTATCGCTCGTTATAGCGCTTGCCTTCGTATATCTTTCATATCTATTTGCGCATAATGCCATGGGGCTTAAAAATCTAGCGGAATCCGCGGCCTTCATAGCCTCGATCACTACCGTGTGCATAGGTTTCTTCATTATGGCCAGCCGGATGAAAGCGCTCAGCCAGATAGTGGGGCTTCTAGTTATGGAAAACGGTATATTTCTTGCAGCTGCATCGATAGCGGGAGGGATGCCGTTTTTCGTAGAAATAGCGTTATTCTTCGACGTCTTTGTATTTGTTATCATTGTCGAGGTTTTTGTGTATAAGGTAAACAGGCTTTTTACGCATATCGATACATCTAAGATGCAGTCACTTAAAGGATAATAATGTTAATAGCGCTGATAATTTTAATACCGGTTTTTTTGACGATAGCTTCACTATTCATCAGGAAGGTGAAGCCGGCCGGGATGGTCAACGTATTCGGTTACGCGGCGGTTCTGGCAGTATCTGTTCTGCTATTAAGGGATTTCGTCGCCAAAGGAAATGCGCCCATAAATTTGTGGGGATGGTTTTATGTTGATGCGCTCAGCGTATTTTTCCTGCTGACCACCGCTGTGGTTAGTTTTGCGGCGAGCGTGTATTCGATAGGGTATATAAACTTCGAGGTAGAAGAGGGGAAAATATCTGTCCGCAAAGCATGCGCTTATTTCCAATTATTTAATTTATTTTCTCTCGCAATGGTTATGGTGCCCCTTCTTAGCAACCTGCCGCTGGTCTGGATAGCTATCGAAATGACGACGCTCATCTCAGCTTTCCTTGTGGGATTCCACAATGTAAAGGAATCGATCGAGGCGGCCTGGAAATATATAATTATTTGTTCAGTTGGCATAACCTTTGCGCTTTTAGGAATAATATTTTTCTATTACACTTCATCGAAAGATGCGGGCGTGAGCAGCATGGAATGGCTTAGTATGTTCTCCGGCTCCGGCGCGTTTAATCCAAAAGTTGTGAGGCTTGCTCTTGTCTTCATATTTGTAGGATACGGAACAAAAGCAGGGCTTGCGCCGATGCATAACTGGCTTCCCGATGCGCACAGCCAGGCACTTTCTCCTATAAGCGGACTCTTATCCGGCGTGCTTATAAAAATATCTTTGTATGCCATATTACGTTTTGTGATGCTGGCAAATCTCTCAGTCGGTTACGCATACAGCGCGAAACTTTTTATACTTTTTGGTTTGGTCTCGATCGCTATCGCCGGAGCCTTTATACTTGTCCAGAAGGACCTTAAAAGATTATTTGCTTATTCAAGCGTTGAGAACATAGGGCTTATATCTTTAGGTTTTGGGTTCGGGCCTTTCGGTGGTATAGTCGCCGGACTTCTTCAGGCGTTTAACCACGCTGTAACCAAGGCGCTTATGTTCTTCTGCGCCGGAGAAGCTGTGAGAGTTTATAAAACCAACAATATGAACCAGATGCAGGGCATGATAAAGGTGATGCCGTTTACAGGTACGGCGATGTTTCTCGGGCTCTTTGCGCTCGTCGGGATGCCGCCTTTCTCTATATTTATAAGTAAGGTGGCGATATTCATAGCCGCATTCCAGGGAAAACACTATTTTGCCGCTTCGGTCATGTTCATCTTTATAGCGCTTGCTTTTGCGGGGCTGCTCTATCATATAAGCAGAATAATTTTAAGGAATAAGCCTCAGGCTATGCCCGTCCAGAAAGAACCTTTAAGTGCAAAAATAGCTTTTATATTTTTAGGAGTTTTCATATTAGGATTCGGGTTAGCGATACCTCGGGTGTTTTTTGAATTGCTTTTAAATTGTCAGCAGCTTATTTTGGGTAAATAGATGAATAATTCTGAGTATATAAAAAACATTTTAAATTCTGAAAATATCGAAGCGCTTAATTTGTCCATGGCGTATGAGGATGAGTTATATATAAAAGCATCCGGAGCGGATTTTGGCAGAATATGTAAGGCGCTGCACAAACGCCTTGATTCTCCGGTAATGACATTTTTCGCTGAGGATATGCGCCTGACATCAGGCGTATTCGTATTGACATGTGTTTTTCTAAGCATTCAGAGCCGTTCCTGGATATTTATCCAGCAGGATATTCCGCAGGACGATCCTAAATTTACTTCGCTCGCAAAAGATATTTATTCCGCCAGTCTTTTCGAGCGGGAGATGCGGGAAATGTTCGGCATAAAGCCCGAAGGCAATCCTGATGCCAGAAGCCTCAGACTTCATGATGAGGTATGGCCGAAAGGATACTATCCGCTGCGTAAAGATTTTGTTCCCCCGAAGGAGAAACCTGACGGGAGCGCGCAATATCAGTTTAAACGCGTAGACGGCGAAGGGATATTTGAAGTTCCGGTCGGGCCAGTCCACGCGGGCATTATCGGCCCTGGCCATTTCAGGTTCAGTGTGGCAGGTGAGCCCATTGTAAATTTAGAGACACGTCTTGGCTGGACACACAGAGGTGTGGAGAAAATTCTCGAAGGCAAAGGGCTTGATGAAGCCGTAAATATAGCAGAATGCATAAGCGGTGATACCGCGTTTGGCTACAGCCTTGCCTTTTGCAAAAGTGCGGAAAAGATACTCAGTATAGAAGTCCCCGTCAGGGCACAGCTCCTACGCGTCATGTTTTTAGAAATGGAACGGCTATATAATCATGCAAATGACATGGGCGGTATCGCCCTGGATGTCGGTTTCAGCTTTCCGGCGCAGTTTGCGAGCCTGATCAAGGAAGCTATCCTGCGGCTTAATGAGGATCTGACCGCCTCGCGATATCTTAAAGGTGTAAATGCAGTCGGCGGGGTGAAGAAAAATATAAGCAGGGAGAAACTTAAAATCGTTCCCGAGCTTCTTGAAAAAATAGAAAAAGATCTTCTCGCTATGGAGGATATGCTATTTTCGAGCATATCTTTTATGGACCGTTCTGATGCCACGGGAATTTTACGGACAAAGACGGCGCGCGACCTTGGCATAACCGGAGTTGCGGCACGCGCGAGCGGCATAGGGCTGGACGTGAGAAAAGTTTTTGCGGATATTTATAATAAATTTTCTTTTACGATGCCGAAAGAACATGCAGGCGATGTAACCGCCCGCCTTAAGATCCGGTGTTCTGAAGTTAAGGAATCGATATCGATAATAAAACAATGTCTGGGCAGGTTAGATAACTGTGATTCACGAATCAGGGATATAGTTCCGGAAAGAGAAGGCGCGGCGCTGGGCTGTGTTGAAGCATGGCGTGGAGCGGTGCTTGTCTGGACCAGGCTGGATGTCAAAGGAAAGATCGTCAGATGTAAAATAACGGATCCTTCTTTCCATAACTGGGATGGGCTTTCTTTTGCGGTGCTGGGAAATATTATTCCAGATTTTCCGTTATGCAATAAAAGTTTCGACTTGTCATATTCGGGTAACGACCTATGAGCTTTAATATAATTAAAAACGGTATTAAAAAAGGCAGAGTTACTATAAAACTTGATCCGGCAGACGTTTTAGTGCCGCCGGAGATAGAAAAAATAGGGCATCAGCTCAGGAAAGCGGTCCATGCGAAGTTCGGCAGATCGTTCCATATCCGCGAAGTGGATACAGGCTCCTGCGGTGCCTGTGAGTCTGAAATAATTGCGTGTTCAAATCCATTGTATGATATCCAGCGTTTCGGAATAGATTTCGTCGCTTCGCCGCGCCACGCGGACGCTCTTCTGGTTACGGGACCTGTTTCCAAAAATATGGAACTCGCGCTTAAAAAAACTTACGAAGCTATGCCCGAGCCTAAGCTTGTAATTACCCTCGGAGATTGCGCCAAAGGCGGCGGTTTATTCAAAAACTCTTATTATGCATGCTCCGGCGTGGAAAATGTCCTGCCTGTTATTCTGCACATCCCCGGTTGCCCTCCAAGCCCGCTGGCTATTATGAAAGCACTGCTGGCATTTCTGAAATCAGCATAATCTGACAAAAATAGTTTGTTTCTGCATGCAATTCCTATATAATGAATGACAAATGCCTATTTCACATGCGTTAATATTAGGAATTATTCAGGGGCTGACCGAAGTTTTCCCTATATCGAGCTCAGCACACCTTACTCTTATTCCATGGTTTTTGAAATGGAATTATCAGGGGTTGTCTTTTGATGTGGCGCTTCATGTGGGAACGGCGCTGGCATTAGTCGTGTATTTTTTTAAGGACTGGATAAAAATAATCTCATCCGCTTTTACAAAAGACAAAACCAAAAAAAATAACATACTCTGGTATATGGTCCTGGCGACAATACCCGGCGCATTGATCGGTCTGATCTTTGAGGATGCGGCGGAAACCTATTTTCGCGCCCCTCTCTTAATGGCAGCTACTTTGATCGTCTTTGCGATAATCCTCTGGCTTGCCGATCATTTAGGCAGAAAAGATAAAGAGATGGATGCGATGGATCTTAAGACGGCGGTTATCATAGGTTTTGCGCAGGCTCTGGCGATAATTCCGGGGGTGTCGCGTTCGGGTATAACAATTACAGCAGGGCTGGCCAAGGGATTTTCCCGCCGTTCCGCTGCCAGATTTTCGTTTTTACTGGCGACACCGATCATTGTTGCGGCCGGTGTATTAAAGCTTCCCAAACTTCATGCTTCAGATCTGACCGCAGCATTCTGGATAGGTGTGTTAGCGTCGGCAGTAAGCGGATATCTGGGAGTAAAGTTTTTGCTTAATTTTGTAAGAAAATCCAGCCTCAATATATTTGTATGGTATCGCATAGCGGTGGCATTTATTATTATAGCTGTGTTTTTTAAATAAATTAAAGGAGTTCTGCGCGTGGAATTTATTAAAAGTTTACTCGATCTCGCAATCCATTTTGATAAGCACCTGAATGCGATGATCCAGAGCTTCGGGGGCTGGTCCTATCTGGTGCTTTTCGTGATCATTTTCGCAGAAACGGGCCTGGTCGTTACGCCGTTCCTCCCGGGAGATTCGATGATATTTGCCGTAGGGACATTCGCCGCAATGGGATCGCTGGACGTAGCGTGGCTTTTTGCAGTGCTTGTGAGCGCCGCGATCATCGGAGACAGCGTAAATTATGCGATCGGAAAATTTATCGGCGAAAAGGCTTTTCACATGAAGAATTCCAAAATATTTAAAAAAGAATACCTCGACAAGACCCATAAATTTTATGAAAAATACGGCGGCAAAACTATAATACTGGCGAGATTCGTCCCGATAGTGCGGACGTTTGCGCCGTTCGTCGCCGGCGTAGGCATTATGAGTTATAGAAAATTCTTTGCCTATAATATTATCGGCGGTATTTTGTGGGTAGCAGTATTCCTCTACGGCGGATATTTTTTCGGTAACATGCCAGTCATAAAAAATAATTTTTCGATAGCGATATTCGCGGTAATAATACTCTCTATATTACCCATAGGGGTCGAATATTGGAAACACAAAAGAACGAAAAAATAGTTTTTCCGGAAGATCTTAAAGAGCAATTTAAAGATCTTGTGAATTCGCGCTGCGGATTATATTTTAAAGACTACGACCTGAAAGACCTCGAGTTCGCCCTGACAAACCGCATAAAAGAACTCGGCCTTGATTCAGCGCATGCTTATTACAACATACTGACATTATCCGAAAAGAAAGAGGATGAATTCAGGGAACTTCTCAATCTTCTCACCGTAAAGCATACCTACTTTTTCAGGAATGAGCCGCAGTTCAAAGTCCTGAAAGAAAAAATACTCCCTGATCTGATGTCTCGCAAGAAGACTATTCGTATATGGAGCGCTGGCTGCGCTACCGGCGAAGAGCCGTATTCCATTGCCATGATAATAAAAGATATGTTATCCGCCTATGAAGGATGCAGCGTCGAGATAGTTGCTACCGATGTGTCTACGAAAGCCATTGAGAATGCGCAGCGCGGTATTTATGGTGCAAATTCTATGAGGCTCGTTGATGATGAGCATAGAAAAAAGTATTTTACCGAAGAACACAATCCGTCGCTTGGCCTAAGATATGCGATAAAAGACGCGATAAAAAATATGGTAAATTTCGCATATTTCAATCTGATGGAAAATACGTATCCCGGAGATTTCGATATAATCTTCTGCCGTAACGTCGTTATATATTTCGAACTTAGCACTACCATTTCCGTAATGAATAAATTTGCTGATAGTCTTAAGGAGGATGGGTATCTGTTTATAGGTTATTCAGAGAGCCTTCAGTTCATATCCGACAAATTTAAGATGGAAAGCCGGGAGGATGCTATTTTTTATACGAAGGCCGGGGATGTCAGGATCTCGTCGTGTGTCGCAGGCTACAAAGGGCCGAAGCCGCGGAAAATGGAAAGCATTATCGAGGAAATCTCCGAAGCTGAGGTTGAGGCCGGTTCGCAGGAAAAATGGGCTAAAGTAATAACATCGGCTAAGCTTAAAGATATCCTTGTGCAGGCGATCGAAGCTATGTTTTTAAAGAAATATCAGGAAGTGCTGAGCCTCGCAGAAGCCGGCCGCCTTATTGATGGGGATGCCGTAGAGTTTTATTATCTGGCCGCCGAGGTCAATTTAAATCAGGGTCATTTCGCCGATGCTAAAAAGAATCTCGATATAATCCTGGAAAAGAATGCTCTCTTCGCTCCCGCTTACTATCTTTTCGGGTCGCTATTCATAGAAGAGGGCAGGGCTGAGGATGCGGAAAAGAGTTTCAGGAAGGCTTTATACCTTGATGGCAAGTTCTTGCTGGCACATTTTGGGATAGCCAATATTTACAGGGATTTAGGCAGGATACACGATGCTATACGCGCATACAGAAATACCCTTAATATTTTGTCAAAATGTAAATCATATGATATAATTGCATACAGTGGCGGTTTTAACGCAACGACTCTTGCAAGTGTCTGTAGGAATAACTTGGAGCGTTTAAAAACGGCGTAGCATCCTTAAATCAAGGAGCCTAGTGCACTTACTGACATTCCTTTTGGCGGAGAAGGAATACGCTGTTGACGTTGACAGCGTCCGCGAAGTAAGGCGTATAAAAACTATCATACCCATACCGAAGACTTTAGACTTCGTTGAAGGTGTCGTAAGTCTTCGCGGCAATGTCATTCCCATAATAAATTTACGCAAAAAGCTCGGCCTTCCCGGCCTGCAAAAATCAAATCTCAACAGAGTCCTGATGGTGGAATTGAATGACCATATTATCGGCATTGCTGTCGATAATGTTATTGGGGTTGTGTCTGTTGATGGATTAAATATCGAATCTCCCGACGAACTTCTTAAAGATGCCGCATATCTTAAAGGTGTTGCTAAATCCGGTCACCGTCTTATCCTGATAATAGATATTATGAGCTTATTGTCGGGCGAAGAGACTCTGGGGATTTCTGATATACACAAAAAGGTTGAGATCCGAAAGAAGGCCTGAAATTTATGGATGAGCAGGATAAAGTAATAATAGAGGTCAGCGAAGAAGAATTTGAGGCCATGAGAGAGGTGAAGAAGACCGTCAGAGTGCTTTCTTTCTCTCTGGGCAGTGAGCATTATTGTATTGATATAACTGATGCCAAGGAGGTTTTCCGGCCTTCCGCCATTACCAAGGTGCCGAATGCCCCGGCTTTCATTTTCGGGATCACCAATATTCACGGTGAAATAATACCTTTGATAGATATACGGTATTTTCTGGGCTTAGCCTCAAAGGAAGGGCTTGGCTCAACAAAGGTTATAGTTACTGATGTTATGGCAAGCCATGTAGGTGTTGTTGTCGATGAAGTTAATGAGGCCATTGACATCGAGGAGGATTCGATACAGCCGCCGCTTGCTACTATCAAAGGCTCGCTTGCTGTTTTTACAAAAGGCCAGGTCCAGATCGGGAACGATATAATAGTTTTGTTGGATCTGAAAAAAATACTGAATTGCAAAGAAATGGAGAACTTAAAAAAAGGAGTATGAGATGGAGACCGCAGGACAAGTCAGGATTAGCATAAAGACTAAGTTGATTGTTATCTTTTTAGCCATAGCGCTTATACCGCTTGCGATTACAGGCTACATAGGGTATTCATCGGCTAAGGCGGCCCTGGAGAAAAGTTCCTTTGAAAGCCTGAAAGCTATATCGGCCGCTAAGGAAGAATCTCTTATAAGATATATCAGGACTAAAGTAAAGGTCACAAAAGGTTTTGCGAGTGATATTTATATACGCGAAACGCTTGAAAAGATAGAGCAAGGTGGTCCAGACGCTTTAAGACTTGCGGGTGAACTCACAAAATATCTTGCCGAAGAAAAAGAACCTGTTGATGGCGATATAGACGTAACGCATGTAATCAATACGGATGGCAAAATAATAGCGTCCACAATAGCTGCGCGCATAGGCGAAGATGCTTCCCAGACAGATTATTTTACTGAAGGTAAAAAGGGGCTGTATATCAAAGATGCGTATCTTTCTACCGATAACGGTAAAGAGTCTTTCTCTGTTGCCATTCCCCTGAAAAAGAGAGATGGTGGCCAGATTGTGGGCGTGCTGGTCAACCGTTATCAAACAACGGAACTTAACAAAATACTTTCCGACAGGGAGGGTATGGGCGAGACGGGAGAGACTTATATAGTTAATAAAGATAGTTATATGATCACCGCTTCAAAATTTATAAAAGATGCATTTCTTAAACAGAAGGTTGACACCGATCCTGTCAAATTATACCAATCCGACAAACAGACTATGTCGGGTGTTTATAAAGATTATCGTGGCCATGTAACCTTAGGTGCTTCACATGGAGCTATTTTTGACAAAGAGTTTGGTCTTGGATGGGTGGTCTTGGCAGAGATAGATGTAAATGAGGCGTTTGGCCCGGTAGCGAAGCTGCGAAGCATGATACTTTTAATGATACTGCTTGTTGCAATCACTATTACTTTTGTGGCTATCGTTATATCAGAGACTATGGTCAGACCAATAATTACATTGACTCAAGCAGCTAATAAAGCGGCTGGAGGCGATCTTACGGTAGCTATGTCGATAAAAAGTAATGATGAGATAGGGGTGCTGGCGAATAGCTTCAACATGATGGTCAGGAATTTAAGCGAAATATTATCAAAAGCTAAAGAAGCTGTCGGCCAGGTGACTTCCGGTTCAACCGAGATACTGTCTGCGAGCCAACAGCAGGCTTCCAGCGCACGCGAACAGTCGTCGGCTATAAATGAAACCACTTCTGCGGCTGCAGAGTTGTCAAAATCAGCTGAGCAGATAGGTGATAGTATAAAACAGGTTTCTCAGTCCGCTATTCATGCTTTGGCGGGCATGAGCAAGATTAAAGATGCTATAGGCAAGACGAGCGACAAGATAACCTCCTTGAGTGAAAAATCTCAGCAGATAGGCAAGATCACGGAGCTTATAAATGATGTTGCCGATCAGACAAATCTTCTTGCCGTTAACGCTGCTATAGAAGCGGCAAGGGCAGGTGAACACGGGCGGGGATTTACAGTGGTTGCGGATGAGATACGCAAACTCGCCGACTCGACTTCTAAATCGACCAAAGACATTACTGCTCTGATCGAGATCATCCAGCACGAGATGTCAAATGCGATAATGGCAATGGAGCAAAGCATAATAAGTGTGAATGAGGAAGTTGCGTTATCCCAGGAATCGGCGGATAGCGCTAAAGAGATAGCGATGGGGGCCGCGCAGCAGGTGGCTGGTTCAAGACAGATCGCAGAGGCCATGACGAGCATAAACGAGGCTATGAAACAGATCTCTGAGGGTGCCAGCCAGGCTCAGGCAGCCGCCAAGCAGCTGAATCTTTTAGCCAGCGAGGTCAGAGCGATCACCATTAAATTTAAGGTATAAAACTTAGATGGTATTTGATAGGTCAAAATTTATCGGGCAATTTAAAGCGGAAACGCATGAGCATCTCCAGAACCTGACGAACGGACTTCTGAAGCTTGAAAAAATCCCTTCTGATCAGAAGCTGCTGGAAGCCATGATGCGCGAAGCTCATACCATTAAAGGTTCGGCGACTATGATGGGGTATAACCGCATTGCTGACATAGCGCATGGCATGGAAGACGGCCTGGAGAAAGCGCTTAAAGGAAAGGCTGCGTTAAAGAAGAAGCATTTTGATATTCTGCTTAAATGCGTGGACGCGATAGCGCCTCTTCTTGAGGATAAGATAACCTGGGAAGATAAGGGTGTGGCTAAACCGTATCCTGATAGTCTTTGTGAGGACATGGCGGCCGCGTTTTCTGAAAAAGACGACGCTGCTGAAAAAGCCGTAGACAAGCAAAAGACCGAGCAGGCAACGCCTCCAATATTTAAGCTTAGCGAAGAAAGCATGCGGGTAGACATAAATAAGCTCGACAACCTTATGAACCTTGCCGGTGAGCTGACTGTCTCGAAGGTTCGGCTCAATGAACTTATCAGGAACCTTACAAATAAAGTTGAATCCTGCGTTTCGGATGCAGGCGTGAATACCCTTATTAAGGAATTAAATAAGGCAGATGATAATATATCGCTGGTAGCATCCAATATCCAGGACGAGGTAATGAAGGTCAGGATGGTGCCGGTCTCTTATCTGTTTAATCTTTTTCCACGCGCTATGAGGGAGTTGTCCAATGAGTCGGGTAAGGATGTTGATATAAGTATAGAGGGTGAAGATACGCATATAGATAAAGCGATCATAGATGAGATGAAAGATCCTATTATGCATATACTGAGAAACTCCATCGACCATGGGATAGAATCCTCGGATGAGCGGGTGAATAAAAATAAACCGCGCGAAGGTAAGATAGGGCTTAAAGCTTATCAGGTGGGTGGCCAGGTAGTGATTGAAGTGTCGGATGACGGTAGGGGTATTGATCCTGCTAAGGTGAAAGAAATAATCGCAGCAAATAAACTTATCGATAAAGATAAACTGGACAATATGACAGATGATCAAATATGCCAGCTTATATTTTTACCCGGTTTTACAACTAAGGGTTATGCGACCGAAATATCCGGACGGGGGGTCGGACTAGATGTTGTCCGTGATAGGGTGATAAAACTTAAGGGGTCTGTAGAGGTAGCATCATGCCGCGATATCGGAACTAAAGTCATGATGAAGCTGCCGCTTACGCTCGCTATCACTGAATGTCTTCTTGTCGGCTCCGGAAGCGATAGATTTGCCATGCCTATAGATTCTGTCGTCGAGACGATACGTATTGAGCTTGGACAGATAAAAAGCGTAGAGACTCGGGAAGCTATTACGGTCAGGGGCCAGATAATGCCCCTTGTAAGGCTGTCCGATATATTTAATCTTCCTGCAAAAGGTATTGTGGAGCGTAAATATTCCTCTGTTGTGGTAGTGCAGGTCCTGGAAAAGAGAGCAGCTCTTATGGTGGATGCCCTGTTAGGGCGTCTTGATATAGTACGTAAGGCCTTAGGCGACCCTCTTAAAAATATAAAATATATCTCAGGCGCAACTGTTCTTGGAGATGGTAAAGTCGTCCTCATACTTGATATTCCATCGATCATCGATTCGTTCGAGTCGGGTGCTGCTGTAAAGCGGCCTTTCGCGCCTCAAAAGAAATCCGAACAGTCTGAAAAGAAGAGACGGAAGACGATACTTCTGGCGGAGGATGCTATGACTACAGCGATGCTTGAGAAGAGTATTCTGGAATCATCAGGATTTTCTGTGGTTATAGCAAAGGATGGACAGGAGGCTATAGAAAAAGCCATGCAGGAAAAATTTGACCTTATAATTACCGACGTGTTAATGCCGCGAATGGACGGGTTTGAGCTAACAGCCGCGCTTCGAAAGGAGAAAGTTTATAAAGATGCGCCTATTATAATAGTAACTACGCGGGAGAGCGATGCGGATAAGAGGCGCGGACTTGAAGCTGGGGCCGATGCTTATATATTAAAGAGCGAATTTACTTCAGAAGGTTTGCTGGATACTATCGAAAGACTGATAGGCTGAAAACTTACGAGAGGGGTAGTCTATGGCAAAAAAAGTGCTTTTAGTAGAGGATAGTCCGTTAGACGCGGCCATGATAAAAGATATGATGTCAGAAGACGGGTTTGAGATGTATGTAGCTAACACAGTAAAAGAAGGATACGAAAAGGCTGTTCAGGTAAAGCCCGATCTGATATTGTTGGACCTGCTTTTGCCCGATGGTAATGGATTTGACCTGTGCGCGCGCATAAGAAAAGAAAGCGGTCTTGGCAATAATGTCCTGATAGTTATTGTAAGTATAAAAAGCGACAGGCAGGATATTGAAAAGGCATTTGAGTCTGGTGCTGACGATTATGTAATAAAGCCGCCCGCGCCCGAATTCCTTCTAAAAAAAATAAGACTATACATGCATCCGTAACGGAGAGAAATGGGATCAGAAAAGATACGTGTTTTGATAGTTGATGATTCAGCTCTTATGAGGGAGGCCCTTCGTGTCATACTTGAAGAAGATCCTTCTGTAGAAGTTATAGGCATAGCAAAAGATGGGCGGGAAGGCGTAGAGAAAGCACTCGCCCTAAAACCAAACGTTATTACCATGGATCTTAAAATGCCGGTAATGACGGGTCTTGAGGCTATTGAGAAGATAATGGAAGAGATGCCTATTCCTATTGTAGTAGTGAGCAGCATGGATACGAGCGTTGTTGTGAAAGCACTTTCTATAGGTGCGATGGATTTTGTAGCTGTAAGCAATGATATAGATACTATTGCTAAAGAGCTTATAGATAAAGTAAAAATAGCGTCGAGAGTTAAGGCTATCAGGCGTTTTAAAGTTAAGCCGTATCGCGCAACATCAGAGCGTATTACGCGGGGTAAAGTGTCGAAGATAATAGTTGTGGGAGTGTCGACAGGCGGTCCGCAGGCGCTTCAGGAGATGCTTTCTAAGATTCCGGAAGATTTCTGTGCCGGGATCCTGATAGTCCAGCATATGTCCAAAGGGTTCATAGAGGGTCTTGCCGAATGGCTCAACGCATCTTCCTCTCTGGATGTGAGAGTAGCGAAAGCAGGTGACGAACTGAAACAGGGTTTAGCGCTCCTGGCTCCGGATGATTATAATATGTGCATAGGCAGAGATGGCGTAATAGTATTGAAAGAAAATATGCTGAAAACGGCGACGCATATTCCTTCAATAGATGCTACCATGAAGTCTGCGGCAGAAAGTTATAGAGAAAATGCTGTCGGTGTTATCATGACGGGCATGGGCCGTGATGGAGTAGATGGGATCAGGGCCATTAAAGGAGCTGGAGGCACGACTATAGCGCAGGATCAAAATTCATCAGTGATATTCGGCATGAATAAAATGGCTATAGAAACAGGATGTGTGGACCGCATTGTCTCTATTTCCGAGATGGCAAAGGTGATAGCGGGGGTTGTGTGAAAGGCCGCAAAAATAAAGGTATAATATGATAGCTGTTTATTTCGCTTATGGTTTAGCTTTTATATTGATGGGCATAATAATAGCGTTTATGCCGAAGCGAAGCGATTTCCTCGATCTCGGTGATCATCTTTGGCTCGTCGCAGCCTTTGGTTTTATCCATGGCACGAACGAATGGATAGAGATGTTCATTTTAATGGGCATGCCTTTTGATATAAACACCCTTAAGCTTTTAAATAATGTTTCCCTGCCGATATCGTATCTCTTCTTAGTATTGTTTGGAAGCATAATCCTATGCCGTGAAAAATCCAAATTTTGTATCTTGCGGTATGCCTGGGCCGTTTCTATCTTATGCTGGTCTCTAACCTATGTTTTCAGCAAGGATTTTCTGATAGCAGGAATAGCCGCGCGATATTTTATATGCGTTCCAGGCACCTTAATGAGTGCGATAGCTATATTTGTGTGTGCCAGAAGAATCGAAAAAGATAACGATGCTCCCAATACAGTATTCTATGGCGCTGTTTTAGCTGTCATGGGTTTCGTTTTGTACGGTATCTTGAGCGGTATGGTTGTTCCGGACGCGAAGTTTTTACCCGCCTGCTATATTAATTACTCAAATTTTTTACGTGTTTTCGGGCTTCCGGTTCAGGTTCTCAGGATGTTTGTAGCCATGATAATATCTATCGGCGTTTTCGGGATGGCGGGCCTGTTTTCCAGAAGCGGCAAAATCATTAAATTCAGGGGAGGTATAAGGCGGAAGATATCTCTGATGGTTTCCGGCACAGCCTTGTTTTTAATGACAATAGGTATTGCGGTCGGGTATTCAGGCAGTATCGGGCTATTTCGTGAAACGGTAGTACGGACGCAGGGGGATATAGCTGGCCTTGCGGCTATTGCGACATCTGAACTTCTAAATAAGGAAATAAAACAGGTAGAAGGGGCCAATACCCGGCCATTATGGATACGCGCCATCGCTAAAGAAAATGAAAAATATTCCGGTATTAAGAGTGAAGCGATTGAAAGCTACATGATGGACATGGACAAAAAATGGATTCCGGCGGCGAAAGACGATTCCCTGATAACGAAATATACGGATAATGAAGTTGGAAATGCTATGAAGTCCGTTGTATCTGAAAGTACTAATACAAAAGAGGTTTTTATTACAGATATGTTCGGAGGTCTTGTTGCCGCCTCTGATAAAACCTCTGATTTTTATCAGGCAGATGAGACCTGGTGGCAAAAAACATTTAATAATGGTATCGGGCAGTTCTATATAAGTAGTCCAGAACTTGACGAATCCACCGGTAGTTTGTCTGTAAGTTTTAATACGCCAATGAGGAATGCTTCCGGAGAGGTGATAGGTGTATGTAAATTTGTAGAGGACTTAAGCGCGTTCTTTTCCCCTATAGGTAGTTTTAAAATAGGGCGTACCGGCCAGATTGCGCTGGTCGATGATAAAGGCAGGATAATTTTTTATGCTGATGCAAAACCGCTCAGCTTAATGATATGTTCTGAGGCTGATGTGAAGAAATTATTTTTGGCCGGGAAGCGCCACATTGTCTCGAGCACAACGCCGTTTGTTAAAGGCAGCGCATTCCTTGTCTACGCCAATGTTACACATCCCCTTCTTTCAAAGATAGGGATCGACTGGAAGCTGGTAGTCGTGCAGGATGCTGAAGAGGTCTTTGCGCCTGTCTTTGTCCTTGTTTTTCAAGCCATCGTGGTATTACTGGTTTTGTTGTGTTTGATATTTCCATTGGGCTATATTCTGGGTAAAAGGTTTGTCCGTCCAATAGCAGAGCTTCGTAAGGGGACAGAGATTATAGCTAAAGGTAACCTTGACTATCGGGCAGATGTAAAGAGTAGTGATGAGATAGGTGAACTTGCTGACTCATTTAATTTCATGGCGGCAAATCTTAAAAAGATCACAGCTTCGCGCGATGAGCTTAACAGGGAAATTGCTGAGAGGCAGAGGGTTGAAGAAGAAGTAGAAAAACTGGCTATGATAGTAAAGACTGCCGAGGATGCTATATATAGCACAGTTGACGGAATAGTGGTTGCGTGGAACCGCGGAGCTGAAAAAATATATGGTTATTCAGAATCCGAGATCAAGGGTAAGCACGTTTCTATACTTGCCCCCGCCGGTAGAAAATATGAGGTTTCTGACGCTCTAGAAAGGATTAAAAGGGGAGAGCGAGTTGAGCGTTTCGAGACGATTCGTATAAGAAAAGACGGACGTCCTATATATGTATCTCTCAGCGTTTCTCCATTTTATGATAAAAATGGTAAGGTAGTAGGCGCTTCATCTATCGCAAGCGATATTACCCGCCAGAAAAAGATCGAAGAAGCGCTGAAGGCGAGCGAGGTAAAATATAAAGTTATCTATGATTCATCCGCCGATGCTATTATGACGCTTACTAAAAATGGACGGTTTTTTTCTGCAAATCCTTCCGCGGTTAAGATGTTCGGATGCAGGGATGAAGCAGAGCTGGTTAATAATGACGTCTCCGGGTTTTCGCCGGAATACCAACCTGACGGCACAAGGTCGGATCAAAAGTCCGAGGAGATGGTAAGGGCTGCTATTGACAAAGGGTCTAATTCTTTTGAGTGGACGCACCGACGTATGGACGGGACTATTTTTTACGCCACGGTGCTATTGACCAAGATGGAATTGCAGGGCGCTGAAATGCTGCAGGCCACCGTCAGGGATATTACGGAAAAGAAAAAGATAGAAGAGGCTTTGCGGACAAGCGAGGAAAATTACCGTACTCTTGTGGAAAATGTCAATCTCGGAGTTTTCAGGGCCACCGGTGGTGCCCATGGACGTTTTATCAGAGCAAATTTTGCCGTGGCCAAATTGCTTGGTTATGATTCACTGGAGGAGCTTTCTACAATACCGGTATCTTCCCATTATGCCAATCCGGTGGAAAGGGCGCTTTTTGTAAAAGACCTGTCTGTAGAAAAATCTATAAAGGGCCGGGAAATTGTTCTTAAACGAAAAGATGGGTCAACTTTCTGGGTGTCTGTGAATGCCGTTGCTCATTTTGACGCAAATGGCAATATTGAATGGATAGACACTATCGTCGAAGACATTACTGAGCGCAAACATGCTCAGGAGCAGCTTAAGGATGCAGCTGAAGAATGGCAGAGAACGTTTGACTCTATGTCGGATGTTATTTTTATCATGGATACGAATTCTACGATAATAAAGGTGAATAAGACCTTCACTGAGAAGTTTGGTGAAAAGCTCGGCAATGTTATCGGTAAGAAATGTTATGAAGTTATGCATAAGGGATCTGCTCATTGGCCTTCATGTCCTTTGGCGGCGACGCAAAGTACCGGAAAATCGAAAACAGAAGAGGTTGATGATCCGAATATCGGCATACCTCTTTTAGTTACAACATCACCTCTTCTTGACGCAAAAGGTAAGATGACAGGAGTCGTGCATGTGGCCAAGGACATAACAGAACTCAAGAAGGCCGAAAAAGAAATAGCTGCGGCGATGGACATGAAAGAGCAGTTTATCTCAATAGCTTCTCACGAATTACGCGCACCGATGGCTATTATAAAAGAGAGTGTAGAGATTATAAATGATGAGTTGGCGGGTAAAGTCGCCGCACCCATAAGGAAGATAATCGATGTTGCGAAGCGGAATGTTGAAAGGCTGGTGCGACTTAGCAATGATATACTTGATCTTCAGAAATTAGAAGCAGGCAAAGTTGACTTCGATATGCAGGTGCAGGATATCAACGAAGTTATAAAGGAAGTCGCGGCAGGCGTGTCAGTATTGATCAAAGATAAAGGGCTGGAATTTTCCTTATCTCTTTCTGATGATATCCCGGCTATCAAATTTGACAAAGATAAGATCGTGCAGGTGCTTACGAATCTTATTAACAATGCATTGAAATTTACTGATAGAGGCGGGATTAAAATTACCAGTGCCAGAGAAGCAGGCGGTGTCGTAGTAAGTATAATTGATACAGGTCCCGGTATAAAAAAAGAGGACATGGCTAAGCTTTTCCAGAAATTTCAGCAGGTGGGCTCAGCAAGCGAGAGGAAGGGTGGAACGGGCTTGGGGCTCGCTATCTGTAAAGAAATAATTGAGCGTCATAATGGAAGGATTTGGACCGAATCTGAGCTAGGGGCATGGACAAAGTTCAGCTTTTTCCTACCATCCTAATATACATATATATATTATATGTAATATTTTGACTAACTATATGTTATAGGGTATACTTAACACTAATGGTCTTATTAAAAAAACTTTTTATGAGCCTATGGGCAAAAGGAAACACTAAAAGCTGTAAGCCTGAAGAAGTCGACAGGCTTAAGAAGGAATTTTTGTCTTTGGCCTCTCACGAGCTTAGGACCCCCCTGGCGACTATAAAGAACGCTGTATCGCTCATCTCCGACGAGTCCAGCGGTCCTCTGAATGAAACTCAGCGTAAATTCCTGACTATAACCAACCGCAATGTTGATAAGTTAGCTATTATTATAAATGATTTCTTTCTATTGTCAGACCTTGAATCCGGCTGTGTGGAATTATTGAGATCCGAAATAGACCTTAACGAAACGATAGAAAATGCTATTGATGTATTCTCAGATCTGGCAAAGTCTAACGATGTAGCTATATATTTTGAACCTGACAGGACTATCAAACGTCTCATTGCGGATCGCCAGAAGATAATGCATGTCCTTACAAATCTCATTTCTAACGCTATAAAGTTCAGCCGTAATGGCGGAACGGTTACGATTACCATTTCATGGCATAATACAGATAAAAATTTCATTGAGGTAAAGATAAAAGATACAGGTATAGGTATAGATAGAAAAGACTTTGATAAGCTTTTCCATAGCTTCCAACAGATCGACAGCACTCTGACTAGAAGATTTACAGGCAGCGGGCTGGGCCTGGCGATATGTAAGCGCATAATAGAGCTGCACAGAGGCAAGATATGGGTTGAATCTGAGTCGGGCAAAGGGAGTGTGTTTAATTTTATTCTGCCTATAAAATAATGAAAGGTTTTATGGAAACTATCACTATTCTGCTTGTGGATGATGAACCGGATTTTCTCGAGATCATGAGCGCTGTTATAAGAGGATGGAGTTATAATGTTATTACAGCTTCGGGAGGGGCGGAAGCTATCGGAATAATGAAGGTTAAAAAGCCTGATATAGTTATACTCGATTATATAATGCCTGATATGGATGGTATAGCGGTGCTTAAAGAGATGCGTAAGACGGATAAGAATACGCCCGTTATAATGTTCACTGCGCACCCTAATATGAAGGTAATAAAAGGAACGGAAAAATTGAGCATAAGCGCTTTCATACCTAAGCTGAGCACTTATTCTGATGTTTCATCGTCGCTGAGATCTACGATAGAAATGATCATTAAAAGCTTGCATAAGAAGGAGTAATTCTTAATGGAAAAGAAGAAAATACTTTTAGTTGATGACGAGCGGGATCTTGTTGAGACGATGATCTATCAGCTGGAAGCATTCGGATATCAGGTTATCACGGCTTATGATGGGGCTGAGGGTCTGGAGAAGGCTAAGACGGAAAAGCCGGATCTTATCATTCTCGACCTTATGCTTCCTAAAATGGATGGATATAAAGTCTGCGGCCTTTTAAAAAAAGACACCAGGTATTCAAGGATCCCGGTGATACTTTTCACTGCCAGGGCTCAGGAATCGGACATGAAATTGGGCGAAGAGGTTGGTGCTGATGCATATATAGTTAAGCCTTTTGAATCTAAAATGCTGCTTAGTAAGATCGAAAGCCTTTTGAAATCAGGGAGTTAAATAGCGATGGTAAAGGTAAGGAAATCGCTGGGCGAGAGCCTTGTGGAAGAAGGGGTTATAACGGCTGAACAGCTTAAGCAGGCGCAGGCCGAAGAGAAAAGTACAGGCCAGCGTCTTCGGAAAGCTTTGGTTAAGTTGGGGTTCATTGCCGAAGATGACCTCGTATCATTTTTAAGCGATAAACTTAATGTGCCGCGCATAGAGCTTAATAATTATCTGATAGATCAAAAGGTAATAGAGCTTGTTCCCGAAGAGCTTGCGCGAAAGTATGAGCTGATACCTGTGCTCAAGATCGGCAATAGACTTACCTGCGCAATGGTTGATCCATGGAATGTGTTTGCCTTAGACGAGATACGCTCCAAGACGGGGCTTATTATAGAGCCTTCAGTAGCTACTGAAGCAGAAATAAAAAAAGCTATTAACGAAATTTATGGTGCAAAGCAGGGAACGATAGAAGAGCTGATAAAGTCGATAGATGAAGAAAAAATCACAGAAGCTACCGGCGGTAAAGAGCTGAATGTTAAGAAATTGCAGGGCATAGTAGAAGAGCCAACCGTTATAAAGCTGGTCAATCTTCTGATCATGCAGGCGGTAAAAGAGGGTGCGAGCGATATTCATATCGAGCCCGAAGAAAACACTCTCAGGATCAGGTTCAGGGTAGATGGTATTTTGCATGAAATAAGCGCTCCGCCCAAGCACCTCCAGTCCGCTATAATATCGAGGATCAAGATAATGGCGTCTCTCGACATCTCTGAGCGCCGCATTCCGCAGGATGGCAGATTCACGATAAATACAGGAGGCAAACAGATAGATGCGCGTGTGTCGTGTGTCCCGACCATCTATGGTGAAAATGTGGTGCTTCGTCTGCTGAATACAGCCAGCGCTTTATTAACTCTTGAGGAGCTGGGCTTCTCCACGAATATACTTGAAAAATATAACCACCTTATCTATAAGCCGCACGGGATCATACTTGTCACAGGGCCTACCGGCAGTGGAAAGACGACGACGCTTTACGCTTCTTTGGATAAGATAAACAGTCCGGAAAAAAATATCATAACGATAGAGGATCCCGTAGAATATAAGCTCCCCGGGGTGCGCCAGATACAGGTGGATACTAAGGTGAACCTTACATTTGCCAACGGGCTGCGGTCTATTCTTCGCCAGGATCCGGATATTGTAATGGTGGGAGAAATACGTGATATTGAGACCGCTGAAATAGCTATCCAGGCCGCGCTTACCGGGCACCTTGTTTTTTCGACGCTTCATACAAATGATGCGCCGGGAGCTATCACTCGTCTCATAGATATGGGCATGGAGCCGTTTCTTGTTTCCTCTTCGGTTATTGCCGTAATAGCCCAAAGACTGGTGCGTAAAATATGTCCCAGATGCAAAGAGCAGTATACGCCTACAAAAACAGAGCTTAAGGATATAGGATTGGAAAGCTCGGGTAAGGTGAGTTTCTATAAAGGAAAAGGCTGCCCTGATTGTATGAATACCGGATATAAAGGAAGGATAAGTATATACGAAATGATGCTTCCGGACGATAAGATCCGCGATGCTATTATATCTAAGACTGCGACAAGCGAAATAAAGAAGCGGGCGATAGAGGGTGGGATGATCACGCTTATGCAGGATGGTATAGAAAAAGTCGAAGCGGGAATTACCACGATAGAAGAAGTGTTAAGGGTGACTCAGGAGGATTAATGGCGTTATACATGTACAGGGCTCGAGATGGTGCCGGCAAGATAGTCAAGGGCACAATGGATGCCGCTACAAAGACTGAGCTTATTGATAAGCTTCAGAAGATGGGCTATATGGCGACCAATGTTAAAGAGACCTCTAGCGCTGAAATGACGTCAATATTTGATAGATTTCAAAGGATACGATCAGACGATATGCTTATGTTCTATATCCAGTTGTCAAATATGATAACTGCAGGCATAACCATATTGATGAGCTTGTCTACGCTTGGGAAGCAGGCTGAGAACAAGGCCCTGAAACAGGCCATAGGCAGTGTTTCAAGGCAAGTTGAGTCAGGTTCGAGCCTTTCGCAGGCATTTGCTACACAGCCGCGCATCTTCAGCAAATTATTTGTAAATATGATAAAGGCAGGTGAGGCCAGCGGCAATCTAGACGCCGTTCTCATGAGATATGCTACATTCTTCGAGAATCAGGAAGATCTTAAGCAGAAGATAAGAGGGGCGCTTTTTTATCCCATAATACTCTTGTGTGCAGGTATTGCCGTAACCCTATTAATAGTTACCTTTGTAATCCCCCAGTTTGCCGAGATATATCTTAAAGCAGGTATAAAGCTGCCTTTGCCGACGCTGATAGTGTATAACGCAGGCCTCTTCATTAAAAATTTTTGGTATGTGATCATTATCTGCATAATTGCTGTTTTGGTTGGGTTGAAATTTTATTTCGCCACAGTTAAGGGGCAGACATTTTACGACAGGATGAAGCTCAGCCTGCCGATAATAGGACCCTTATACCGTAAGGTAGCAATGGCAAGATTCGCACGGACTCTTGCCACTCTTTTAGGCAGCGGTGTGCCGATACTGCAGTCGCTTGACATAGTTAAAGATATCGTCGGCAATGTGATCCTGGCCGCTGCTATTACAAATATCAGAGGATATGTAGAGAAGGGCGAGCGCATGTCCGAGCCTATGAGGATAAGCGGGGAGTTTCCTCCTGACATAGTGCAGATGGTGTCGGTCGGAGAAGAGACGGGCAATATGGACGGTATGCTTAATAAGACCGCAGATTTTTACGATATGACGGTAGGCTATGCCGTAAAAAAGCTGACGACCGTTATAGAGCCGTTATTTCTTGTAGTGTTGGGAGTTATGGTAGGATTTATTATGGCATCTATGTTGATGCCGATTTTTGACATGGTGAAGACGTTAAAGCATTAAAATCCTTCGGCTTGGCTCAGGATTTTGTCCCGAACATGGCCGGGGATAAAATGAAGAAAGGGGGATGTAAGATGTTTAAGAAAAAAGGTTTTACGATTATAGAGCTGTTGATAGTAATAGCAGTAATAGGCATACTTGTTGGGATAGCGCTTCCGCGGTTTCGAGGTATGCAGGATGAGGGTAACATAGCCAAAGCTAAAGCTGAGCTGAAGACACTCCAGACGGCCATAGAGAGCTATTATTCTCATAATAGCAATGTTTATCCGACGGCGCTTGCAAATATGACAACGGCTACTCCGCAAATAATAGCCGTAGTGCCTAATGACCCGTTTAACGGGACTACCGCTTATGGATACAACCATACCGGTAATTATTACGCAATTTACTCTGTAGGGCCGGCCAATGATGGAACGGCTACTGTAGATTCTGACGGAGCTATAACTGAGACCGACGGGGCAAGTTGTATCTATGTTACGAACGGGACGAGCATTGATGCCCAGCCGTAATGATTGAGAAGAAAGGTTTTACACTGCTCGAAGTTCTTCTGGCGGTTGTTTTTCTGGCAGCCGGCTCGATCTTTCTTTTGCAGGCGATCGGCTCAGGTCTTTTTGCCGGCAATATTAATGAGACGGAAATAGTCGCTATAAATTTAGCCCAGGAGAAAATGGAGTTTGTGCGGAATACCGCTTATGCCAGCATTGCCAGTGAGGCGAGAGCTGACGTAAGCGGTTTTCCTGCATATCAGCGTGAAGTAGTGGTCACCGATGCGACTTTGCAGCACAATATTAAAAAAGTAGTTGTGAAGGTCTATTATACTATAAAAAATACCGAGCTTAATAAATCCCTGACAACCTATGTTGCGATCTGATAAAAATAAAATCGGATTAACATTGATCGAGTTGATAATTGCACTGCTTCTCGTTTCGTTTGTTCTGGTTGCGGTGTGGTCGGTCTATAGCGCAGGCTCTAAGGTGTTTTATGGACAAGAGACGCGGGGAGGTGTAGTGCCTGAGGTTGAGCGTGCTCTGTATGAATTTGGAAGCGATTTACGCCGGGCTGCATCTGTTACGGATGCGCAGAAAACATCGCTTACTTTTACGTCGGGTGCCAGTTCCAGCGGTAAAAATGAAACGATGAAATATGTGTGGGATGACATTTCCAGCCATTCCTTAAACAAGATATCTACGGTGACGAAACCTGTAGTCCATTCTGTTTCGGACCTTATATTTACTTATTATGATTCAAACAACAACCTTCTTTCTTCTCCCGTGACACCCTCAGATGTGCGGGTGGTTGTTATCACTATGACGGTTACGACTAAAAACGAAAGTTTTAAGATCCAAAATGCTGCCCGTATCAGGTGCCTTTGATATGAATAATAAACGCGGATTCATACTGCTTCTTACCTTTGTATTGATGGTGGTGCTGACTTTTCTGGTCGGAGCACTGATGTATATGGTCAATGCTTCTACAAAAGATGCGATATATCAAATTGAAGACTATGGGATGCTGAACGTAGCGGATGCAGGTGTGCAATACGTGAATAAGATGCTAGACGACGGTAATTTTTATCATCAAAACCTGAAGGCAGATTTGAGAGGAGCTACAGCTAGCGGCACAGCGTCGCATACAAGCAGGATGTGTTATGTGGATGGCAGCTATTCGACAGTGGCTAACAATACAGCGATCCTTCAGGGATTTGATTCTAATTATGCTGGTATAAGTATTGATGCTGTTTATATTGTTGCGAAGGCAGGCCGGCAGACGGGAGGTTCAGGAGCAACGCTTCAGGTGTCTTACTCTATTAATGGAGTAACGGGAGCTACTAAATTGACCCAGGCTTTGCCTAATTCCACTAATTTAGTGGAATATACCAAGTACGTTTCGGGCTTAACGTGGTCTGATATTCTTAATGGTAATTTTACTCTTACCGCCACTCGCACGGCAGGGAACAGAAATATTTATCTGGACGCTCTTTATCTGCGCGTGCGATATTCTGCGCATAGCCCAGAGGTAAATTTTTCGGATTCATTTAGTTCTGTAGGATTTTTTACCGGGACAATGTCGTCGGAGGATAGAAAGGTTCATCTTAACACCGCGTCTCAGAGCCTGTTATCTTATCTTATGCAAGAGCTGGGGATATCCAGCTCTGCAGCCAATACGCTTGCGGACAATATAATTACTTACAGAACTGTAAAACCTTTTGATTCTGTAGAGGAATTGCAGCAGGTTGAAGGCATGACTACGACGAATTACAACCTGATGCATGATTATGTCACAGTTTATACATTTATAAATCCATACGTCCAGAGAACAACGGGAGCCCGCGCGCCTATAAATATAAATGCAGCCTCTTTACAAGTTCTCAAGGCTGTATTCGATCCTTTGGGGCTCGGCACCGGCGATGCGGCTAGTTTAGCCAACGATATAGTAAATTCCAGGCCTACTTATTTTACCTGTTTTTATTCGGCGGATTCAACGGTAACGACCGATTTTTATGACTTTGTAAGAGCGAGAACTTACCTTACTGCAGCGGAGCAGAATAAAGTGCTCGATAATGCGGACGCATCTTTGATTGTGCCTGTGTCGGGAGCTGCCGCTTTTAATTGTGCGACCACAGAATTTTCGTATGGGACAAGCGTTTTTGAAATAAATCTCTTGTCTTACGCGCCTTCAAGCCCGCGTATGATTCGTATACAAGAAATGCTGGGGGGCGACAAGAACCGTAAGCTTACGACCTACTACGGCGATCCGGCCCCGGCCGGATATAGAAGAGAGACTTTCGAGGTCGAAGAGTTTTTTATGTAAAATATGGTATACTACACTTATGGATTTTAAAACTATATTTAAAAAAGAATATGTGGTGGGCCTAGACATAGGATCTTCATCTGTGAAGACGGCTGTATTCATTGAGAAAGAGGACGGGCCTTTCCTTTTGAGGTCTGAACTTAAAGAGATCAAAAGAACGAATGACCCGGCTTCTGATGAAGCAGGGCTGGCCGTGGCCCTGCGGTTCCTGTTCAGGGATATCGATACTAAAAAATCGGTCGTAATTGCCAGCGTCAATTGCACCAACACCGCCGTAAAAAAGATAACAACACCTTATATGCCGAAGTCTGAGCTGCGCGAAGGCATAAGGCTGCAGGCAAAAAGTTACTTTCCTTTTCCTATTGATGAATCCATGCTTGATTTTGAGATCACTGGTGATATTGTGGATAAAGGGACCAGGAAGTATGAGATCCTGGTCGCCGCTTGCCCTATAGACACTACGAAAAAATATTTATCCGCTCTGAGCAATGCCGGGATCAAACCTTCGTCAGTTATCTCATCCTCCTATGCTCTTTGTAAAGTGGCCGAGATGGTGAATAAAGAGGAAGGTTATACTAATTGTCTTATAGATATAGGACAGACGCATACTGAGCTTGTAATATTAAAAGGTAAGCAGCTTATGTTTACGCGCAAGATACCGGTTTCAGGAAGCGATTTCACGAGCGCAATGACTGGCGCCGTTATTACCGATAAGGGCAAAGCGCAGCTTACATTCGATGAAGCCGAGAAGATAAAATGCAGCGCAGGTATTTTATCCGGTGCGGAAACTGCGGGACCAGATGCTAAAATTTCTGTGTCGCAGATATCTGCTATGCTGCGCGCCCCTGAGGAAAATTTTACGAGTGAGGTAGAGAGGTGCATAGATTATTACAGGGAAGATTCGGCCGGCGGTAAAGTCGATTCTATAATTTTGTTTGGCGGAGGCGCGGCGCTTAATGGGCTGACTAAGATATTGTCGGAAGAGCTTGGTATAGATGTCAGGCTTGGCGATTCTTTTCACGGTATTAAAGCCTCGAAAGAAGTGCTCGAATCTGGAAGCCGTCTTTCTCACAGACTCAATCTGGCTATTGGGGCAGCTTTCAGTAAAGCAGAAGGTATAAACCTTCTCCCATCTGAAATAAAAGATGAAAAAAAGATATTGATAAAGAGAAGTACTCTTGAGGCGGCAGGGACAGCTGTTCTGCTGATCCTCGTATTGCTTTATGCCGGAATGACCATAAAGCTGACCAACTTCCAGAAGAGGATATCCGCGGCAAGGATGGAATTGTCGACCCTTGAGCCGCAAATTAAAAAAGCTAAAACAGTCCTTTTGGGCAACCAAATACTTTCGAACGAACCTCAATGGGAAGACGTATTCGTGGAACTATCCAATCTCATGCCTGACAATATACACCTTACCGGTTTTCATATGAAGGACGATATGATAACGTTGAGAGGCGTTGTCGCGGCGCAGGACGGGGAGCAGGTTCTTTCGGATTTCATACTTACTCTTGAGAGCGGCCTATTCGATAGGGTGCGGCTTGTTAATACTAAAAAGATAGGTGAGGACGGCGGGACTGAATTTGAGCTTAACTGCCGGGTAGATTATGAAAAATAGAAATATTATAATTGCGGCTATGGTAGTTTTTTCTTTGTTTTTAATATACATAATTCTCTATAGGCCGTTAATAAAGAAGCTAAAGATGAAATCTGCTGAATATGCCGCGATCGAAAATAAAATCAATTCAGCGCAGCGCCTTATCAATTCTTCAAAGGCGATGAAGAGCGATATTGTAATGATCACTGAAAAAGAGGTTTCGCTGGCTATTGATGAATTGACTAAACACGGCAAGAGTCTTGGCGTAGAATTCCGTGCTATCAAACCCAGAGAGATTATAAAATCGGATCCTGTAAATCAGTATAAGATGCTGCCTGTTGATATAGAGATAGAGGCTTCGGACAAGCAATTGGCCGATTTTTTAGGATCTTTAGATGAGCTGAAGAAGAGCTTAATAAAAATATATAGTCTTGATATAAAAGCGGATGACATGAACAAGGCAATGTTAAAAGCGAAAGTAGTTATAGGTATATATTTTTCATCGGAAAGCGGTGCTTAAATGGATCTGCGGCAAATAGCTCAAAATAAAAAGGCTGTTATTCTTATAGCGCTGGTTAGTCTGGCGCTATTAAGCCTTCTTTATGGTATTTTCTCCAGGCCTGGCCGCCGGAATACCGCTCCGGTAAGAAGCATTGTAACTGCTTTTAATAAAAATAAAGTTTCTGCATTGCCGGAATCTTCAACTCCGGCATTTAGGCGTGCTAAGCGGACGCAGTTCCGGTCGTGGAAGAGGAGCCCGTTCGTTCCTAAGGGTGTGCCCGGAACTCCGTACTCTAAATTTGCCCTTAATGGCATACTGGCGAGCGGTAAAGAATTGAAGGCTATGATCGGTGATGCGATAGTCGGGAAGGGTGATAAAATAAATGCGAATACAACGGTGGTTGAAGTAATGAAAGACAAAGTCATCCTTAACGATGGGACTAAAAATTTTGAATTGAAGCTAGAGCAGTGACCTTCAGCTCTATTCGATAGTAAAGGTAAGTGATTTTATAGGATAATTTTCCGCAGTCAGTTCTACCTTATATTGGCCTACAGGTAATGTTTTTCCTTCCGGAGCAGATAATGTTACGCTTCCTGCGCCTGATTTTTTCGGGATAGTGAAGGCATAGTCCAGAATATGGATATCGTCGGTAACGTAATGCCACTTTGCGACTAACTTAGTATTTACCGTGGCTTTCTTCCACTGGAACCAGCAGACTACCCTGGATGTATCTTTTGGGAATTTATCTGTTACCTGAACCGGCATGAGTTTTTCGTCCACAGCGGTTACTATCTTAGCATCGGTTATTTGTATATATCTTGTGCCGGGTAAAGAACATGCGGATAGCGTAAATATGAGGGTAATACATACGACGAAATTTTTCATAGAAGATCTCCTAACGTCATTAAATATATATTACATTCTAAAATATGTCAATAGATAAGGCGAAAAAACAATTTAGTATGCAAAAACGGAGCCTGTGGTATAATCAGGTTAATCATGGACGCTTTAAAAAAGAAAGTATATTTTTCCTCTGGTGTTTTGATCGCGATAGCAGGTATTATATTTATAGAAGGCTCATTTGCCGTTACTGTGAAGCTTTTTGGTGTTGTCAAAGCAACCTTTATAAGAATGTTATTCACAATACCTTTGTCATGGTTTGCTATTTTTTTATTTGCAAATGCCAATGTGAGTATCAGGGTACGAAAGTGGATTACGAAGAAACAGGAGTCTCTTTCCCGTCGAGCACAGCTGGCTATTGAAGGCGGGAAATTTTTCATAATAGTCAACACTGCTATATTTTTAGGTCCTATTCTTGCATCTATTCTTATGCTTATGGTGGGCATTCAGGGTAGAAGAGTCTATTTTTATGCGGTTTTGTGCGCCTTGCTATCCGCCTGGATCTGGAGCTGCTTTTATGGCGGTGTATGCTGGGGATTTACGAAGGTATTAGCTTTTTGGGCTAAATAAGATCATTTTTATACGCGCCTGTAGCTCAACTGGATAGAGTGAGTGGCTTCGAACCACTAGGTCGCAGGTTCGACTCCTGCCAGGCGCGCCATTTTTAGTCAGTGACGTTTGGGAGTCGAAGACAAATTTGCGCTGACGAATAGGAAGAAAAGGCCTCCGGCCGACAGCAAATTTGGCTGGTCCGAAGTTCCGCTATGCGGAACGAAGGACCGACTCCTGCCAGGCGCGCCATTTTTAGTTTTAAGCGTTGAATGAATAAACGGCATATAATATAATGTTTTTGGGTAAGGTGGTAGAAGTCCCTCGTTGCTGGGATAATGCTACAGCACTCGGCACAAAATATTTAAACTCTGACGATATAGGCTGAAATAAACTTTTGCGGGCGTGGCGGAATTGGCAGACGCGCACGGCTTAGGACCGTGTGCCGTAAGGCTTGGGGGTTCAAGTCCCTCCGCCCGCACCAACTATATTGGCACAAGCTAATAATGATAATTCGTCTTGCGCTTCTCAAGCGTTTGATAAGGCATGTTCTCAATCCAGTTGTTTTATCAATGATTTATTAAATCAGATAACTAACTATTTTAAAATTTACAAGGCAATATTTCATATTGTTTAAAGCTTGTAAATTTAATTAAGACATAAAAAAGCAAGCTTTTTACTATTGACTTTCCTTTTTCCTCAGGTAAACTTGAAATAGCTTCACGAAATGAAGTATTTGTTTTTGGAACTTATTAAACTAGTGTAAAAAGTAAAAAGGGAGGAGGTGAAAATAATGAAAACAAAAAGCTTAGTTATTTTTTTAGTAGTAGTATTTATGTGTGCAGGACCAGCGTTGGCGGCGGTGTCTCAATTCGAGCTGGATGTATTGCCTGCTAGTACCGTTTTCGAGAGTGGAAGTCCGATAGTGATTGATGTCGGAGTGAGAAATTTAACAGATGCCGATACATCCTATTTAGTGCGCTCCCAAAGCGGAACGTATCCTACTAAGTATACTTCTTCCTATGCAGTTCAGGTTGAATATAGTTTGTATGATACCGATCTGAAGCGTTACGTGATAGCTACTACGAGAGTAAATGCTGAAGGACTTTGCGTATACGGGAAATCCAGAGTTTCGCTGCAAAGTCTGGAGCTGGATAGTCTTGCCAACGGCTTGGCGCGTGGTCACTACAAACTTACCATTGCGCTTAGGTTAAAAAGCACTGGCTTGAGTATTCCCTCGGATATTAAGCTGTTAGCAGGTATGGTTTACACGAAGAGTATCACAGTTATTTAATGGCGATGGCAGAATACGCAACATGGCGATCAAAGTTCCGTGATAAAAATTTTGATCGTTTTGTAAAAGAAACTTCCTTATAAAAAAGGAAGTTTCTTTTTATTTGCAAAAATTCACAAACCATGGTATAAAATTACCACATACTAAAATGCAATATAGCAATAAAGTATTTATGACGCCCGCATAGCTCAATTGGCAGAGCAGGACACTCTTAATGTCAAGGTTCCAAGTTCGATTCTTGGTGCGGGCACCAGTAAAAAAATAACGCGGCGGTAATTCAGTGGTAGAATGCGACCTTGCCAAGGTCGATGTCGTGGGTTCGAACCCCATCCGCCGCTCCATTTTATTTGAATTAGAGTAGTCAGATGGTCTACGTGTCATACTGGCACGATCAATCCATCCGCCGTTTCATTGTTGACGCTAGCACCAAAAGGAGACTCGTATGAAGATCATGGATTTTCTAAACAAGAAGGCGATAACAGCCAACTTAAAAGCTTCAGATAAAGAAGGCGTGATAAGAGAGATGGTCGATCTTCTTGCTAAAGCCGACGAAATTAAGAACAAAGAAGAACTTACCAAAGCGTTGCTTACCAGAGAATCTTTAGGCTCGACCGGTATAGGCCAGGGGATAGGTATACCTCATGCTAAATCATCTAATTCCAAAAATCTTGTGGCCGCATTCGGATTGTCCCAGAAGGGCGTAAATTTTGATTCTCTCGATGGAGAACCAGTTTACATATTCTTCCTTCTTATAGCACCGGAAGAATCAGCCGGACCCCACCTGAAAGCGCTCGCCAGAATATCCCGTATGTTGAAAGATAAATACTTCAGAGAAATGCTGAAAAAATCTAAAGACGAAAAAGAGATACTTCACATAATTCAGGAAGAAGATTCTAAGAAGTATTAAACAAGGCGAGTTTAAAGTGAAAATTTTAAAAGCTTTTAAGTGGCTTTACCCTGGCATGTGGGTAAAGCGCTGGATATTGCTTACGGTATTTGGTGTTATCCTTATATCTATGGGATTCGTGATGGTGCTTTTGGAGCAGCACACGAAGAATAAAACTTTTGCCGGCATTATAATAATTCTGGGCGTACTTGCGGTAATAACCGGTATAAAACGTATAATTAAATCGCTCGTTGCGGTATTTTTACCGCAAAGTGAAGACGAGCTTGTAGATAAAGTTTATAAGAAGAGGGTGCTTGAAAAAGGGCCTAAGATAGTAGTAGTAGGCGGCGGCACCGGACTTTCAACTCTTCTGAGAGGTTTAAAAGAATATACTAGCAATATAACGGCCATTGTTACTGTGGCCGATGACGGAGGATCTTCTGGACGGCTAAGAAAAGAGTTTGACGTTCTGCCTCCAGGCGATATACGTAACTGTCTTGTAGCGCTTGCTGATGCCGAACCTCTCGTAGGGAAACTGTTCCAGTACAGATTCGATGAAGGCACTGAGCTGGCGGGCCACAATTTCGGCAACCTTTTTATCACTGCTCTTTCGCAGGTTACAGGCGACTTCGACGCTGCCATAAAAGAATCCAGCAAAGTTCTCGCTATCAGAGGCAGGGTCCTGCCGTCAACACTTGACAAGGTCAATCTGGTGGCGGAGCATCCGGACGGCTCGGAGACTATAGGTGAAAGTTTAATACCGAAATCATCAAAGACCATAAAGCGTATACATCTGCGTCCGGTAAATTGCAGGCCTACTGATGAGGCGCTGGATGCTATAAAGAAGGCCGATGTTATAGTTCTGGGCCCCGGTAGTTTGTATACCAGTATTATGCCGAACCTTATGGTCGGTAAGATATATCAGGAAGTGATCAATTCTAAGGCTATAAAAATTTATGTGTGTAATGTTATGACGCAGAAGGGCGAGACGGAAGATTATAAAGCAAGTGATCACCTTAAAGCTATAATAGACCACACAGCGCCGGGGATAGTGGATTATTGTGTTATAAATACGGCTAAGATAAGGCCGGATATGCTGGAAAAATATAAAGCCGAAGAAGCATATCCAGTCATCCCGGATGTGGAAAATCTTAAAAAATTAAAATGTAAAGTGATCGAAGCGCATATAGCTAAATCTGAAGGTTATGTAAGGCACGATCATGATAAAGTTTCGAAGATAATAGTTGACCTGGCCACAAGCCTTAAAAATACAAAGTAAATTATGACAGTTGAAAAAGTAGTTACTATAAAAAATAAGCAAGGGTTGCATGCCAGGCCTGCCGCGCTGTTTGTGCAGATCGCGAATAAGTTTACCAGCGAGATCACTATCGTTAAGGGCAAGCAGAAGATAAACGGCAAATCTATAATGGGCATAATGATGCTGGCAGCCGCTGCGGGTTCCAAGATAACTATTATCGCGAATGGCGATGATGCAGATAAGGCTATGGCAGAGCTTGAAAAGTTGCTGCTCATCGACGACATCGATGAATTTGTAATATAAAGAAGAAAGAGCTTCGTTATATGACAAAGAAAAAAGAGATAGTGCTTAAGGGTATTCCGGCCTCTCCGGGCATTACTACCGGTAAGGCCTTTTTGTATGGCCGGGAACAATATACGATCCCTCGCCGTACGATAACGGATCTGCAGATACAGACAGAGATCAAGCGTTTTAAAGACGCCCTCATCCAGACTAAAAACGAAATACAGGACATAAAAAAACATATCTCTGACGAGATGGGGGCAGAGCACGGCCAGATATTCAGCGCCCATCTGCTTGTAATCGATGACAGCATGCTTATCGAAGAGGTTATATCGAGACTTAAGAGAGAGCGGTTGTCGATAGAGTACATTTTCCAGGACGTTCTCAGGAGATATATAAAAGTATTTTCTGAGATGGATGATGAATATTTAAAAGAACGTATCAGCGATGTTAACGATGTCGGCCGCAGGGTACTAAAAAATCTCATAGGCGCTAAGGAAGATGTACTAGCCAATCTTAAAGAGAAAGTCGTTGTTATTGCTTACGACCTTTCACCCTCCGATACAGCTACGATGCACAAGAAAAACGTTATCGCCTTCGCTACGGATATAGGAGGCAGGACGTCTCACACAGCCATCATGGCAAAATCTCTCGAGATCCCGGCGGTAGTAGGACTTGAGAGCGCTACTAAAAGAGTTGAATCCGGCGACAGTATCATAATAGACGGCACTCACGGTGTTGTAATAATAAACCCCTCTCCTAACACTGCGAAAAAGTACGAAAAAGATAAAGTAAAGTTTGCCGAAGTAGAGAAGCATCTCCTTGAGCTGAAGAATCTGCCGTGCGTTACTCTAGACGGTAAAAATATAGAATTATCCGCGAATATCGAAGTTCCTGAAGATGTGCCTTCGGTAATAGCCCACGGAGCCTCGGGTATAGGATTATACAGGACAGAGTATTTCTATATGAATAGAAAAGACCTGCCGCCCGAAGAAGACCAGTTCAAGGCATACTCCGCCGTGGTAAAGAAGATGAAGCCTCATCCGGTTATAGTAAGGACGCTCGATATAGGCGGAGATAAGTTTTTGTCGCAGCTTGAAGTCCCTCAGCAGATGAACCCGTTCCTTGGGTGGAGGGCTATAAGATTTTGTCTGGCGAGACCTGACATATTTAAATCTCAGTTGAGAGCCATCCTTCGCGCTTCGGCTCATGGAAAACTTAAGGTCATGTATCCTATGATATCGGGCCTTGAAGAATTAAAACAGGCCAATGCCTTATTAAAGGAAGCCCAGGACGAGCTTAAGAATGAGGGTATTCCTTTCGATGAGGGAATGGAAGTAGGTGCTATGATAGAGGTGCCATCTGCTGCCATCACCAGTGATATACTTGCAAAAGAAGTGGACTTCTTTTCTATAGGGACAAACGATCTTATCCAGTATTCGCTGGCCGTTGACAGGGTTAATGAGAAGATAGCATATCTTTATGAACCTGCTCATCCGGCCGTGCTCCGCCTTATCAAAAGTGTTATTGAGAACGGTCACAATGCCGGTGTGTGGGTAGGCATGTGCGGTGAAATGGCCGGAGACATAGTTATGACCATAATACTTCTCGGTCTGGGCCTGGATGAATTCAGCACCTCTCCGATAGCTATTCCGGAGATAAAGCGCATAATAAGATCTGTGACGCTTCGTCAGGCTAAAGAGATAGCCCAGGAGGCTATCAGTCTTCCCACAGGGAAAGAAGTTGAGAAGTTTGCGAAGAAAAAATTGATGGAAATAGTACCGGACCTTGCGATAGAAGTGGAATAGATATGGCGTCGCTCGATGACCTGAAACTGGTAGAAAAGTACGACAAGTCAGACATGCTAGGAACGATCGAATTATTTCCGAGGCAATGCCTGGAAGCTAAGAGTATAGGATTGTCGTTCAACCTCCCTGAAGCCTACAGAATCCCTTATCGCAATATAATCTGTACCGGCCTTGGCGGCTCAGCTATCGGAGCCGATATTTTACGTTCCTATCTATGGAATAAGATAAAAATACCGTTATTTGTAAACAGGAATTACGTTCTACCCGCATTTGCAGATCAGGATACGTTGGTGGTCGTATGCAGTTATTCCGGTAATACGGAAGAAACTATAAATGCTTATCGTGACGCAAAGAAAAAAGGCGCCAAGGCGGTTATTGCAACGACAGGCGGTATTCTGCGAAAATTGGCGGAGAAAGACGGCGTTCCGGTTATTCCTATACCAAAGGGGCTGCAGCCCAGATGCGCAATAGGCTACATGGCTATAACGGTTCTTATTCTGTTGTCTAAAATAGGCATTCTAAGCAGCAGTTTGCGGGAAATAGATGAAACGGTTGAAGTTCTCGATAATATCAGGCGTAAAAAGGCAGGGTTTGCCGTCCGCGAGAATAAGAATATTGCCAAAAAGATAGCCCGTGCGCTTTATGGAAAATATCCGGTTATATATGCAAGCCAGGATTATATGGATTGTGCGGTTACAAGGCTGCGTGGAGAGCTTTCTGAAAATGCCAAGATCCTTTCTGCCGGAAATTCGTTTCCGGAGATGAATCACAATGAAATAGAAGGCTGGGATGGCGGCAAAAAAATATTCAGGGATTTTACCGCAGTAATTTTAAGAGATACTTTTGATCATCCTCAGATATCCAGAAGAATGGATATAACGGAAAAAATAATAAGCAGGGAAGGAGTCAGGGTAATAGAGGTTTATTCTGAAGGCCGGTCAAGGCTGGCCAGGATCTTTTCCCTCGTATATATCGGGGATTTTATAAGCTTGTATCTGGCAATACTGAACAGGACGGATCCGACGCCCGTAGAACGTATTTCGGAAATTAAAAAAAATCTAAAAAAATGAGAGGTAAATAATGACACTCGTAATCTTAGCAGCAGGTTATGCTGTAAGGCTTCAGCCATTAACAACGAATACGTCTAAATCGCTTCTCCCAATAGGTAATAAGAAAATAATAGACAGGATACTTGAGAAGGTGCTGGGTGCGAAAGGCATCGGTTCAATATATGTCATTACCAATTCCAAATTTTTTAAGAATTTCGGCGACTGGCTTAATGGATCAAAGTATGGGAAAAAGATATCGCTTATATGCGACGGCACTACGTCCAATGAAAATAGGCTGGGTGCCATAAAAGATCTGGAGTTTATAATAAAGGAAGAGTCTATTAACGATGACATGCTCGTGGTAGCGGGTGATAATCTTTTTGAATTCGACCTGGCTGCTTTCCTGGAATTTGCCAGATCGAAAGATGGCGTTTCAATAGCGGTGCACGATATAGGATCTTTGGAACTAGCTAAAAATTTCGGTGTGGTAAAGACCGATGCTGATGGCAGAGTGGTTAATTTTGAAGAAAAACCTGAAAATCCCAAGGCAACTCTCATATCAACAGGTATATATTATTTCCCTAAAGATAAAGTTGCATTTATAAATGAATATGTTAAAATGCAAAACAAGCTCGATGCCCCCGGTAATTACATAGGGTGGCTGGCTAAACGTGATAAAGTCTACGGATATGCGTTTTCCGAAGACTGGTATGATATAGGTAATATGGACTCTTATAAAAAAGCTGACGAGGAATATATAAAGAAAGCGAGGAAGTAATAATGAACAAAAATAAGTATCTTTTTACATCAGAAAGCGTTACTGAGGGCCATCCCGATAAAGTATGCGATCAGGTTTCAGACGGAGTTTTGGACGAAGTCCTGAGGCAGGATCCATCCGGCCGCGTTGCCTGCGAAACTTACGTAACGATGGGCCTTATCATAATAGGCGGAGAAATAACTACTACAGCTTATGTGGATATCCACAAGCTCTGCAGGAACATCCTTAAAGACATAGGTTACTCTCACCAGAAATATGGATTTGATTACCACACATGCGCAATATTGAACGCGATACATACACAGTCTCCCGACATTGCGATGGGTGTTGACAAAGGCGGTGCCGGTGATCAGGGCATGATGATGGGTTACGCCTGCAATGAAACTCCGGAATTGATGCCGCTTCCTATAATGCTTTCGCATAAACTTTGCGCTAAGATGGCAGAATTGCGCAAAAATAACACGCTCAGGTATTTAGGGCCGGATGGCAAGGCGCAAGTTACGGTAGAATATCATGATGGCAAGCCTGCGCGCGTAACATCAGTGGTTTTAGCATCTCAGCACACAGAAGAAGCTGTTGACAAGAAGACCGGGCTTTTCTCAGAGGATGCGAGAAAAGATTTTATAGCCAAAGTGGCAAAACCGGTATTGAAAGATTATCTCGATAAGGAAACGCAGTTTTTTATTAACCAGACAGGTTTGTTCTTAATAGGCGGCCCTCAGTCAGATACTGGTATGACCGGCCGTAAGATAGTAGTAGACACCTACGGCGGAACTGTTCCGCACGGCGGAGGCGCTTTTTCCGGAAAAGACCCTACAAAGGTTGACCGTTCCGCGGCGTATATGGGCCGTTATGTGGCAAAGAATCTGGTAGCTGCAGGATTGGCCGATAAGCTGATGATACAGCTTGCTTATGTAATAGGACGCGCAGATCCGGTATCGATAATGGTCAATACTTACGGAACAGGGAAACTCAGTGACGACAAAATAATAAAAATAATACAGGATCATTTCGAATTGACGCCGCACGGAATAATAGCGGAACTGAAGCTGCGTGAGTCAGACGGCAATCGCTTCAGAAAGACTGCCGCTTATGGCCATTTCGGGAGAGAAGGAGATGCCTTCACCTGGGAGAAGACGAATGTCGCAAAGGATCTCAAAAAGTATCTGAAGTAGCCAAAAGGGAGAAGGATGATGAATTACGACGTTAAAGATATAAAGCTTGCAGCAAAGGGCCGGGCACGTATTGAATGGGCAAATGAATACATGAGCGTGCTTTCTCTTGTGCGTAAGCATTTCAAGAAAGAGAAGCCTCTTAAGGGCCTTAAGATCGCAGCATGTCTGCATGTTACAACCGAAACGGCGAACCTGGCGTATACATTAAAGGAAGGCGGCGCGGATGTGGTTCTTTGCGCGTCCAATCCGTTGAGCACGCAGGATGACGTTGCGGCGTCGCTGGTCAAAGATTTTAAGATACCTACCTTTGCTATAAAAGGCGAAGATAATAAAACATATTACAGCCACATAGTGAAGGTGCTGGATATAAATCCTAACATAACGATGGATGATGGGGCTGACCTTGTTTCTACTATCCAGAAATCCAAAACCCATTTGGTGAAAAATATATTGGGCGGAACCGAAGAGACTACTACTGGTGTGATAAGGCTTCGTAGTCTTGAGAAGCAGAAACTGCTTCTATATCCCATAATTGCAGTTAATGAAGCGCTGACAAAACATCTTTTTGATAACAGATATGGCACAGGCCAGTCAACTATAGATGGAATACTGAGGGCGACCAATGTGCTTTTAGCTGGATCGCACTTTGTTGTATGCGGATACGGCTGGTGCGGCAGAGGTCTTGCGATGCGCGCCAGAGGAATGGGTGCCAATGTTACCATAGTGGAAATAGATCCGTTGAAGGCACTTGAAGCCGTTATGGAAGGCTATTCCGTTATGCCGATAGCAGATGCCTGTAAAAAAGCGGATGTCATAGTAACCCTTACGGGCGATATAAATGTTATAAGAAAAGAGCACTTTGAAACGATGAAGGACGGAGCCATAGTAGCTAATTCCGGCCACTTCAATGTCGAGATAGATATCCCGGCGCTGGAAAAGATAGCGGTTAAAAAGCGCGTTGTCCGCGATTATGTTGAGGAGTATACCCTTAAATCAGGTAAGCGTGTAAATATTCTGGGTGAGGGCAGGTTGATCAACCTGGCTTCAGCTGAAGGACACCCGGCAAGCGTTATGGATATGAGCTTTGCCAATCAGGCTCTTGGGTGCGAGTATATAGCCAAAAATTATAAAAAATTGGAACGAAAAGTTTACGAGGTGCCGGAGTTTATAGATAAGAACATAGCGAAGTTAAAACTGGAATCTCTGGGTGTCAAGATCGATACTCTGACAGAAGAGCAGAAGAAGTATCTTGAAAGCTGGGAGATGGGAACGTAAGACCCTTCAATAAATTCAGGGTTTGTCCTGAGTGAAGTCGAAGGATAGGAAAGGAGAAGTTGGTAGCAATGGGTAGAAAGCCGATCGATATGGATAGTTTGGTAATGGACCTCATCATGACGGACTCGCTCGATGAGAAGAAAGTGGTAGCAAAAAAGATAAGTGACATAGCATACAAGAACGGGATATTCCTTTCGAGTATAAACGAATTTTATATGGCACGCGGCAAAGGGCAGGTACCTAATGATTTTACGGTTCCGGCCATGAACCTTAGAGTGCTGACCTATGATCTTGCTAAAGCGATCTTCAGGGTGGCAAAAAAGAACAATGCCGGCGCGTTCATTTTTGAAATAGCTAAGTCGGAGATGGGTTATACAAATCAGCCTGCTATCGAATACACATCCGTATGTCTTGCTGCAGCGGTAAAAGAAGGCTGGGAGGGCCCGGTATTTGTGCAGGGCGACCACTTCCAGGTGAATGCGAAGAACTATAAAGAAAATCCTGAGAAGGAGCTTGATGGTCTTAAGGCGCTTATAACGCATGCGCTGGAGGCGGGTTTTTATAATATAGATATCGATTCATCTACCGTGGTAGATCTGTCAAAAACGAATATTAAGAAGCAGCAGGAACTCAACTACGAGATCTGCGCTAAGCTGACAAATTTCATCAGACAGAGCCAGCCTCGCGGCATAGAGGTGTCGGTCGGTGGAGAAATAGGCGAAGTAGGTCATCAAAATTCAACATCCGAAGACCTTAGGGCATTCATGACAGGATACAACGAGCGCCTGCGCAAAGGGCGATGCGGTATATCCAAGATCAGCGTTCAGACAGGCACTTCGCACGGCGGAGTTGTTCTGCCTGACGGCACGATCGCAAAAGTTAAGCTCGATTTCGACACGCTCAGAAACCTGTCGAAGATCGCGCGCGAAGAGTACGGATTGGCCGGAGCTGTCCAGCATGGCGCTTCTACGCTTCCGGATGAGGCTTTTGGTAAATTCCCTGAAGAGGGAACTGCCGAAGTGCATCTCGCAACGGGCTTTCAGAATATGGTATATGACAGCCCTCATTTCCCGAAAGAACTGAAAGACAAAATATATGACTGGGTAAAGAAAAATCTCGCTTCTGAAAAGAAGGGCGATCAGACGGAGGAGCAGTTCCTCTATAGCGCCAGGAAGAAAGCTCTGGGGCCTTTCAAGAAAGAGATCATGAGCTTGCCTGTCAGCGTCAGAGATGCTATCTCCAAGGAAATTGAGGCGAAATTTGAATTTTTATTTGAGAAGCTCAATGTCCGTAATACGCGGGAACTTGTTTCAAAACACACTACCTTAAAAAGAGTGATATCCAGGAAGAGTGCAGGAACTCACGTGGAAATGGATGGCGAAGGAGCAGATTAATAGAAGTATATAATTAAAAACTGTGCGTCTTTAAGTTAAAGGCGCACAGTTTTTTTTATGCCCGTTTATTAACAAGATAAATTCCGATGGCCCCGAAGACGATGTTGCCCAGCCAGGCTGCCATGATAGGTGAAAGTATTCCCGCCTTACCAAACGCGATGCTTATAGCTATCGACGCGTAGTAGAGCAGGCCTATCGCGATCGACATACCCACGCCTATCATTACTCCGCCTCGGGTTGTTATAAGAGCGAAAGGAGCGCCTATCAGTATTATTATTAGGCTTATAATGGAGAAGGAAACTTTCTGGTAGAGGTCGACCAATAGGCTTCTATTAAGCCTGGTGCCGGTGCCCCTGAAATTCTTTATATAATTTTTAAGTTCTTTATAGCTCATGTATTCAGAATGCCACTCATTATAAGCAAAATCCCGCGGCCTTTCTTTTATAGGTATTATCTTCTCATCGTAGAATGTGGGTTCGCTCAGGATCTTGCCGGAATTATCTATACGCCACATAATGACCTTGTAAAATTTCCACGAACTTCCGGTCCACACACCTGCCTGCGCGGTGACCTTTGATATGAGATTCTGTGATTTGTCGTGCTCATGGATTATGATATCCGTAAGAAGTTTTTTGTCGGTATCGTAACGTCTTGCAAATACTATCCTGTTGCCGGTGCCGTATACGGCCACATTCTCTATTACCTGCTGCGGACTTGACCTGCGTTTATCCTTCTCCAGTTCTTCGCGTCTTATCATGTTGGAGACCTTGGAGCTTATCGGAACTATTTTGTCGCTTACAATAAATGACGCTATGCTTATGATGAGTCCTAGGATAATAAGAGGGGACATTACGCGCCACAAGCTTATACCGCTCGATTTCATAGCCGTTATTTCGTTATTCTTATTGAGGTTGCTTAAGACAAATATGGCGGAAAGCAAGACGGCCATCGGGGTAACCTGTAATATTATTGTAGGCGAATAGTATACATAAAAAGCCGCGAGGGAAGATCCTGGTATTTTATATTTGACTATATTTTCTATAAAGGAGAATATGTCTATTATTATCGCCATGATGGTAAATATGAAAAGGCACCATGTGAATGGCGATAGAAACCCCCTTACCATATACCTGTCGATTATTTTCACTTTACATTCCCCGCGCCAGGGTCAGACAGCGCACTTCTTTTGCACCTGAGCCTTTAAGTGTCGATGCGCATTCGCTCAAAGTAGAGCCTGTTGTCATTACATCGTCGATAAGGAGCACCTTGCGGCCGGTCAAAATATCGTGCCCTTTTATCTGAAATACGCCCGCAAGATTTATGAGCCTCTCTTCGCGCGAAAGTTCATTTTGACGTTTTGTCCTTACTATTTTTTCCATAGGCTTTATTATAGGTATGCCGAATTCCCGGGATATTGCCGAGGCCAGAATGCCGGATTGATTATATTCTCTTTCATTGAGCCAGTCATTATACAGAGGGACGAATGTTATAGAGTCGATGCCTTCTATGATCTCTTTGTTGTCTTTTATGAAGCCCGTTATCTTATCGCAAAGGATGGGTGATAGCGCCAGTTTCCCTTTGTATTTGAACAGCTGGACCAGATTTTTCAGCACACCTTCGTATAAACATGCTGACCAGGCCCTGTCGAAAGCGAAATCAGTTCTTTTGCATTCGTCGCACTGCTTATCTATGGAATTCATAGACCGCCCGCACATAGAACAGTATGGCCTGGGATTTCTTTTTATTTTATTTTCACAGATAGGGCAGATGCCCGATTTGCTCATCGGGTCTATGGCGGAATCGCATGCCGCGCAATGGAGCGGATAGATAAGGTTTACAAAATTCTTTGCGATGAGGTTTATTGATCGGGCCATATGAAAAGTATAATATCATGGTATAAGCTAACTTGTCAATTATTCCGGTCAGAAGTAATTTGCTGCGGCAAAAAACCTTGCTTTATTGATTATACAGTATTAGAATATCTTAAAAATGAATCATTATGAAATTATAGCCTTAATGCTTCTATAAGGAAAAATGCACAAAAATAACTGGAAAAAGATAGGCAAAGACAGGCGTGCCGGAATTCTGGCGCCGCTTTTTTCTGTCTATTCTGAGAACAGTACCGGAATAGGCGATTTTTGCGATCTGAACCTTATTTTTGACTGGTGTGCCCGGTCAGGCCTTTCCATATACCAGCTATTGCCGATGAACGAAGTAGGCCCCACTTTTTGTCCTTACGATGCTGTCAGCTCTTTTGCTCTTGAGCCTATGTACATTTCCCTTGCCCCTCTGGTTCAGATGAGCGGTAAAGCTGTCAAGTCAGCCATTTCGGCGCTTAAGAGAAAATTCCCTTCTGGAAAAAAATATGTAGATTACGGAATAAAAGAAGCTAAACGTGAGATCCTGTGGGAAATATTTTCCGACGGCAAAAAAAGCTATGATTCTGAAGAATTTAAAGAATTTGCTGCAGAAAATGAATACTGGCTCAATGATTTTGCGTTATTTAAAGTGCTGAAAACCTGTCACAAAGGAAAGCCATGGTATGAATGGGCTGACGGATACCGCGACCGCGATCCTGAAATGATAAATACTTTCAGCGAAGAGCATGCGCCATATATAGAGTTTGAAAAATGGATGCAGTGGCTTGCTTTTAAGCAATTTACCTCCGCCAAAGAATACGCTGCCTCAAAAGGCATATTTATATGCGGCGACCTTCCGATACTTACATCAAAAGACAGTGCCGACGTATGGGCCCATCCCGAATTTTTTAAACTCGATTTTCTGGCAGGTGCTCCTCCGGACATGTACTGTGCCAAGGGGCAGAGATGGAGCATGCCTACATATAACTGGGATGCCATAGCGGATGATGATTATAGCTATCTTAAAGCAAAGCTCAATTTCGCTGAAAATTTTTATGACATTGTAAGAATAGACCACGTTGTGGGCTTGTTCCGGCTGTGGAGCATACCGGCCAGTGAGCCGTATGAAAATGAAGGACTTGCCGGATCGTTTGATCCCCGCGATGAAAATGTCTGGACGGAACATGGCCGTGCCATATTATCAATTATGCTCGAGAATACTTCGATGCTATTTACCGCTGAAGATCTTGGTATGATCCCAAAAGATTGTCCCGCTACGCTGAAAGACTTTGAAATACCGGGCAATGAAGTCCAGAGATGGGTGAAAGACTGGGCGGTATCGCATGATTTCATAGCCCCGAAAGACTACAGATTGTTTTCAGTAGCGATGCTGTCTACACATGATACCACTAACTGGGCGGGATGGTGGGAGAACGAAGCCGGCACGATAGACGAAGCGTTGTTCGTAAGACGTTCTGCGGGCCGGAACATAGATTGCGAAGGCGCGGCGCGCAGGCTTTTTGACCCGCATCTTTCCCGGCACGGCAGGCTCAGGTGGCTTACGAGCGTCGATTCTGCAGATGCGCTGGCTGCGGGGCTGGGAAAAAGGAAGGAAGAGATCGCCGATTTTGTTGAAATGTATGAAAACACGTATATGGAGAAAGAGAAGCTTTGGAAGCGGCTGGGGCTTAAAGGTGCCATGAGAGAGAATGCCGATAAAGAAATAGTCGAAGCGGCGCTGGCGATGACATTAAGCGCAAAATCGGTATTCTGTATAGAGCTTATGAATGACTACCTTTACCTGACAGATTCTTTCAGCGGCGATCCATATCAGGTCAGGATAAATAAACCCGGGACTGTTAATAAAGCTAATTGGTCCATGGTAATACCATTGTCTTTGGACGAACTTCTGAACAACGGCCTTGGTGAAAAGATAAAAAAGATGACCTCTTTTGCAGGCAGGATATGAGAAGATTTTGCCTTGCGCAGGAAGAAAATTTAATATAAAATAGTTAGGTTATGAAAAAGGGAAAACAGAAAAACTATATAGTATTTTTTGATTTCGATAATACCATTACGACGATCGACGTAATTGACGATATGCTTGAACGCTTTTCCGGAGACGATGGATGGAAAAACCTGGAGGAGAAGTGGCGTCGGGAAGAGATCGGCTCGCGCGAATGCCTTAAGGGCCAGGTCGAGGGTATAAAAGTAGGCAAAGAAAAGCTGGACAATTATTTGTCTACCATAAAGATAGATCCTTATTTCAAAAAGCTCCTCAATTTTTTCGAATCCCGCAGCATTCCCGTCCTGATAGTCAGTGATAATTTTGATTATATGTTAAATGGCATATTGGAACGTAATAATATTTCCGGCATGGAAGTTTATTGCAATAAAGTAGATATTACCGGAGATAATTTTAAGACGAGCTTTCCGTATGCGAACAGTGATTGCGGTGATTGCGCAAACTGCAAGAAGACGCACCTTCTATCTAAAAGAAAAGAAGGGATGGAGGCCGTTTATATAGGCGACGGTAAATCAGATGTCTGCGCCTCTAAGGTGTCCGATCTGGTATTCGCGAAAGGGTATTTGCAGGACCTGTTTAAAGAAGAGGGCAGGCCGCATGTGGCTATTGATGACCTCAAAGATGTGTATGACTATTTTGAAAGGAATTTAGTATGAGTAAAGTACAGAAGGTGCAAAAGACGCAGAAGGCAGCCCCCGGTAATAGGGATGAACTTTTAAAGCTCGAATCAAACTACTGCTCCTGGGGTGACACCGTCCACTATGTTGAGAAGCCAAACATATTCAGCCGCTGCAAGGGATCTTACCTGTATGATGATGCCGGCGTTGAATATCTCGATCTCCAAATGATATATTCAGCGGTTAATTTCGGTTATGGAAATGAGCGCCTGAATAATGCACTTAAAAAACAAATAGATAAACTTCCTCAGCTCGCCTGTCAGTATATTCATGAAGAGAAGATCCTTCTCGCGTCACGCATTGCGCAGAGAATGGAGACGACTTTCGAGGAGAAGGGCAGGGTTCATTTTAATGTAGGCGGCGCTCAGGCGTTGGAAGATTCGTTGAAATTGGTCCGCAACAATACAGGCCGTAGTTTAGTCTTTGCGTTTATGGGCGGGTATCATGGCAGGACGCTTGCCGCTTCTGCTATAACTTCAAGTTTCCGCTATAGAGAAAGATTCGGCCATTTCGGCGACAGGGCGTTCTTTGTTCCGTTCCCATATTGCTTCAGGTGCTTCTACGGCAAAAAACGAGACAGCTGTAATATGTACTGCCTGAAACAGTTTGAGAAATTATTCGAGACTGAATATTACGGTGTAGTTGATAAAAAGACGAACCTTTGTGAATTTTCCGCTTTTTATGTAGAACCGCTTCAGGGCACAGGCGGATATGTGGTTCCCCCGATGGAATATTTCTCGGAACTTAAGAAGATACTTGACCAGTATAAAATACTGATGGTTGATGATGAAATACAGATGGGATTTTTCAGGACAGGCAAGTTGTGGTCGATAGAGCATTTCGGTGTAACGCCCGATATATTAGTATTTGCTAAGGCCCTGACCAACGGTCTTAATCCGCTCTCCGGCGTGTGGGCGAAAGAATATCTGATCTCTCCAAAAGTGTTTCCACCCGGCTCGACCCATTCGACATTCTCGTCAAATCCGCTAGGCACAGCAGTGGGTCTCGAAACTATGAAGCTGATAGAGGAGTCCGATTTTGCCACAGAGCTGCCTAAAAAAGGTAAATATTTTGTTTCACGCCTTCGCAGCCTGCAGAAGAAGTATCCGGAGATAGGGCACGTTGACGGTTTAGGCCTTGCATTAAGGATAGAGATGTGCCAGAAAGACGGATATACGCCGAACAAGAAGCTGACCGATGCGATAGAAAACATAGGATTGAGCGGTAAACTATCTGCCGGAGGCAAAACGCGTGGGCTCGTTCTGGATATCGGCGGATATTATAAGAACGTATTTACTCTCGCTCCTTCCTTCTATATTACGGAAAAAGAGATAGATCTGGGAGTAGATCTGTTTGAAGAGGCCCTGATAAAAGCGCTTAAAACTACGTAGGTTGTTAAAAACTAGCTTTTTTGCCATTGACTTGTATTGGGTTGTAGTGTATACTTTTTGAAATGAAAAAAGTTCTCAATATATTTATAGTAATATCAATATCCCTCATAGTAATTCTGTCTCCTATTAAAGCTACAGCGCAAAATATACCTCCAGGGCAGGGATCAGAAGCCGCTGCAAGCCGTTTCCAGGATGAAGCCGAACGCCGCAAAGCCGCACTTATGACTAAGGAAGGTAAGGCGCCTAAGGTAGAGGTGGAGGAGAAAAAAGGGCCTGCACCAATGGTTTCCGAAGTTACCTTTGTATTAAAAGACCTGAAAATAACAGGATCAACGCTATTTAAACCGGAAGAGCTTCTGCCCGTCTATCATAAATATATAGGTAAAGAGGTTTCGTTTAAAGAGATAGATGAAATAGTTGAGCAGATCAAGGAAAAGTATAAAGCCAGGGGGTATCTTACAACTACTGCCTATGTCCCTGAACAGCAGATCATGGGGGGTGTGGTTGAGATAAGGATACTGGAAGGCAAGATGGGCAACCTGGTTATTGAAGGCAATAAGTGGTTTACCAAGTCGCTTATAGAGAAATATATCCACGTAAAAAAAAATGAACTGCTTAACATAAATATCCTTCAGCGAGACCTTTTAAGGCTTAATCAGAACACAGATATTGACGTAAGGACCGTTATTGAGCCCGGCGATGACCCTCAAGCCTCTGACATAACCCTTAAAGTAGAGGATAAGTTCCCGTATCATGCCGGGGTGGGGGCTGATGATCAGGGCACGCGCCTGACAGGCAAGTACAGAGCCTCGGCTTTTGCACGCAGCACAAACTTTACAGCCAATAACGATTTTGTGTTTTATAACTCAGTTGCTTCCTCTGATTCCGCAGGACAATTTGTTACCTATATGGTACCTATAGATACTTACGGCACGAAAGTTGGTTTTGATTTTTCTTATTTCACTTCAAAAATCGGCAGGGAATACAGGGATTATGATATAGTTGGTAATACAATCAATTATATTCCGCACGTAACAGGTGAAATATATCTGTCGGAAAATATGCAGTTATTTGCTGATGCAGGATTGAACATAAAAGCAAATATGAAATCTGTCCACAGCGATACCACTGTGGAAGAACAACTTCGCATACCTTACTTCAGAATGGATATGGCCAGGATAGATTCTTTCCTTGGAGGCGGGCAGACAATATTTTCTCCGGAAATAGATTTCAGTATAGGGAATGGATTTTTAGGTGCATCATGGGAAGATAATCCAAAAGCGGCAAGGGTCGGAACTTGCGGTTTCTTTTTTAAATATATTCATAATTTAAGACGCGTGCAAAGAATGCCATGGGAAAGTTATATTTCGATGCGGCATCAGCTGCAGGTTGCAACACATACACTTCCATCATCAGAACAATTTCAGATCGGAGGACTTAGCACTGTCAGGGGGTATCCGGAAGGCGACTATCTTGCGGATACGGCTGCAACTCTCAGCACTGAATGGGTCTTCCCAATGTATTTCATTCCGAAAGATTATAAGCTGCCATACGATAACACTCCCCTAAGAAACGAAATACAACCTGTTGTTTTTGTGGATTTGGGTGGCGGGACATTATTGAGAACCATCCCGGGTGAAATGGAATATAAATTTCTTATGGGTCTTGGCGGTGGCTTAAAAATTAATTTGTATAACCGGCTCAGCGTTCTTCTGGAGTGGGCACAAGCTGTGGGCTCAAAACCTACAGCAAATTCCGGGCCATCAACCTTCCACATTACTGCAAGCTTCGAATTATAAACCACGCACCATTTTTTCCGTCGGAAAACCTCAGTTAGGAAAAAACTAAATTTCGCATCCTGTTAAAAATAAAAAAGTAAGGAAGTAAATATTGTATATATTGATATATATATGTTATACTTATATTTGACATTAAGAGAATGAAATGTTTGTTGTGAATTTTAACAAGCGAGATTACGATGAAAACAAAAATCCTGTTCCTCACAGCCCTGGCAGTCGCGATGATGAGCGCCGAGCTCGCATTCTGTTTACCGCAGGATGCAAGAGTAGAGAACGGGA
>JBAYMS010000003.1:0-72883 GCA_041663425.1 Candidatus Omnitrophota bacterium
CTTCTTCTCTTGCGTTATCTTTATTAAGCGCAACCTGTGCACCCTCAGTACTTATGCCCGGCTTGGCAGGGTTGCCATAACTGACAAGAAGCTCTGCCTGTTTTTTGCCTATGGCATCATTGCTGTAAGCTTCCTGCGCGGCTTTCCAATTGCCCACCCTCTTAGCCGTCTCTTCGCGGACAACCTTTACATTAGGATTGGAATTTGCGTCAACTTTTAACAGCGATGTAAACACGGTGACAAGATCCGTCCAGAGAATATCAAATGCCGCCTGTTGTTTCTGGTCTATGCCGCCCTTAATAGCAGTGCTGTCTATTGTAAATATCATCACGGGCATCTTTTCTTTGATTTTATTTATAAGCTCAACGTCTTTGCTATAACTCGGAGCGGCCTTATCAAGGATCACCATGCCTATGCTGATCTTCCCCGCAGGACTATTGGCCAATTTTGACAATACGCTCGATGGCTCACTCGCAAGATCGTGTATGCCCATGGAAATTATATCTTCTTTGTTGGAGCCTTCCATTATATACTGCTCCCACTCCGTAGCTACCAATCTCAGCGGCTCTGTATTTGTCGCAAATGCTATGTGCTCAACACCCATGACTCTCATGGATCCGTGCAGAAATTTTCCTGCGCTGACCGCTAAATTCGTATCCGGAGAACTGAAATCATTCGCTTTATCAAACCTATCGTTAAAATCGGCAAATACGCCTGCATCCATAGACGGTAAAAACATCCCGGCCACAGTTTGGGCAGTATAGTAGATGGTAGTCTTACGGTGCATATTACGGCCGCCGATATCAGGGCTCATTCCTATTATAAGCGGATCATATCCGCCGATCCGGGCTGCCTGTTTAGCGATTTCGCTGACCGCTCCGCCATTAGCAAGACCGATACGTTTATTGAAACCTATCGCTAAAGACCGTATCCCTACTTCAACGCCTTCCCACGTCCCGCCCGAACGTGAAATATCTATAAATAAGGAATTCTCCCCTTTCACGCCCTGCGACAACAGGCTGGCAAAATCTCTCGCTGTAGTTACATGATACCAGACAGGTGCACCTTCCGGCCGGTTCGCATTATACATATTCACCAAAGACCACATAAACTGGTCATTGGCGCCAATGCCGTTGGTTATAATATATTTGAGCGGCTCTTTCTTATTAAATCTTTCCTGCACAAAAGCGCGTATTTTCGGATACCATTCTTTCTTAAAGTAATCATTAAAGAATTGTTCAATGGTCTGCCTTGTGCCGGCGCCGCGATAGTTATATCCGCCCTGCGCCATATCATTGATCACCCTCTTTTGATACTCCGTCAGAGCTTCCATTAAAACTTCATTGGTTTTTACACTTTTAGGAATGGAAAACTCTACCCCCACACCCTGAGTTTCATAATATTGCGCCGCCAGCGGAGATACGAAATCCGCAGCACTCAACTGCAGCGTCGCCAACCCAGGAACAGGACTGTGCCTGCTAGCATAGCTTAACTCTACTGCAGCTGTAATAACAGAGAAGGCGTTTTCGCGGCCAAGCCGCATCAGGACATCCGCTTCTTGCATGCCGGCAGCTTGCGCTAACAACGCTATGAATTTTCCTTCGTCTATTGAATTGATTGCTATCCTGCTGATCCTTACTATAGACAAATCGACCATTGCTGGGTTGCTGGAAGTATTTACTAATAAATCTTTAACCTTCTCGAGTTTTTCCGCATTGAAGAAATCGCGGCTAAATTCGTATTCTTTCTTGTCTTTATTCGTAATAGTCACAAGCCCTGCCGCTGCCAACTGCTCGAGAGCAGCGGATGCAGAAATACCGACCGACTCCGCTATGTCATTCAGGAACTTTTTCTTATTCATGGATCCAGCCATAGCTTCCCCGATGGATATTTCTTTCAGGCCTAACACACCGGCTGCCTGCTCAACTTCTTTCGCTATTGCACGATATGCTTGAGCCGAGTGGCGGATATCATATTCTTTCATTAACGCTGAACCGATATCGACGCCGGAACCTACAGGAAAATCGCCCGGCTTGTAAGGTGCCCTATAAAGCGTAAGACCGCCCCTCTCCAGGATTAGCTCGATGCCCGTAGTATTCATGTCGGCTATGAGCGTTTCGGAAACAATGCTGAATACCGCTGTCCGCTCAATACCGGCAGCGTTTTTATATGGCACTATCCAGATGGGGCGATTACTTACATATGCCACTCTTCCACCTGTCAGAGTTATATCTTCGCCGATCTTTCGGGCCATACGCAACCGCATAGAGTCAGATATCATATTAAGCTGATCTGCCTGCGAAGATCCTAGAAGCCTAGTCTCAATATCATCTTTAGCGCCCTCATTATTTTGCCCAAGAGTTAACGCTATAGGCCTGGTTTCGGTCCTTCTCAGGCTGCGATGCTGATAATAAACAAGGCTTATTTCTCTGACTGAGATCTCGCCAAGTTTGCCGTTTCTGGCCGCTACTATGGCGTTAAGTTTCTGAGCCAGTAACTCTCTTTGTTCCGGGGTAAGCTTGTCGAGGTTCTTTATATATCCTATTGCCGTATGCACCCCATTATGCCTGTCAAAAGACCTTATATCAAAATTGGCAGCGTCAAACAAACCTTCACGCAACTTTTGCAGCTCCAGGCTGCTATCCCCCTCACCAATGAAAAGGATCTCTCCGGAATTATTTATCTTTATGGAATTAAAGCTCAGACCAAACGGCTTTCCGTTTGAAACCATATCTACAGCCTTAGTAAGATCGAGAGTGGCCGGAGCTTTTCTCTCTGTAGAATCATAAGTCAAACTTGTTACAGGGCTTGCCTGGCTGCGAACCATAGTCCCTACCGTAGTATGCATATGATACGAATCGTAGAATGAGCCATTTTCCTGACCGATAACCTCAGTTATGGCTTGCTGCACTTCTTTGGCCGTCTCAAGAAAATCTTTAAACTTACCGGTATCCTGCTTAAGATAAGCTACTGAGGTAAGCCCATACTGAGTGGTCGAAGGATTATTATCTACAAGCCGCTTGGAATAACTATTCCCAGGCTGCGGAATAGTTATATTCGGTAAAGTTCCAATCTGAGGCTGTCCGGAAACCGGCTTTGCATTATTATCAGCCATCAACATAGCTTCAACTTCCGGCAGAGAATCTAATACATTCAGCTTCTGGCCTGGTCTGCCCAGCTCCAATGTCTCGGCTTTCAACACTTCATTGTTAGACACCGTCCTGTGAGAATAGACCACAACCCTGAGGCTGTCTATTGAAAAATCCGGCAGCTCATCCATTCCCTCTTTTTTGAAAAGGGTATTAAGCTCATCTATCTGCCGCTGATCGATAGGCCTCGTAACACGGCCAAGGGTAATATGCATCGGAGCTTCTCTTTTTTCTGTCGGCAGAGTGGCTAAAGCATCCATAACCTTTAAAGTCTTATGCCCGTCTTTGTCCACATTAAATTCGCTGACCGGCTCAACTGTAAAATACAATTCTCCATCAAGTGAAGAATATTCAAATCCGGTAATTTTCAGGCTGAATGGCCTGGAAGATGAAGCAGTTTGGGCAATATATTCAGACAGGTCGCCCATGCTATTATCCGTCATTCTTTCCTTAATATCAGAGACAGCGTTTGTCAGCTCGGTAAATGCAGCGCTCTTTGAAGTCGGAATATCGGTATCAAAATTTCTTGTCCTTACTACAGGGCGGATCGTTATGAACAGCCCGTCGCTGCCCTGGTCACGGTTAAATTGAACCCTGCCGTTCGTTATTTCCTCTATCTTCTTACGAATTTCTGTAATGCCCCGGCTTAAATCCTGATTACCTTTATCAAGATCAACATCCGCCAGAACAGTTATTCCCAGCCCTCTTTTCCCGTTCTTGTGGATATTGTCGGCGATATGAACCGTATCAACAACGCGCTTGAAACCATCCACACCAAGTTGATCAAGGTAGGCATGCGCTTCAACGGTCAGCTGCTTAGCCAGAAGATGTTTGTATTTCAGATATATCATATGGAAGAATCCTTTATCTTCAATGACTCTTCCCAATGAATCACGCCGAGGCTTCTCCAGATAGTCCTTCTTCTCTTTCTCACTATTCCAGTATCTGTATTTACCATTTGCGTCAGGAACATCGTTTATAATATCACTGTAAACCATGTCGTAAGCCTGGGCGATCTCCCTATTAAGTGACCTTAATCCAAATATCTCGCCCATAAGAAAAGAGATGTGATTTCTCAGGAAACCAACATGCGGAACCGGCTGCTCAGCTGCTGAGCGCGGTAGCGCAAACTCAATACCTGCCAGGAATATATCACGATATACACGAAGATGCCTGTACTCAGTTTTAATCGTGTTTATCTCATCCGCGGCATACAGCATTGGCCCGCGGCTCTTCTTGGCTTCTTTAGATGCCTGACCGGCGTCTGTTCTTATTTCAATTTTGGGTTTCCCATATAGCGTACCTATATATTCACGCATCTTTACTTCCAGATACTCCTTAAGCGTTATATATTTCTGTCCGTTAAATTCGATGGGCTTACCATTATCATTTTCTATGTAGAATCGGCGGTCGCGCGCACCAGAAAGAATATTACTGCTGCCTCCCGTAGCATCGGAAAATTTTTTGATCAGATACTGAAAATGAGACAACCCCAGCTCATCTATAAGCACAGGATTATTCATTACGGCATCGACATACCATTCCGCATTCGCGGGCCTGGAATTTTCCGGCATACCGAAATACTCTTCCAGCTTTACTGTGTCGTCCTTGTTTATAATGAGATCCGTAAACATAGAGTCAAACGGAATTCTCCTGCCAACCCTCTTCGCAACCGCATCTTCTATCATCCGAAGCATGTCAGGTATGCTGAATTCTGTCGTCTCGTTATCGCGATTCGGATTAATTATCAGAACTATCGGGATGTCGCCTTTGGCCCGGCGCTTCTCTAAAGCTTCGGCTAAGCCTTCTACCATAAAATGCGGCATGATGCTGGTCAAGAAACTGCCCGGCCCGAAAATTATTCCTTTTGTCTCAGCATTCTCAACAGCGGCTATCATATCCTTATTAGCCGGTGTGCTTCTATTGGTCCGTTTTCCATCCTGGTCCACCAACCCCAGATCTTCGATCTTGGAAAAATTGGCCGTTTCGCTAAAATGCGTCTGCATCTTTGTAAACCTGCTTCTTATATAAACATTCTTTCCGCCCATCACAAGAGCCTTAGTCTCTGCTTTATCAGACCTGGCAACCCCAGGCTTATAAACCATACCCGTTCCATCAGTTGCTATAAGACGCTGCTTATCTTCGTTCGCTAATTTTACCGCCGTCTCTTCAACAAGACCTTCAGGCTCTATCAATTCCGCAAATTCTGAATCGCCTACCTTAATAGCAAAGTTCCTGTCAACTTCTGACATGCGTAAAACAACCGGAAGCATGCCTACAAACACTTTTTTCTCCTCGCCGGCCTTTATTGTATATTCTTTATATAAATTTGTGTCATCCTTGTCGAGTATTTTAACGGTGGTTTCGCCTCTGGCTTTGTCAACATGGACTACAAGCGCGCGCAGTTCCTCGACAGATTTAACAACGCCATTCTCGCTCACTTTCGGTTTCACCTCTATTATAACGACATTATCTCTGTAAACAGCATACATCGTTTCGGGATTATTATGCGACAAAGAAACCCTGCCGTTCCTGACTCCCGCAAGCTCTGCCATGGAATCGAGTGCTACCTGAAATTTGCTATAATCAGCTTCCGTTGCAAGCATAAAATCGCGGCTGCCCGGAGCATGGGTAGGTTTGGCAATGCCTAAATAGTCCAATGCGCTTATCAGCATCAGGTTTCGTATTGACGCTCCGCTTACAGGGATTACGGATTTTTCGAAATAATTAGCATCGATACGGCGCGCTAAATTTAAAACACTCGCGGCAAAATACGCAAAATCTTCGCTCAACACATTTGTCTTCTGTATTCCTCCTATTCCCTGCTTATTTATAACGGTCTGGAGAACGATACGGTTTAGGAGCTTTACGGATAATTCAAAGAAAGAATTAAGATATGTGACATTTCCGGCATCGTCACGATAAACGATCTGACCGACGTGTTCTCCCGCGTCCGCAGGAAGCTCTTTCTTTGCGATTGCCTCCGCTATTTTTTCTTCTTCAGAAGGCACTACATCTATTCTGCCCTGGGCATCCAAAAGTTTATATAGCTTGTCCGCTTCGGCAAATCCTTCAAAGATAGAATTAACCATATCTCCGGGGGAAGGCATCCAGCCATAACCTTTATTTATGAGCCCGGTAACACTTTTAAATGTAGATCCGCCGTCATCGGTAGAACATTGCATACTTCTGACATAAGCGCCCATCTTCACAAGAGGCTTAATAGAAGCTAAAAGGCCGGTGCCGCCTCCAAAAGCAAGGATAGTCTTTCTATCTTTCGTCCTGTCTCGCCCAGCCATAATATTTTCTATGGTCTTTTCAAAGCTTCGGATCTTATCAGCATCTGTGGTTGGAGCAAACATACCGGCTATCACATCGTCAGGGCTCTCCAATCCCATCTCTTTATGTGTTTTCAGGGCTTTATCTATATACTCCATCATCAATTTTTCTTTACCGCCAAAAACCTCAAGAAGGGATTTGCGCTGCTCTGCTATAAGCCTTGCGCGCAAAATAAATTCTGTTAATTTATCGTTATCAGCCCTGCCAAAAACCTTATCCTGCAGGCCAAGCCCGTCCTGAAGGTTTCCCTCGTCGAGCGTCATCTCTTCCCTGACGCCCAGTCTTATGCCTTTACCTTTGCCTCTAAGATAGGTATGATTTCCAACATTTACCCCTGGAACAGCAGGGTTTGAAGAAAGAAATCCTTCGCCGCCTTCGTGAAATAAGGCGATATGCCCGACTTCGTTATTATTGATACACAGTTCTGAGATAGCTATTATTTGCCCATCCGAAAAACCAAATACATTTTTATCGTTCTCTTTCAGGACAACTATGTTGCCTTCCCGCTGCTTGTCTTTTATAAACTGGATAATTTGTCCTGCGATCTTTTTATCTTTTCTGCTTAACCCGGCACTTTTAACTGCGCCCTCCATCGCTTTGATCTGGCGGTCTATAACACTGTCGTGCGCCTTACCTAAAACACTCAGGTCAAAGGAGTAGCCCTCTCCCTGAGAAGTCTTGGCAGTAAGCGTTAATTTTTTACCGTTCGCGGATAGGGTGCCTTTAAACCCTGTTGCCGCGCAGCCGTCAGGTCTTCCTATTAAACCGCCAGTAGGCGGGCCTGTCGAATCCACCGGAAGAATCGCAGCGCCCGAAGGCATCTTTGTAACCTCGGGAAGCTGGGAAGCAAAAGCCCTCTGGAACTCTTCGTTAAATTCATTTGTAGACGTTATAGCATCTATTATAACTTTTACGGTTTTTCCATCGGCGCTCTTACCCTGTTCTTTTAAATAATTAGTGAGGCTAAGCTTCATTCCGGATATATAAGCCTGTTTGATAAAATTCTCATCGCGTGTTAAAACCTGATTTGGATAAGCAGCCAATACTCTGCGCAGCCATCCACTCACAGCATATGAAAACCAGGTTTTCCTGAAATTTACCGTTCTGTCCGTAATGCCTTCTACAAGACTCACTATTTCAGCGTCCATGGGCGAGCACTGAAGGAATGCTTTTAATTCCTTAGGGGACATCGTTGCAAGCTCAACAGCCGATATAGGCGCAAGCATACCCTTCTTCGAAGCCTCGGGGCTGGCCAGTATATCTTCTATCGGGGTGCGCTGATTGGTAAGGACCTGAATATATGGAGTGGGGACATCTTTTGTGATGGAAGGACATACTACCACATAAGACACGCCGCGTTTCTCGAGAAGTTTCGACATGCCTTCAGAGTGGAATCCGCCCGTGACAAGAACCGCCACCTGCAGTTTATCCTTCTCCATCGCTTTTATCGTATTGTCAACAAGCGCCTTATCGCGCTTCATAGCTATAACGTAAAATTCCTCAAGCTTAGGTATGCTCTTGGCAACAGCTTCTGTGGGCGGCTCAACCTCATAGCTTAAGCCGTACTTTTCGCCCTGTTTCTTTATGAAATCGGTAAATGCCTCGTGTGTAAACCCTTCCCTGTGCGTCTCAAAATAATTAAAATCACCATTAAGCAATTTGATATTGGCCATGCCTATAAGAATATCTATGTGGCGCGATAATTTATCAAGAGTCCTCTGGTCGTCGCTCGTAAATAGCTTCTCTTTTATATCGGACTCAACCGTTTTTATTTCATCGAACAATTTTTCATTATCGATCTTCGCGTAAACCGAATTATATATTATGTAGTTATAAAGGTTTGGATATTTTTTCGCTAGATCAATGTCATTCTGGAGCGCAAGCTTCTTAAGATGATTATAGAATTCTACCGAGGAGATGGCGCCTGTTTTGAATGCTATAGACTTCGATACCATATCCGTAAGCTCATCCTTAGATACCGCTTTTGAGAGCTCATCTATGAGGATAGCCCTCTCCCTATCGGTAATACTGAAATTTATCTTCTTTTCATATGTAAGAACGCTTGTGATCCTGAATAGATTTTCATAGTTGCGCACGTTTATTTTTTGCTTCTCGGCCATATCCTGTAGGAATCTTATATAATCGTTAAATTGAAGCTTCTTTGATTCGTAATCCTGAGATTTGGCATCCATCGCCTTAAGGTCGGCGCTGTAGATTAAACCTTTAAGACGGCTTAATGAGTTTCTTATGGAATTATAATATTTCTCTGTCTCGGCTTTAAGAGGATAACTCGAGGTAAAAGCATTCAAGTTTTGAATGTAGGATTCGCGGTCTTCCGCACCGAATAATTTTATAGGATAGTTTTTGGTAATAGAGAGAAATTCCGGCCCTGTGATCTCGCCCTTCTTCATGAAATAAGTAGCAACTTCTTTACGCACATCTTCATCCGGGAATGCCTTAAACCATGCCGTATCAATAATGCCATCCGCGCCTTCAACCGATATAAGGCTAAGGCCGTGATTATTTATAAGGCCTTCGAGGATATTAACAATGTTGGTTTGGGCCTCATAATTGCAGTGTGCATCCTGAATATTTATTATGAGCTTGTTTGAATTACCTGAGAACTTTGATTTGATGATCCCATGGTCTTTTTCTATAACAATGTTGTTAATATCGGCTGGCGACTGAGTCTTTTTAGGGGCGTGATTCTTTTTTTGAATGGATTCTGCAAAAGTTATGTTTGAAAAAACAAAGGAAAGAATTACAAGGATCGATACTGACTTGCAAAATAAGCTCTTACGACAGAATTTTGGTAAAACTTCCATAATAGCTCTCCTTTTATATCATTGGGTAAAAAGGTGCCTTTTCTTTTATTTACAGAACGTGCATAAGTCTATCATATATAAGGAAGCAAGTCAATGCTTGGAAACTAACTATTTTATACTTTAATTGGCTGGCCTCACTCTCGCGAGCCGCTTGGCGGAAGCTGCGAGAGCGAAGACCAACCTACTACCGGGGTGGCACCACGGTAGTATTTTAAGCCCATATTATGCCGCGCTGCTGAGCAGCAGCACCGCGTTTCTATAACTCGATATCTCCTTTTCGATGCCTATTGGCAGTATCGGCCTAAATTTGAACCTACCGCTCATCTTCAGGTCGTCTATTACGCCAGGAGGTAGTTCTTTTTCGCCACTCACTACCAAGCTGACCAGTGTGGCATAAGAGTGTATAGCGGCAAGCACCTTAGTGCCGTTTATATCTATCTCGTCCAGTTCCAGGAATTTTTCTTCGCCTGGTTTTTCGTTTTCTTTGAGCAGCTCACCCCTGGCAGCACGGACACCTATATACTTACGCTCTGTATTCATCTGCTTCGCTATGCCGCCCATCATGTCATCGTATGAAGCATAGTCATGCTTATTGATGAACCTGACCCTGCCTACGTCCTTGATAGAGCCGCTTGAATTCAATATAGCAAAAGCCTCTGTCTCTGTCTTGACTTCGTCTCCGCCGATAATATAGGTAGTAATGCCCTGTTCAGCGGCTTCGTTGATATTGTCTACTGTGTAAGGATCTGACAAGTTGGATTTTTCACTTGTAACTATAACCACAGGGCGATCTTCAGACAGCATGTCCTTAACGCGCGGCACGCTCTTATAATATGCAGCCTGCACCTTTTCATCAGATTTTCGTTCTGCTATAAGCCGGCGCAGCTTAGCAAGCCTCTCCTGTCTTTCAAGCATCTCGGTCCTATTCGGCCTGGCGCTAAGATAGTTGAGTATCGCCTGTTCGAGATCAACTTTTCCAAGGTCAGGGAGAAGGGCTTTAATAGTTGCGTCTATTTCATTTCGTATGGCATCATCTATAGAGGTCATCCTGAGTATAATTCCGTAATCATTGGCCAGTTTCATCGTAGCGGCTTCCCTGACAATCCTTTCATTTTCCTCCGGACTAAAACCTATCGTCTCGTCAATATATATGCCTGCCTGGTTATTTTTTAATTCCAATTCTTTAGGCAAATCAACCCTTCGGACTTCTATATTGAGCCCGGAGCGTCTGAAAGATTCTCTCAGCCCTTCTTCCTGCTCAGGCGTGACTGATTTCGGCACACCAATAACCAGCCCTGCGGCAGGCCTTTCTTTCAGAGCCTGGACTTCGCCTATCAATCCATTAATAGCATACCTGTCATCTGATTCATTTATATACCGATTAAATATCTCCGCCAGGATCTTCACCCTATCGCCCTTTGAAGCAATAAGCGGCGTTTTCGCCGATCGCTCTCTATTATGCGATGCTTCAATATCTAAGCGGAAATTAAGCATCTCTCCCAATATGATCGCTAATGCAACAACATCATCCTGAGGCATGGCGGCACGCCCTTCTCTCTGCCTTTTTACACTTATATAGTTGTTACGCAGAATACTTTTACGATAACTGTCAGCGGCTACTTCGTCGGTTATCGGAGACACAGAATCGTTATCGATGAAAACAACCCGGTCCGCACCATGCAAGCTTTCGCCCGGAGAAATCACTATACCCGCGGGATTTATGTCACCCGCTACACAGCCATTATCAAAATAGGTCTTCTTATATGCATCTAATACCGCCAGAGCCAGATCAATGAATTTATCGTCGTTACCTTCCTCCTGATGTAAAACAAAATTTTTAGATACGTAATTCCACAGACTTTCCCCTTTTACGTATTCAGTGATAAGAGCGTCTCCGTAAAACTCGCCCTCCAACGTCGTCCCCCTGACGTCAAGCAGCCCAACAAGGTTAGGTATAGATGAGTTTATATTATTGCGGTTTATCTTATTGGCAAGAATCTCCGCCTGCCGCCTTATAATAAAATCTGAATTCTTCGAATCCAGCGCGGCCTTTACTACATAATCATGCCCGTTTTCCAGGACAACACCGTTAGCAAGTTTTTGCTCAGGCCCTTCATATCTGAAACGCATCGCACCCCATTGTTTAACAAGCCTGTTTGCCATAGAAAGCTTTTCCTGGAATTTGAAATGCTCGTTAAAAAATCCATGGTCTAATTGAACTATCGGCGAAACCGCACCGGACGGCCTGCCGGAATATGCAGCGCCTAGCACAGCCACACCATAAAGTGAAATGAAATTTATCAGATGCGGCAAAATAACAATATCTTTTGGTATAGGTATTACAAAATAAGCCAGCAGAATGCCTATAACAGTTATGGATAATATAACCGGAAGAGCAGCGGATCCCGCTCTAGAGTATCCTCCATGATCGCCTTGTCTCAGACTATCTTTTGCGCCCGATATTATCTTCCTTATGATCTCTGATATCTGACCGCTCGTTATATGAAACACAGAGACCATCTCTTTAGGCGTCTGACCCTGCGCAGCACGCTCAAATATCTCCCTGTTCCTGGGGCTTATTTTTAATTCGTCAAAAATTTGCTGCAATCTGACCTTTCGATTAACGAATTCTGCTTCGCGCACAGCTTCGTCGCCTGGCCTGTCCTCAAGGTGTTCCATGTCTATAATATTAGAACTGACTGATTCTCTGGCGATCCTTCTCCTCTCAGTCACATTATGATTTCTCATTTCGGTATGTATGATTTTTGCCGCCCATGTGGAACGCTGGAATCCCAGTTCGGGTTTAAATGTAATCGCAGCCTTCCAGAGCCCTCCGATAGAGTTGTTGCTGTTTCCATGAAGCCCGGCGGAGACCAATTTATCCTCACTAAGATATGGGTATTTCTTTTTATAGTATTGCGCTATTTGCCTGACCAGATATTCATTATCCCTGATAAAGTCACTTATCCCTTCCTCGTTTCCTGACTGGAAAGAATGGTCTCGCGCAGCACGTATCATCATGAGCGCACCGAGGCCTATTGCACTATTTGCAAAATATGGCGCCGCGGCGGTAAAATATCCCGAGGCGAAATAGATGTAATCACTTAAGAACTGCGCGAAACCAAATTGAGCGATAGCGGCAAGATATGGCATGCTAACAAATACTAGTCCTGTGAGAAGAGCAAGCGCTATAACCATAGCCGTAGAGACAAACCCGGCACGGTTCGCTTCAGATAACGCAGTGACGGCGAACTCGTAACCGCGGGAGGCGGAGTCACGTAATCCATTCATAGCAGAGTTTCTCAAGTCCTGATCGATGGCGCTGTTTTTAATAATAGATAATAATGCGGTGACGGCGGGTGCGTGGCCGCGGGAGGCGGAGTCAGACAATATATCTATAGTAAATCTTCTTGAGTCCTGATCAATGACACTGTTTTCAACAATAGATAATAATGTAGGTGTAAGATCATTAAGTGCGGTGACGGCGGGTGCGTGGCCGCGGGAGGCGGAGTCAGACAATCCACCTATAGCGCCGATTCTTAAGCGCCAACCGATGGCACTGTTTTCAACAATAGATAATAATGTAGGTGTAAGATCATTAAGTGCGGTGACGGCGGGTGCGTGGCCGCGGGAGGCGGAATTCCACAATATGCTTATAGCAAATTTTCTCAAGTCCTGATCGATGGCGCTGTTTTCAACAATAGACGACAACGCAGCGATGGCGGGCACGTAACCGCGGGAGGCGGAGTCATGCAATCCATTCATAGCAGAGTTTCTCAAGTCCTGATCGATGGCGCTGTTTTTAATAATAGATAATAACGTAGGTGTAAGATTATTAAGTGCTGTGACGGCGAGTTCTTGACCGCGGGAGGCGGAGTCATGTAATGCATTCATAGCAGAGATCCTTAAGCCCGGATCGATAGTATTATTTTCAACAATAGACACACCATCTATCGCAATATTCTTTAGTTCTTTCGCTGGCTTATCATCCAAACCAATCCTCATCTTATCTATAAACTCATCGTTCCATCCCTGTTTTTTAATATGCTCATCGTACGACAATCCTAAACCTTGCCCACGATAAAATTTCTCTACTGCCTCATCCTGTTCGTCAGCCATATCCGCCGGAAGAGGAGGAGTATTTCCGGTGTCAGAAAAAAGCTGCAGGAACGCTATAATGCCTTCCGGGTTGTTCCCAAAAAGATGGTTTATATGTCTGCGCAGCAGCACAGAATGATCCGGCGTGTATATAGCATGTTGATATAAAGGAAGCCCCGTATGAATAATGTTGAACTCCTGCGGCCGCGTCAAGGCATTATGCACTATAGCCATAGCTACTGCTATAGTAAGCTGCATTCTCCCAAAATATTCATCTTGTCCCAATTTTATGGGGGCAGGCGCAAAAGTATTCAGGGCCACATTATGTGTTCTTCCATATTTAGTATCAAAGTAGAACGGGGTTTCATTTTTTTCCGTATAGCTTGAACCTAAAAGCGCTATTTCATCAAAAGTAAGTATGCTATGGCTGTATGCAAATTTACTCCAGCAATACTCCATAGATTTACCTATAAAAGTCAGCGCCTTAAGTGAATCATCGCTAAATTTCTTTTTCGAACCGACGTGTATGTGCAAACCCTGCGATAGCATCAATCCGTTACGATTACGATCGACATATTCCATTATTTTCCTGAGACCTGAATTTAACCTGTCGAACCCTTCTCTGTTGTTTGGTAACCCACCCTCACCCGTAGTTACTTCTATATTAGCCCCGTCTCTTTTGATTACCCAGCCCTGATCTTTTAAACCTTCCTCGGTAGCAAATCGATCTAGCCCATCATAAAGAACATTCGTTGCCGCAATGTTCTTGTCATTTATATTATTACTGTTAAGAAGAGCCATTTCGATCTCTATGCCGAATGTCATATCTTTAGGCATGTTCGGCACGCCGTCTTTGTGATATCGATCAAGTCGTTTTACTATATTAAGGTAAACCACATACCACTCTTCCGAGAGAGAAGCAAGATCCAGTGCTACGATATTTATTATGCGCCTCGAGAATTCATCATCCTGAGTCTTAAATGCATCTATAGAACCAAGGATCATCTCAAGCTCTTTTATGTCATATTTAAAAGAAACGTTAACTTTAATTAAAAGACGGTATGCCTTACTATGCGCTTCTTTATTCCCGGATTTAGTTAAAATAAGCAATGCTGCTTTTTTCAGAGCTTTCTCATCGTCCACACTTAAAACTATGCCCGTTTCATCTATAAAGAAAATATTATCAAGATGCGCTTTAAGCTCTCCCTTCTCCTCAAGGGCAATAACATCGGTTACGCTGGTTATATTGCGAAGGGCTGATAAGGATACCTGACAATCTCTTTTTATTTCATCAAGCTTTTTCTGTTTCGTAGGAGTTAAAACGATAACCGTTTTATCCGGTAAGAGCAAATTATTTTTCATCACATATTCAGGTTTATAAATTTTATCTAGAGCGGGTGTTTTTGTAGCTACCATCGTGAGCACGCCGATGCCAATCCCGTTATTCGCAAGATACGGTAAGACGGAGAAAATATCATTCGAGGCAAAATAGATGTAATCGCTTAAGAACTGCGCGAAACCTAATTGAGCTATCGGTATTATGAAATATGCAATAAATAGGCCGGCAACAATAGAGGCCGTTAAAACAGGTATTAGCGTAAACCCTTTTTGATCAGATGGAGGAGTTTCGGGCGTTGCCTGGCCGGCAATATCTTCAACTTTCTTCAGGCGCTTGTCAAACGAATCAAACTGTTCCGTTAAAACTTTAAGCCTTTCGCCCATATCCGTAACAGCATTCTGCAAGGTAACCAGCAAAGTAGGTTTTGCAGCATTTTCCGCATCCAGCATGGCACGTATACGCTTAAGGCTCGTGCCCAACATGCCCATTTCCCATCCTTTACCTGTTGCCGGAAATTCTAGTAATGGCTGCAGCAGTTTATAAAGCTCGTCGGAGACTGCAAGGCTCACCGGTGCCTTGACCCTATGGTCAGGATGAATAGAAAGCATAATAGTCCGGTGCCATTTTTTATATTCTTCATTATCCAATACCTGCCCTGACACTATTTCCATTATCAGTTTTTTAGCGCCTTCGATATCGCCGTCAAGGATAAGGACTGTATTTTTATCCAGGTTAAAACTGCGGAGCCGCTCGATAAAATCTTCAAATAATGGTGACGAAGAAACCTTTTTAATCGAAACGGCCGATGCATCTTTTGCCGCCACTACCTTCTGCCCTTCTACAGGTGCCCTCTCTACTGATTTGGGCTTTGGAGCTACTTCTTCCGCGGGCTTAAATACCACTTCCTCGCGAGGTGCTTCTTCAGAAATAACGCCCTCGTCCCTAGTCTCAGTTTCAGAAGCTGTGCCTGCCCTTCGCTGCGCATCCATTTCAGCGAACTCCCTCCGAGCTATTTCCTGCGCTGCAGCGTCTTTAGCCTTATCCTCGCTATCCTGCCTGATCCGCTCTCTTCTCTCAGCTGCTGCTCTGGCAGCACGCTCCGTCTTTGCCTGGTCCGATATATCCTCGCCCTGTGAAATTTCCTGCTCTACGCCCACCCAATACCTTCCGATAACTCCAAATAAAGCCAGGCCTCTTTCTTCCGCTATGTTGTTAAGGTTGGACATTACTAAACGGCTTTCGGGCTTCGCAGAGTCCCCATAAAGCGCCTTAAGAATTACCGTAAATAATATGACGACCTTCAATTCTTCAGCTGCAAAAACATCAAGTCCAGCCTCTTTGGCCAATCTGCTTATATTTAATTTTTCGCGCGCGATCAATTTGTTGAATTCCTTGAGCACTTCGGGCATTATTAAAATAGAATGCATAAATAAGAGCCACTCGGAAAGCTCACTCATACCGCTTTCAGTCTTTTTATCTCTTCGGGCATATGAAATCTTTGTATTCTTTTTTATACGTTCCGCATTATTGCGTATCTTGTCTTTAAGATCTTTAAGCGACTTTGATTTTTTTATGTTTTCGATAAGCTCTTCTTTGAGTAACGTCGCCCCTACAACATAACCCTGATCGGATGAAAGGCGCGTCATATATTCTTCCTGGATGGCACGATCGGATTGACCGGCAGCTTTTGCTCCTGCAGGGCCCTGTAATAAAAGCGGCCTCTGCTTCATGCTTTCGGTAAGCAGAGCGGCAAAACCTCCGCCTCCTTCAGCTTGAGACGCAGGGCCTGTAAGCAACGCCGCCGTGGCCTGCCCAAGCGCGGATTGCGCATTGCTAGGACTTGCACTCCTCAACTCTGATGCTGTAATGGCCGATACGTCAAGCGTCTTAAGTGTTTCAATAAATGCGCGCCTGGCCACAGAGCCATCGATCCTATCAGTAACATTATCGGTGTCGATCCCTGCACTATTATAGATAAGCTGAACTTTCTTTGCCCCATATCCGCTATCGCCTGGTCCGGAAGAATTCAGATAAGACGCCATGACTTCGGACAAAGTTCTGCCGGCATTTATCGAAAGGATATTTCTGGCAGTTTCCGCATCTATCCCTTTGTCTGCGTATTGGACCGACTGGCTATAGCACACAACTGCATAAGCACTCAGAAGCCTTTCAAGCAGCCTTGCTATGCTATTTCTGTCTACACCATCCAGAGTATTCGCAAGGTCATCTCTATATAAAGTCCACGAAGATGACATATCCCCACCGTGTTCAGTGCCGTATGTTAATAGCGCCTTTATAAGTTTATGATCTTCTTTGGAGGGTTTTTTAATTTCAGGTTTATGGTCAGTAGCTGCAATGGCAGGTTTTTCAACGGGTCCGATAGCTTCGCCCGCGACCTCTTCTGCTTCTTCCGCCGTTATGGCAAGTGTCGTCCTGGCGATGATCTCTCCGGCTATTTTTTTGGCTTGCGGAATCAGCGCTTTAGCTTTCTGCGGATCAGTCTCACTCTTCTGAACCATCTGGAGCATTCCGGCCCTTATCAATAAACGCGTAATCTGCCTGGAATCTGCGCTGCGGGCAGAGGCAGGTAAAAGTATCCTTGAGCCTGAAGTATAAAAATTATTATCTTCGGCGAAACCGATAGAGGCCCCGGACACAGAATTTTTAATATCGGACACATATTTATAATAAGAACTTTTAGTATTAAACCGCCTCATCGCTTCTTCGAATATCTTTTTCGCCGCAGCAATTTTTTCTTCATCGCTGCTACCACTACCCAAAATCACAGATGCAACCGCACCGAATCCGCCGATAAAAATCACTTTGGCCATAACAGGCGATATAAAATAAGCAGCTCCAGCAAGAACGGTTATAAGAATAAGCCCAATAACTCCCCTTCCTCTGAAAAGAGCCCTATGTTTTTTATTCAAGTCCTCGGCGGCTATACGGCAAGCTTTTATAATAGCACCGCACTCTTTCGCTTCCGCCATAACCAATGCCTTTTCATCGGGGTCGCCTATCCTGGAGATTAAAGCCTTCACCCTACCCCTGTCACCGAATAAAATCTCCATATCGGCCAGGCTGTCTAAAAGGCTTAATGTCTGCGGTATGTGCTGGAAGGTGTCAAAAAACTTCAAATAATCGGAAGCAGAATCTTTAAAACTGCCTATAGCATCTTTTAGTAATTCTACATTTACGCTTTCACCTTCTTTTACGCTGCGCTCAACATTTTTAACGTCATCCATTCCTTCTCTATAGCAACCTATTGCCTTATCAAGAATTTCCATTTCTTTGAAAGACGGCCTTTCTGAGAAATATTTTTCCGATTTAGCCTCCGTGCCAGGGTAGGTCTTTCCGAATATCCAACCGCGAACAAGTTCTACTAATTTTGACAACATCCCGCTTCTTAAATAAGTCATACCTACGGCAGCCACACCGAAAGAAGCAAACAAACTGCTTCCGACAAGCCATGAAGGCAATGCACCGGAGGCAAAATAAAGATAGCTATGCAGAAATTCCGAAGGGCCTATTATCGATATTCCAAAAAATACTGATATGGTAAGCGCTGTAATAAGACCAACCATCGCGAGAGCTGCTGACACTTCAATCGTTGTAAAACCTGAGCGTTTATTATGGGTCTCGATCTTATTTACAAATTTTGCTTTAAGCATAATTTCATCGAATTCCTTCAATCTGGACAAGCACAAGTCTCTCCAGTCCTTATCCTTAAGATCAGCGATAAGCTCTTCTATTTCGGCATACTTATTACTCCTGAGAGGCAGCATCATATTGATAAAGTGAGACCCAAGAGAAATTCGTCCTTCTCTGAGTCTTTTTAAAATCCCAATAAATTTTGAAAAATCTACTATAGCCTCAGATAAAATTGCCGGATCCGGATGTTGCGCGTTTTTAAAGCCTTCCAGGCAAAGCACGCCTTCCTGATAATATTCATTAGCCTCGTCCTTAAGCTTTGCGGCCTCTTCATCAGATAAAGCCTTGCCGCGCCGCAGCACCATAGACACAACTTGAAAAATCAAAGCAACCCCTAAGATAGCGATAATAGCCACTGCTACTACCGGGACAAAATAACACGCAGCTAAAAATATTATGCCAAATATACCTATGGTCTTAGCAGTCCTTAAATCCCCTCCTTCTTCACCATCATCCATATTGTCTTTGCCAAAATATATCAGACCGGCAACGCCCATAATAGGAATGCCGGCCTTATCCGGAGAAGCAAAAAATTTCATCGCCTTATTTATAAGATCCTGAACCTGTGGCCAATTAAAGAATGCATAAACTGCACCCAGGCCGATGGCTGTAATGAGGACACTGCGCAGCATATGCGTCTTTGCTTTGTCGTGCCGGACCACCGGTGCCGAACGTGAGAATAAGGATAGGAAGGCTATCGCATCGGTTAAAATGAACACTGCGAGCACCAATGCCAAGCTGGTACCAGGATTTTGTTTAAAAAACTCAATACCTGCATTTATAGCATCATTTACTCCTTTAGCAAATGGACTCCCGGCTGCGGCAAGTAACAACATCGGTGCGTGGAGCTGACGAGGCGCTGCGGCTTTGTCTGATAAAAATTTCTCACGCTGGACTAACGTGGATTCCCACATACTAACTGATTCGGCCTGCTTTACATTTTTCTCCGATTTCAGATAATCCATATTAGCTATATGATGAATATTTGTGGTAAGCACAAATTCTAGAAGATTCAGTAAAATCGCGATAATACCAAAGGGCGTATTGATCAAGGCAGGATTGGCCAGGATTTCTGAAAAATCAAAAGGCGCTACGGCCAGCGAGGCCAGAACATTAAAAGCAAATATCTTGAATACTGATTTCGTCGGGGGCGCTCTTATGCCTCCGACTTCGATAGAATGCGCTGCGTAGAATATAGCCCAAGAAACAAATATCGCTCCTATAGCACCGCCGAAGTAATTCATCAATGTAAATGCCTGCGTAAGCGCAAAGAACCCGAGCTGTTCCCAGAAAGCCTGATAGTGCTCAGTAAGCCCCAGCCATTTAAGCGGCGTCTTCTCCGCAGACCTTAAGAATGCCCGCACCATAGGTATCATCCCCGCGGCAGGAGTTTTATTATTTAAAATATTCGCAAGTCTTTCCGTTTCGGCCGTTACCTCTGATATCCTCTTTTCAGTGCCTTCCGGCAGGCCGGAATATTTCATAAAGAAACCCGAAATATCTTTTTGCAGCTGCCCGGGCTCTTTTTCTCTTTCGATTTTACGATGTGATAAAATTTTCTCTACGGCCATCATAGCACCGCAGGCCAAACCGAAAGCAAAACAGAGGGCAACAGCTCCTCCGCCGAAGGCAAAAAGGCTTCCTAAAGCAATGGTGATATAATCATATTCCCAATGCATCGCTACTATCGCGACAAATGTCCCCACACCTGCAATAGCCCCGGCTGTCCCGGCAATAGATATGAGGATCTTTTCTTTGAAATCGAAGAAAGGCTCGTTAATAAATGCAGGACCTGCGACAGGCGCTTTTAAACTATCTATTTTTTCACTATTTTCGATAGCCGTATTATAAAGTTTAAGGCTTCTGTAAAGATGAGTGAGTATTTTTGCCCTGTCTTTATTTAAAGTGAATACCGGATCGCCTGTATTGCTGTCACGCCCCGACCTGTAGAAAGGCCAGTCCTGGTCCCTGAATGGCCTTCCGGCCGGATCAAATTCAGAGTTGAACAAACTTACTTCCGGAAGCAGCATCTTTCTGTCATGGCTGTATCCGACAAAAACCCTGACATTTATATCAACGTTATTTTTTCTGCCAAAATACTCAAGGACTGATTTAACATATAAAATAGTTTTACCGGTAGCGGCCATATCCATCAAAAGAATATCCTTATGGTCAGTTATACCGCTGCGCCTCATCTGTTCAAATAGCAGCTCCGCCTCTTTTGCGAGAGCAGGATCGCTATTCCACTGTTTTATCATTTCATCTTTAAAATAAGCACTGATCTCATTAACTAATTCCGGGTGATAGCTGGCATAAAAAGCATCCGTCTTCTTTGAAGGCATCCTGCCGCCGCGGCCTATTACCGCATTGCTTAGCTTTTGTATAGAATGCGCTTTCGCTTTTTCGGTAGCACGCTGCACCATTTCAATACCGCTATCAGGCACATAATCACTGACAATAGCATTATTATTCATACCCGGCTGATACACCAAAGCGCCTGCGGCGGAATAACCGTTCGCCATACCGTAGTATTTCATAAATTCAGCGGCAGTTATAGCGTCACGGGCGAGGAAAACCGGAAATTCACCATGCTTAATATCAGCGGCATTGAAAAACGAAGGCAGATTTGATATAAGCCTGTCCAGGTGTGTCATATCCATATATAAAGACTGGCGGTGATATATAAGCTGGTAGCGGAAATATTCTATGGGATCCAGCATATTATATTTTCTGGATATATCACTTACCGGCACACCGCTTTCTATAAGTTTATTGTTGGCTTTTTCCAGGATAGCGAATATCTCTTCGTCAGTGAAAGCCCTTGGCTTGTTATTATTATCACGCGGCATCTGGTCTTTAGGTAATGCCCATATGATATTATTGAGATCTTCCAATGTAAAAGTTTTATGTCTGGCGAATGCGGCTATCTTAGCGGCTATTTTTTCGTATAGGATAGATGCCACGGCAGACGGCTCAACACCATCAGATGCAGACGCATAAGGATCTTTTATTTTCTTTGTCAACTCACGGTCTTCCGCACCAAACACGTGCCATTGCAGCGCCCTAAGAAGATAGTGTTCTTCCACGTGCTTATCCGGATTCGATCCGGCTTTTAACATCATTATCTCAAGTTCATCCGGGGCTGTTTCCTTAAGATAATTTTTTATAGCTAAAACAAGCCCGGGATTCAGCATAATAGCTGAATGGGCTATCTCGTGGAATAGGGCTACAGGATTGTCAGATATTGTTTTTGAAATGACTATAAGATCTGGCGTAGCAAACGAAATGACCGGATCGCCGGGATGAGAAAGCAGTATAACGTTTCCTTTAAAAGATTTAAGATACGTATCTATAATGGCATTCGCGACAGGATTGTTGTGTTTTTTAATGTCATCTAAAATGGTTTTTATATTCCTTGGCGGAGCACGACCGACAAAATCTGCCTTACTCAGATCTATAACATTACCCGTCTCCCTATCCTTTAATAAACCTGTCAGCCTATTTTCGGGTGCATTGTATTGCGGGACAGCACCTTCCACTGGATCGTACTTTCCTATCATACCTACCTGTGAACCCTCAATTATCGTGCCTTTGCCATCATGGAAAAACTGACATTGCGGATATGCCTCGGCCTTTTCAAAAATAGCCCGCTCATGCTTTGCCCAGGCGGATACTTCTCTATCGCGCGCATTAATAAAAGTATTTGCGCTCATTATGTCTATGGCCGCGCCCATAGCGAGTCCTTCTTTCCTGGCTTTAGCTCTGCCGATGAGGACATTTCTGCGCTTCCAACCTTCTTTACGTGCAAGAAAGCCCACGTCTCCCATATCATTAGACCTGACCCATGACCTTACAACGGCCTTCCACTGAGATCCGATAGATGAGTCAACTGTCTTGACGCTGAAAAGACCGTTGTTCAATTCTTCTTCTTCGAGGAAATGATCACCCAGTCTTAGTATATTGCGCACTCTTCTGGCATTTGCCCCAATGGGCCTTCTGATGAATTCTATTATCGCGCTTCTGTTCTTTTCAAGATCCTGCCCCTTATATAGATCCGCAAGTCGTATACTAACCATATCTTTTCCACTGAATTCCTGCTTATCAAAATTTGGGGTTATGAGCGCTGCGCGCAGCAAACCCGCCATCTCCTCGCGCCGCTCGGTGGAAATCCCTTCATCCCTTCCTTCTTCCACAGCCATCAAATAGGCATGAAGTTTTGAATATTCTAAAAGAGTGTCAGAGACTAAGTCTACCTGTTTTGAATATGGCGTTACAACAGCTATATCGTCAGGGGCAAGATTGCGCTCATTCAAAAGCCAATTGACCCATGTAACCACCCTGCTGACTTCACCTATATTAACTATTCCTCTGTCAGCAGTATCTTTTCTGGCCCTTTCCGAAGAGACAATTTTTTCCTGATATATCCTTTTGTCCGTCAAACCTTGCCCATCACTGATCGCATAATGATCCCTTACCAATGTCCCGGTCTCTTCACGACCGGCTTTCAGCCTACCATTGTAAAAATAGTTCTCTTCGTCTACTACTAAAGTACCCGACCGGCGCTGTATGTCAAGGAAACGGAAGCTGGGCCTTGTCACTTTGAATACCGTATTATCGTAAAGATCCAGGGATTTTTCGAGAAGTGAAATTTTAAACCTTTCCACCACATCCGTCTCAAACACTTCGGCTAACGGCCTGTTCTCCCCGACTTCACTCCATCCTACGATCTCGCTCTGTCCGCTTAAGTCACGCAGTGCGGCTGCAATATCTTCTTTGCTGATACCATATGCCGGCAGCTGATCCTGGTCGCCTACGAATATGGCTTTTTTAACATCGCTGAGATTGGTAAACATCCAAAGCGCCCATAAAGACTCCGGAACCGTCGCCCTGCTAGACTCATCCACTATAACATAGTCCGTCTTCATGAGCTCCTGTCTATCTCTTACATCACGATCTCCGAAAAATCCATTTACAGTTCCGCAGACAAGATTAGGTGCTTTTTTCTGTATAATATTATCCAGAGCGGCAGCCTTATTCTCCCAGTCACCTAATATCTGAGGATCTACGGCATCCTCATTATTACCCACTCTGGCAAAAGGGATCTGTTTCACTCCTGACCGCTCCTGTTCACTGAACAGCCCATCTATATCCTTTAGCACCTTTAAAATGTTATCCAATGCGTCATTCTGCTGGGACAATAACCTTAGCCTTTTCTTCTGGTTTTCGACTATCAGTTTTGCAAGAAGCGTTATGACCATGGTCTTTCCTGTGCCGCCCGGGCCCTGTATGAGCGTGATGGGAATTTCCTCGCATAAACCGTCTATCAAGGCCTCTTTCTGTTCGGAATCAAGAGGATACTTAAGCATTCTTTCCAGCGGTTCTATAAGATCGCGCTCTATGGCATTTCTTTTTTCAGCTATGGAGGATGCTCTGGCTTTATCAGGCACATCGATCAAAATCCCGAGAGATCTGTCTGCAATAGGCCGGCCTGTTGTAGCTAAACCGAAGGATTCGCCTTCACCTATAGACTGCTTCGTTGAGACTTTCAATCTTCCTATAATAGCAGCGAGCATTTCGCACTGTCTCTGCCAGACATTATCCTTTACCATGACCAGTTTGCCGCCTTCGTTCAGCGCGTAGGACCACTGCATAAGCAGCTGATCATAACCTGCCCTTACCTTAGGCTGCTCAAATTTAATGGTATCCTCTCCTACATAACGCACTCTAAAAAACGGCTGCAGCTCTTTCTGGTTTGATTTAGCAGGGCGGACTTTAAATGAATCGCCGCGCCTTACAAAATTTGCAATATCTATTTTTTGACCTGTCGTAGGATGTTTAAAGCCGGATACGTAAAGGAAGCCATTTCTCACACTAACCTGTTCAAATACGAATTCCGCGGCAGCGTCCTGGGATATGTGCATACCCTGCCTCGTCTTCTTATCCCTCTCGGCCTCCGACAGCATCATTGCCTTAGCGATAAAATAATCGTCCATAAGTTCCGGCAGCCATATATTCGCCGCAGCCTGTGAAATTATTTTCTGAGCTTTTTCAAGATGCGCTTTTGCCGGAGAGAAATCTCCGAGTTCAAATATCGCGCGCGCCATATCAAGAGCTGCCTTATAAGCTTTTTCTCTGGCGGCCTTCTCCTTTTTGTCGATCTTACCGGCCTTATTAAATTCATCAATAGCTTTTTGGGTAAGCAATTCAAAAACGGCCGTCTTGTCCGCTTCTTCCGGATACTGCAGAAGGAGCCTTGATTCCTTCAGCACCGTTTCAACATCCTGTGCATCCCTGATATTTTTTGTATGTTCAGCTATATTATCCCTACACTCCTCTATCCTCTGGATCAGCCTCGTAAGAGCGGGGCTATTTTCGTCTATCTGCACGCCAAGGACAGGCTTAACCCTGCATATATTAGCCACTATAGCAGAAGCTTCTCCATATCTGCGTTCGGCGATTTTCGACTGTGCTTCCGCCAGCAGTCCCTGAACCTTTAAAAGACGCTCTTCTGCAATTTTCTGCTTCCGCTCTTCCATTATGCTGCCCAAAGCGCTTAAGGCTTCGTCTATATTCCTTCCATCTATAGAAGGATCGCGAAGGGCTTCGCCCGCATAGATACACCAGCCGGCATCCTCTCCGGCAATTTTAGCTGCACGATCCCCTTGGTTCCTACCCAGAAGTGCCTGTGCGGTAACGGAAGCTCCTTCGAAATTACTGTCTTTATATTGTTTTTCAAATTTCTCCCATTGCGCAACAGCAGCCAGTATTTCATCTCTTAATGGACCGAGAATACTTGCAGCATCAGCTCTGGTATTCATAAGTTCCGCGGCATTTTTATACAACGCCGATTTATATAACGAGTCTACGGTAGACTTATACGCATCCGCGCTAAGTTCTTTTTTTATAGACGAAAGAAAAACACGCATCTTATCTTTTAATTCGCCTTTTACTTTTTCCGAATGGGATAGATCTGACAACGCTATATATACTTTATTCCCTTTTTCATTCAATCCTATTTCGGCAGCAAATTCGGCTATGCGCATCACCCTAGCGACATCTTCCTTATTATCTATTTTTATCTCTCCACTGGCTATTTTTTCTAAGTACCCTATTATTCTGGAGAAATCTAAAGAACCGGAAAGCACGGACAAAATATTGCATATGATATGCATTGAATCCTGCGACAAGGGCTCATCGGACTCATTCAGGAGAAGATCCGTCAGCATATCTACTATTTTCTGGGCCCACTCGTCTGGCAGTAATTTTATGAGCATCGGATAAGAAAATCTGCTCGAACCATCCGCCCTTCTGCTGTTTACTACGTTCCTTCTATTGCCATATTCTTTCCCTTCAAAGGCTATCGCATCCTTCAAACATTTTTCTGCTGCCCGAACGTCCCCTTTCGCATTAAAAGCAATCGCGCCCACTACGTTCATCTGAAAAGCCGTTTCATATCCTTCGTTTTTAAGCGCCATATCCACAGATTCGTTAAGCACTTCTACGGCATCATCATTGCGGCCTGCAAAAACATCCATAAGCATATGCTGCAAAGTAATATTTTCGCGCCTTTTTTCGGAAACAACTTTATTTATAAACCCTCCGGATATTTTAGACATAGCCTCGGCCTCACTAAACCTGCCCTCACTTTTATACATATGTGCCAGATTCTGGAGTAAAAGCATATTAAGTAAATTTACTTCGTCGTTTTCGGTAGGATAATATTGCTGATTGACGGCAATGACTTCTGCTAATTTTTTAAAGTTATCCCGGTCTTCCAGAATATAAGCCCAAAACGCCATGGGGACGCTCTCTGACATCATATTATTTTCTACTATAGGGGGGGTGTAAACAGTTACTGCATTTCTGATAGCTGCATAAATATCAGGATTATGAATAGCCGCAACGAATGCCGCATTTATATCTATTCTGGATATAGCGTCAAGAACATCCCTTGCCGGCGACACAACCGTTCCGTCTTCCTCAGTCCAGCCATGGTTTTTTACCATTTTACTTATATTGTCCGACCACACACCCCAGATGTAATCAGCTTTCTCAATATCGGCTTTCTCTCCTAAATACTGGAGAGCCATAGCATAGCTAGTCAATACATAAAGATCGTCGGCTGAAATCCTTACAACCCCCTTACTTCTTGCAAAATCACGTAAAAAAGAAGTCCGCTCAAAGAACTTAACTGCCCGCCTATACATACCGGCATTAGAGGCGATTCTACCCAGCCTAGTATATAGTCTGTTAGCAATTCTAATAAGCTTTGAGTCGGTGGCCTTATCCAAAGTATCAAAGAAAGAACGAAATTCTGCGCGGCTCTTTTTATCTCTCTGTTTTGCAGTTTTTTGAACCTCATAGTTATTATTTATATATTCGAACATCGCTTCCAGCCTATTTTCAAACTCACGCTTTTTGGGCATATCCCATGAAATTATCTTGAAATGCTCCAGCACTACATCTAACAAATGGTCATGCTTTAGAGGCGTAAGACCTATTATCCCGGAAGCTTTGACAATCCTTTGACCCGATTCATCCTGAAGGCATAACACTGAGACAGGGTCATCATTTTTTTCGGTAAAATACCTGCTGAAAATATCGGAGTATTCTTTCGCTATTAAAGCATAAGTCTCTTTTAAGCCGCGCCCACAGAAGTTGGATATTACAAAAACATTATCTAATTTCTTATCCGCAAGAGGATCAGCCGCAAGCTCTTTCCTTAAAAATTCATTTAAAGAGTTTGATAGCGGGATATTGCCGTAATGCTGTATGAGAGATTTTACCCAAAGCATTGCATCGCTACCGTCTCTCTCATTAAAAGCCGCTGCTATAACCTTAATCTTGGATAATATCTCCGGAGTAAGCTCCCTCTCTCTAAGTTTGTCATCCAGCATTTTACGCATTCCTCTGGAAGGGTCGGATTTAAATTGCAGCCTGAAATTTATCATTGCAGCAAACGCATCGTCAGGGACAGCTCCCCAGCCATCTATGTCACTTATTGTGTTATCAGCCTTATCCATAAGCAATTTACGCTGCTCGTTGGACAACCCCATGAAAATATCAAATGGTAATATAACACCTCCGGAAAGAAAATAATTTTTATCATGTGTATGCATCCTTTTAAATAAATTTATAGCGGCAGCATCAGCTGCATCGGCCTTGCCAAGATGCGAAAGGATGTCTATATAGTATGGCAAAGCGCGTATGATCTGTTCGTCACTGCCTTTATCAAGAACAGCCGCACATCTTTTTTCCAGCGCTTCACTGAAATTACCTTTATTGCATTCCAGAGAAATGCGGAACATCTCGCGTTCGGCATCCTGCTCTGCTGACGGCATCATCTTTGTATCGGACATTGCGATCTCCGCTTCCTCAAAAGTCTCCGACACCATCTTAAAAAGTTCGGCAGCGCGTGCATCATCTTTACCGCGTAATGAACAGGCTAATTTGATTGCGGCATTACAATACAAAGTGTCAATACGGCCATTGGCGGGATAGTCAGCTCTCAATCTTTCCAGAAGGTCAAATGCCTTTGACACGTTTTTATCATCACCCATCATAAGGTCTGCCTCAGCGCATCTTTTAAGCATTTCCAGCTTGGTATAATTTCTCATACTATCATTTATCATATTTTTAGCGCACATCTCATCTGCGATCGCTACATATTTAGCGGCTATCTTTTTTATCTTGTCGGGGATGTCTTCTTCTGCGAATAAATATTGTCTGACGTAGATCTTCAGTAAAGCTTGGGCGGAATAAATACTTTCTACCGGGGGCGGCCCTTCCCTGTAGACTATAAATTCCAGGATGATCCTGGAAGTCTCCCAGTCTCCCAACATATCTGACGCCATAGCCAATACTGCCAGCCATCCGGTCTTGGGAGATGGTTCCGAAATTTTTAACAACAGATATTCATAGGCTAATTTAGCTAACTTCTCATAGTTCTTTTGTTCGACATACACATCTTTCATAGCCGCATAAATCTCCTCCAAATCAGCCTTCATCTCACCGGTTCTTTTGCAAAATTCCAAAGCCTTAAGACCATACTCTTCTGCTTTCGCCAACAATATGCCAACTATTTCCGGCATCGTTCCTTTTTTAGCAATATTTAGAAGAATGCTCGGAAATAATACATAAAAAGCATCGCCTTTCCCCTGCTTACCCTCCAAGGCGTTGCCTTTTTTTGCCATTTGGCTAACTGCATAATCAAGCAATTCCTCAACCATTACCACTCTGCCTTCAGCCACAACACGGCGTAACATCACGGCAACTTCTTCTTCGAGTTCCGCCTGCCTCTGTGGTTTTATAGCATCATTGGCAATATCTGCAAAAAGTTTTGAAACAATCCGGTCCGCCTCCTGTTTGTCAGAGGCAGGCAATCCCCTACCACCACCTAAAGCAGCATATAGTAATATTTTTTTATTCTTAATGACATTTATCACGGCTACGATAACATTTACGCCTAGGTGCACAGCCATCGACACGAGGACTGCGAGATGATAATTTGACGAGAAGTAGCTTGCTGCAATTATTCCTGCAACACTTACTATGAATGGAGCGGTAAATACCCTGAAGATATAAGAACTGTAGTCTTTCGTTATTTCTGATATAGCTCTGCCTTTTATCGGAGGAGCGCGCTCATTAAATATGTGCAGTATGGTAAATATAGCCGCGGAGATTGAAAGCGCTGCAAAAGAATATCCTCCAGTAAACGCCATAGGCAGCCACACTTTAGCAGCTTCCTCAAATACAGGCGCATGAGCAAATGGTGAGTATCCCGAGCCGAATATGCCTGTAAGAGATCCGTATCTCGCTTTTACAGCATCCTTTGGAATAGTTAGTTCGGCTACAGGTACGAAACCAGCTTCCGGCGCCTTAGCCCTTGATGCAAAACCGTTTTCAAACCCTTTTTGCCAATGAGCCATTAAATTTTCCACGGTAAGCCTTTTGCCAGCCTGCTCTATAAAATAGTTTTGAATATCTATGCTTGCATCCTGAATGTCCTCTTCTTCATTCCTCTCGATAAGTTTAGGAATGTAAGTCTTTGCAAGTTCTTCCGCCTCCTTCTGTGTATTCATAGTCACGAATCCGCCCAGATCAAAGAAGCAAACCTTTATGCGTTTATTTTTTTCCTGCGCCGATGGATCCAAACTAACCCCTGCATTAACAAGAAGCACGTCATGATTAAATATCCCGGCTTCCCACATGTCTTCAAGTGCTCTGAAATAATCATCAATAATAGTCTTTGCTGTTTCGACGTCTTCGCTACTGCCTTTAGAAAGAGTTTCCAGTATACCGTTTTCTACAAAACGTGACCCCACCTTCATATACTCCGCATCAAGCCCTACTATAGGCACTATTTCATCTTCTACATACACAGTACTCGGCGGCGACCATATCATACGGTCACGGAAACGCGCGGGAACTTTCGGCCTTATATCGTCGATGACACGATTGGGTAAAGTCACTCCTTCAAGCTTGGTTGTAGGTACAAACCTCGTCCCGAGATTATTAATAGCCGTCTGCGCACTAACCAGGCTCAGCTGTGCAACCGGGACATGAACTATAAATCCTCTGCAGTGATAAACATAACAAGGCGTTTCATCATTCGACCGTGGCCTGCTGATAAGCTCCCAGTCATTGTTTGCGAGTTCTTTATGTAAATCGGCTTTGACAGGTTGGCCTTCCCCAGTCACACCTGCCATACCCACCGGGAAATGGGTGCTGGTTTTTTTCGAAAGCCACTGAGAGATTTTAACATTATAGAATGCATGGCCTAGAATGCCTGAAAATACGGAGAGAGTCGTAGCAGGATAAACCGGCAGGAATAAAAATGGCACAATATTTATAACCCGCAAAGCTGCGCCTAGCAATGTTATTATATTTATCATATCCGGATGTGATGGTGAATACACAGGTCTGCCATCCTCTGTAATTATATAAACACCACGCCAATGCGCTGCCTGAAACAGAAAGATGCTTAGCAGGGCACCGAAAATAATACCCGTGGAGGTCCCAAAGCCTGTGCAGTCTGCCAGAAAAGCACCCGCGCCCACAAGAGCGCTGAAGAATAATTCTTCGAAACCGGCGAGGCCGGAGATCGCCCTGTATGACCATCCACGATCGTGCAGATAGTGAACAAGCCCGTCTCCTTCCACTGCGCCTCTCCATATAAAAGGCGTCATTCCTTCAGGAGCTATCGGCCCGCCCCCTTCCGGTTGCAGCTGTTCTGCTAATAACATTTTAGCCCATATTCTTCCGAGCAGTTCTACATATTCATCATCATTTATCGGGCCCACACTTTTCATGACGGAGGCAACTATATTGCTGACATCCCTTTGGATCCCTCTGGTATATTCATCTGCTATGCCCGGCCTTTTTTCTGCAGATATAATATACGAAATGTCATCCGCGCCCATTTTATCTCCACGTATTCTATCAACTATTTTATCTATGACGGCTTCCTCTACGTTTACGGCAAGAACACTTAAAGGCTCACCAGGAAGAGCTGCTACGGATTTTTCTATCTGTCCAAGCAAACTTTCTATATCTTTTGACATCTGCACATCTTCCTGCGTAACTTTACCGCCCTGCGCTATGCAAAACTCTTTATTAAGGCCATCCAGCTTCACCCACAATTTCTTAGCATCTTTTTCGGAAATAGGAGAGTTTGCTATTATGAAATTTAAATCCTTAAAAAGCGATTTTATTACAGCCCGCGCTTCAGCACTCTTATCCACTCTGCGTCTTGAGATTAAAGAATCGCCCATAGCCACCTTAATATCAAAACCACTGACAAGCACTCCGGCGGTCTCAACAGCATTTTTTGGAGCCCCCCTTTCTCTCCTTTTAGCCCATGAGAATATACCTAAAATGCCGACGCTATACAGGAAATTAAGCATAACTATTCTTATGCGCTCCGAGAATGTCCGCTTAACCGGCCTAACCTCTTTTTTTTGCTTTTCTGCAGGCGCGGGTACACCAGGCTTTTTTATTTCCTCAGGCACTTTAATATCAGGAATATCCACGTCTACGGGCATCTGTGCTTTTTTCAGATCCGAAGGAGCTGTCACCGGCACTTGCCCCATACCTATTTTTATCTTTCTAAGATACCAAGGCGTGCTGGTCGCCAGTGCCATACCAGCTTCTGCCGCAAGCATACCACCCATAAGAACGGCTATCATAAACCCTTTGATTACGGGATTTATCCCGGCCGCAGGCGCGGCGGCTTTAGCAGTCTCTGGCACAACTTCTGCAGGCGCTAAATTTGAAGGAATAGTTGATGGTTGTTCTGATACTACAGGAGCCTGAGGGATCACTGTCTCTGAAGTCTTTTCTACCGTTCCATGTATATTTGTTTTCGACCAGGATTCTGCCAGGAACGCTTCTACGCGCGCGCCGCCGCTACGGAATTTTGTTATCATTGCATCGCGCAAAGTTAAAAATTCATTCTTTCTGTTTTCAAAATCAGGCATTCTGTGAGCAGGGTTACTTTCGATCTGGGCAACCGGGTTATATTCACCCACTCGCAAGAAAGATTTTTGGAATGAAGTCGTCGGCATTGTGGAAATAATATGATAGCCGGCATATTCAGGACGGTTGAGCAAAAATTTCATAAGAGCCCTTCCTCTACCGCCTGCGTTTTCGAGATTGGGGAACGGGAAGAACTGGGTAAAAACGATGGTTTTATATTCCGTTATCGGATAGAAGTGAACCCGCACTTCATTTATCTGGATACCGTCTTTAAAAACTTTCAAATTCTTAAAAGATGCTCCGGCTTCGTTGTCAAACACATCCTCGACAGTAAACTGATAACCCTCATTAATAAGATCATCTATGGTTAAGTCGCGCTTTTGCGGCAAAGGCTGGCTTGGCACCGGGACAATCTCTTCCGTCTTTTCCATCCCGGCCATTCTTCTGTTCACTTCTTCTCTTATGCTCTCTTTTAAATCACCTTCTATCCTTAAGATACGGCAGACAGTATCAAAGTCTTTACCAGATGCTGCCATCCTGCTAGCAACGTCATCTACCAAGTCCTTAGTTTCTTTAAGCGATGATTGATACCGTGGTGCGGTGATTATTGATGCTTCAGCCCGGACAGCTTCCGCGAAGGCTTCAGGAGAAGGAGCGTCGCCCTGTGCAAAATTGGCAGTGGGAGCAATGTGCTGGTCGCCAATAGTGCCTTCATGTATCACCGTGCTTTCATTTTGCGAGATCTGAATGGGTGATGTTTTTGTGGCCGGATGATGAGGTTTTATTATGCCTTTTTTAACAAGCTCATCATAGCTATCCTTATAGCTTTCTATCCAGAGTTCCGCGATATTCCTTACGTTCTTACCCTGGCTTTTCGCCTGTTTTAAGTTTGTAACAATTATATCTTTTATAAAAGCTTCGACCTTACCGGGATCCTGTATCGAATCCTTGAGATAGTCTTCTGTAAGCAGCTGATACTTGCCTGATTCCAGCTGTTCTTCGTAGTTCTCTTTCTTGTTGGTAAGTATGGCTACATATGGCCTCTCACCTTTGGATGCGTCAAACTTGGGGAGAATGACAAGGTATGAGGTGTCTTTGGCTTTGAGCAGATCGGATATGCCTCTTGTGTGATAACCGCCTGTGATAAGGGCGGCTACCGTCTGGCCTTCTTTGGTCATACGGCTTATAGTGTTGCTCAGTATAGTGTGATTACGTTTTTCAGCGGTGGTGTAGAAGCTTATGGCCGCAGGAATATTTGAGAAGATATTATTTAAATCGTAGCTGCCCTCTATGGGTATGTCATATTTTAAAGATTCTTCTTTGATGAAGCCTGATATGCATTCGGCATTACAGATAGCGATGTTCTTTTCCAGATACTCGAAGTCTGAATTGGTAAGCTTTAAGTCGAATATGTCGCGGACGAAGCTTACGCACTTCAGTATGTCGTGCAGCTTCCTCTGGTCGGGGGAAGTGTAGAGTTTTTCTTTGATGGCGTCTTCTAAGTATTTGGCCTCTTCGAATATCTCGAGAAGGTCGATCGATTCGTAAAGTGTGATGTAATCTGTGTATGCTATGAGGCTTGAGTAGGGTTTGGGATCTATGGCGTAATCATTGGCAAGACCCTGGAGGAATACGTAATACTCTCCCTGGCTTATCTTGCCCTGCTTGAACGATAAAGACTTTAAGACGAGCTTCTCAAGATCGGGTTTTGTGGCGGTCTTGCTTACTGTGTCTATGAGGGCATCTCGTTCCTTGTTGGCCTTATCGAATGATATGGATTTTTCTGAGGAGATGGATTCGACGAGCTTGGCAAGGTTGGGATAATTCTCATAAGAGATGCCGAGCTTTTTGGCTAAAGAGTCTACGTAGTTCCATCTTGCCGTAAATGATACTGAGCCGTTCCTGCTAAGCACCGAGTTGGACTCCAATGCCTTGAGATCTTTCGAATATACTTTGTCCTGTATAGCTTTTAATGTATTTAAAAGATTGTTGATATCGCCTGATACTTTTTGATTTATCTCGCAGATCTGCCTGAACTGCTCTACGTTCTCTTTGTAAAGCTCTTTGTTCTCAATGCCGTATAATGCTATGGGCTTATTGCTTGTGACGGAATAGAACTCTCCGGCAGACATCTTACCCTTTGCCATGAGGTATTTGGCGGTATTATTACGGATCTTTTCATCGGGGAATGTCTTCAATACGGATGTATCTATATAGCCTGAGGAACCTTCTATAGCTACTAACTTAAGATCATAGTTAGTGACTAATGAATCGAGAATGGATGATATTGATTCCTGGGCAGTTAATGATGAGTGGGCATCCTGGATGTTAATGATGGTTTTATTATCGCCGTTATTGCCATGATAGACTTCTTTTGTTACAGCGACATCTTTGGGAATAGCTATATTAGCATTTAAATTATTATTATTAATAGGGGTCTTGACATTAAAAGACCCGTTTGATGGTTTTGACCAAACGGGTGTGCCTTCCTGCGCCCATACTATGTCCTGATTTATAAATGCGACTGTTAAGGTAATCGCCACCAGCCTGATCCACCACTTATTGTTAGGACTTTGCCAGTCCATGATAAGTGATTTCGAACCAAGCTCTTCGCGTATTGAGTCGCCGCCAGTTGAGACGACCTTTCCGCCTGTAAATGTCATGCTTTGCCAAGCCAACATTTGGGAGATTTTCCTTTTTTTAAAGCTTTTCTACTTCTCTACTGCAAACCTGTTAAAACTAACTTTTGTCATGTCTTACGTATATATTATATCATATAATACTAACTTGTCAATATGCTAACTCTAACTTTTTGAAATACTAATGCACTCATAAACTATTGATTTCCAAAATGTTATATAAACAAAATTTGGTTTTATTTACACGCTTATTGCCGTAGCTTTGATTGCCGTAAATATCTCGGATATCGCCCTTCCCACGTTGGTTATGAAGCCGAACCAGCCACCTATCCCACCGAGAATTTTTTCGATAGGCGCAAATTTTCCTTTAAGGTTTTTGTCAAATCCCAACGCTATAAAGCACGGGGATCTCTTCACTGCAGCCGCCGCAACTATTGCACCTATAGGCGCATCCTTCTTCTCGTTGATCAGGATATATGATGGTATGCGCTTAGCATTTTCACCGCGGTAATAACTCAGGTCGCTGACGATATCGTCTATGCGGTCACCCTCCGCTTTCACATCCGCGATATACACTCTGTTGGCATCCGGGATCCTTGCCCCTATCTGCGCAGAAAGAGATGTTCCGTCACCAATAATAGGAAGCTTGATCATTCCCGGCATAATGCTCTGCATCTGCGCGATCAATTCTGCATATTTTTTCTCATCACCAGGTTTTACAAACATAACCGTTCTTATAAATTTCTTGTCCCGGACCGCTTCTAAAAGTTTTGCTATATCACTGCGTGCAGTTTCCTTGCCAAGCATAGATCCGTTAAATGCAAGGACAGTAATTCCATCATTTCTGGATATATTAAACGCTGCGGAATAGAATGCTGATTCCATACCGTTATTAATATTGCCGTTTGCATTAGTCCAATACTGCGAGGCGGCGATCGCTTCATGGTTTGCAAGTATTTTGCGAATCTCCGTCGGAGATTTGCCGGCAAGGTAATTCACCAGCTCGCCGTTCATACTCTTAATATCTGCCTTTTTACCGGCACTAAGCGCGGCGACATATTCTTTTACCCATTCATTTAATTTTTCTGGTTCCGTAAATTTATCGGGAACGGATGCGCTGGCCGGTAACGCAGTTATTGAATCCACAATAAGAGATTCCACATTGAGCGACCGTGCCTCTGGCAGGCTGGCTTTGATAATATCGAATATCTCAACTAAAGTATTGCGTGTAAGATTAGACATGTTGTCCGGACTCAATCCGGCCATATAAGTATTGGCAAACAGGAACGCCTGGGCGCTCTCTTTATCCGCTATACTTGTTATGTCTCTTATGGCCTGCCCGTCTATATTCGACAGGTCTATCAGGACGCGCTTTGCAGCCTGCGGATAATTGGCTTCGAGATACTTAATGCCATCGCTGCCACCCTGCGCAACGGATACAAACTTCACATTTTGCGGGGCAGGCCCTATCTTTTTAAAGTTTTCCGCACCGGCCACTACACCTATTACCGCATAATTACTTTCCGCGGCCTTCCCGTCGATAAATCGACGCAGTTCTTCCGTTAACAGTCCGGTCAATTCCCGATGTTCTCCCACATTCACCTGAGTAACTCCTTCATAATTTTCGGGGAACAATATCATCTGTATCTTCCTTGCTATCTGATGGCCTTCTTTAGGATTTATCTGGCTAAACCTATAGCAGATAGCTTCATGTAAAAGATATTCAGCCCTCAAACCCAACGGCAGCGCAGAGAGAAGCTCGAGACTATACCCCAGAGTATCTTTTGTCGCGAAACCAAGCGCGTATTCTTCGCCGCTATTCACTATAGCTTTAAATCCGATGATGGTTTTCCCTTTTTCTGAGACCAGGTCATCCGCGGCAGCACGGATTTGATCAAGCATAACTTTTCGCTCTACACCGAGAGAATCCGCAAGCTCAGCTATCGCCGTCTGTTGAGAAGCGCTTAATTTCATTTTGGAAATAATATTAATTATTGTCTCCGGTTGTTCCCGTATATTTATAGGATTCTTGCTTATATGTGCCAGAACATTATCGAGAGACATCCCTCTCATTATAGCGCCATGGTCCTCGGTTACACCTGCATAAGCAGCTGGCGTTTCAACAGCCGTAAGATAATTAAGATCCCAATCAGATTCTCCGCCTTCGACAAGACGTTCGTCTATGTCTTTTCTTAAGATCTCCAGCTTAGATATTCCGTCGGCAAATTTGTCGTAATTGGCCTTGTTGGGTGAATGCATATATTCAGTGTTATAATAACCTCTCGCCTTGGTAAGGTCTCCCGCCTCATCTAAAAGCTCCATGATAACGATAATCCTGTATAGCGACTCTTCGTATTCCCCTGCCTTGTCCAGGTCATTTTTAAATTTCTTATGCGAATTAACATCTTTTGAATTATAGTTTAATGCGCGCAAATACTTTCCGGCTATCTTAAGCGCTTCCGCCCTGTCACGCCCAGCTATTGCCCTGTCAGTGGATGAGAGCTTGCGCGTGATCCAATTCCATCCGCCTACGATCCATTTGCCCTGCGCCAATGCTATCTTAACGTAAGCCAAAGCTATTGCAGATGTTTCAAATCTTTCAAGCCTGCCCGCTTCTGTTAAATTCTTAACGGCCTGAGCGTAATCTCCCTTACCTATATTAAGATAGGCACGCGAGATAAGTGTTTTTGCCGTAATAATTTTTGTCTCAAATCCATTATCCGGGAATTTCCCGGCTATCCGGGATAGCGCAGATTCAAAGTCGGGGACATTCTTCAATTCATTAAATTTCACCCTAGCAAGAGATTCGCTTATCGCTTCCACTAAAGCTACAGCTTCTCCGACGGAGGCAATGCGTTCGGGTATAAGATATGGAATTACGCTGAACACCTGGGACTTAAAAGCAGACTGTATTAATTTTATAACTGCCGGAGGCGAAATATCACCGAAATAATCAGCTATATTCTTATATATAGTCAACCGATCACCAAATGTTTCCCAGTAGCGGCTCATCACAGAAAGGACTTCTTCTTTATATCTCTGATCCATATTAGGCAGGTTTCCATCTTCCAGAATATCCCTTATACGCCAGCTCAAATCCATCTGTGATGACTTTAAATTAATAAGGCTATTTACGGCTATTATAGACATCGGCCACGCATCAAGTGCGTCGGTGAAAGCGGTTATAGCTTCAGATCTGGCACCTTTTTTGCTTTCATAGTATCTACCCAATGCTATCAATGCCTCGCTTTTTATCTTCCGATCCTCAATAAGCTCTATCTGCTGGCGAATCACTGATTCAAGATCTGCCGTTTCAGCCTGCCAGCCTTTTGCCTTTATTCTGAGCGCTGAAGAGGCTCTATTTATAAGCCTTTTTACCTGAAGCAGGCCCAGTCCCTCATCCTGGATGCCGTAGTTATCTGCTTTATATATCAACTCCTCCAGATCCTGGTCTTTAGAAGAAGTTAGCATGCCGTTGCCTATGGCAACTACCCTTTCCGGGAAATCCTTCATCCTTTTTACCTCATCAGGAGAAGACGGCTGTGCCGCGATACCACTCTCTATAGCTTCCTGGATGCCCGAAGCTTCTTCTTTTGACACATCCGGCTCCTTACGAGTGCTCTTTCTGTAAAATTCTTTAAGACGGACCTGTAATCCCAATCGCGATTTTACCTCATCCGACAATCTATTGCGCAGCGCGGAAAGCTTAGAGTCCCTCTCGTCTTTATCTGCTATGGCTTTCGCCTGCTCTATCTCTTTTGCAATGTCCCGGTCCGCTCCGCCGGTTATGACGGCGTCGATAGCGTCAAGGCCTTCTATCGTATTAATAAACTCAGACCTTGCTTTGGCATCTTCAACGGATGCGGCAGCTTTTTTCAGCACCTTTTTAGCCTCATCATAATTACCATCGTTTATATAAATATCTGCCAGCTGCTTATACGCTCCGGCCATCTTGGGATCGGCGGCTATCGCTTTATCAAGATAAGTCTTTTTCTCGACGGTATCCGCAGCTTTACCTGCCTTATCTATATATATACCGGCGAGATATTTATCTTTGTTCTCCGCTGTCAAAGCTTCACCGGCGCGGCCTGCCGATAGCGCTGCTTCTTCCAGTAAAAGCGTCTCTTCCAGGCCCATTATTGCATCTTCATTATCAGCTTTTATTGCCAGAGCTTTTCTATAATATTCTTCCGCACGCTTCATATCTTTGCCGTCAAAACTATCCGCAAAGGACATGGCCATAGCAATAAGCACCTCTATCCTTGCGCGGTTAAAAGCATCTAGTGTTTTATAATTCTTCCGCACGCTTCGCCCGTCCTTTTCGTAATATTCCAGCAAAGTATTCGCGGCTTTTAAGAATTCGTCTCTCACCTCAGGCCATGCGGCTTTATCACGTAAAGACATAGCCAGCGTCTTGAGCGCATCCACTCTCTTCTTCATGCGGGATTCGAAATCATATAACATGTCAGATAAAGATTTTTTGTTTATCTCTTTTATCCGTTCTTTAAAGCCCTTCTCTTGTTTTACCGCACGCCTGCCCGCATTCCACGTTGCCCGCAGCATAGCCGCACCAAATCGCCATCTGTCCTGCGCCCGGTAAATATATACCAACAGATCCCATGGCCGCACAGACTTATCTGTCTTCATATAATCTTTTATGTCTTTTTCAATATTCTGGGCGGTAATTTTATCTAAAACCGCAGGCATCGCTTTTAAATTTTCTTTCAAACCGCTTATTATGCCTGCCTTATCCTCCCTGGAAATTTCACTATCAGCCAGAAGCGCTGATACAGCCGTTATTTTCTGCGGCGCCTGAGTCAACACAAGCTTTATTAAGCTGCCCGCCAGTCCGAAATTACGCAGGCTCTTCATCGACTTTATTAATTCATCTATATAGGAGGGGTTTACCTTAATTTCACCGTCTAATGATGCCCTTATAGCGTTTTCAATTGCCCCGACCATAGGATCTGACATAGCGTCATCTCTGTATCTGCCCCACGCCTCGTCATTGTAGATCTGTAAAGCCTTAATAGCTTTATCCATGGCCATGACCGCATCTTTATCCCGCAACGATATTCCGGACGAGAGTAGATTGGCCTCTATTATTACATCGTAGCTGATATTCATCCCCGGACCGAGGAGGCGATCCAGTATATCTGCCGCCTTCTTCTGCATCTCGCTATCAGTGCCCGCACTGCTGTAATAATATCTTGCAAGGCTAATGGCCATATACTCAGCGCCGGGGATACTGCCTGCCTCGGCCAGGCTCAGGCACTCTTCAAGCACAGTCATCGCCTCTTTTTTATCCGATCTCTCCAGGCGGGAAACTATAAGACGGATCGCATCTTCTTTTCCAGCGGGGAAATTCACAATACTGCTTATCAGCATATCCAATATCTTTTTACGATCTTCTTCCAGCTGTGCCGCTTCTTTAAGATCTGCTGATAAAAATTCTACCGCTGCGGCGATCTGACTGTCCCCGCCGACAGCTTTTTTCAGAATATCGGCACCAGTATTATCCATTATTAATTTTTCTATAAGCAGGCGCCCGTCTTTTATAAAAATATCCGTCTTCTTTGAATCGGCCAGCGCCTTCATCACCTTTTCACGGATATCTCTGTTAGTATTTATAGCGTTCAGCAATTTTTCCGACTGCTGCTGCAGAGCATTTCTCATAGCTCCGGCAACAATAGCTTTATCTACGAGAGCGTAGAGAGCGTTTTGCAAAGCTTTGGAGGCATCTATCCGGTCTTTCTCCGTCGGCGCAACGATGCTCATCGTCCGCAATTCAGCATCCATCTTCTGAGCTTTCGCGTAATCGCCTGCCGCTTCATATAGTTCTGCCAGTTTTTTAACAGCGCTCATCCGGAGACTTTCATCGAACCCTTCCGCTTTAGAAGCGGGCATAAATTTCTCCAGATGGGTTATGGCAAGTTCATTTCTGCCCGCTGAAGCATACGCTAACGCTATACCATAATGGGCCATGTAATTACCGTCATCCAGCAGTATGGCTTCCTTATAATCTTCTATCTGCCCCGTCCTCTCACCCCTGGCTCTGTATGCAGCGCTTAAAGACTTGTCAATATCAGATCTCACTTTTTCAGGCGTATTGCTATTTGCCCTCAGCTCTTTAAAGACATTTATAACGCCGTCGATCTCCGTAGTTTTTTCTCCGCCCTTGGCATCCAGATAAGCGCTGATCATTTTATAAAGTTCTGCGCGGACACTATTTATCTTCGCATAGCGTGAAGCCTTGTATAGCCGGGGTTTCAGGGTTATCAATTCTGCGTCAAGCTGCTGTGCCCTTGCGTATATTGCGGTTAATACATCGGCCTTATCTTTCACGTCGAGCGTTAATGCAATATCATATGCTTTCTTAAGATCTTCTGCCTGACGGCTTACCCGGTCTATAACTCGCTCCATAAATTTGCCTGGCAAAGCGCTCTTCTCCACATATAGGAGAGCCGCTTTTTTGTCCCAGCTCTTTTTCATCTTTATTTCAGACGCTGAAATGCCTTCGGCTAATTCTATAGCCTTAGCAATACCATCAAGCTGACCCTCTTCGCTATAGTGTTCAAAAAGCTTCTTCTTCATCTCAATATCGTCTTTGGACAAACTCATCGCTTTCTTAAAGGCCGAGCGCGCCATTAAAATATTGCCGGATATCTTATAGGCTTTGCCTTCTATAAAGGCTGCGGCGGCAGAATTTTTAACAAATGACTGATAATCCTTAATAATATTTATCGCAGCACGGGCCCCCGCGGCATCACCTGCAGCTATCGCGATGCCGGCCATGGTTTCAATAAGACTCGCGGCGTCTTCTGATGTGATCGTAAGGCCGTAATCCGTCTGCTCCTTTTTCGACTTACCAAAGAACCACACGCCCCGCAGAAGCAATAGATCGTCCGTAGCCCATATAACAGCGGAGGCGATATTCTGCGCCTCGCCGAAAACACCTTTTTTATACAGAACACCTGCCAGCTTCGTCCATGCAGTGCCCAAACGCGGCGATATCAGCGCTGCGGCACGAGCATGCTTTTCCGCGTTATCATAATTCGCCTTCGGGTCGATCCCGGCCTTTTCATCTTCTCCGGCTTTTTTCATATATACATCGCATATCTTTAATTCCGTCGCAGCGCACCCGACGTTATCATGCAGCTGTTTCTGGATATTACTAAGCAGCTCCAGCATTTCTATATTATCCGCCGCTTTCGCGAGAGCTTTATTTACAAATTTACGGGCATCATAAAGCCTGCCTAAGAGCATGAATACATTTGCCTTATAAAAATTGGCCATTGGCTGGTCCGGAGAAATCGCAAGGGCTTTATCGAGCAGCATTAAGGACTCGTAAAAATTACCTTTATCCATTTCATCTTTACCGAGCTCTGCAAATGCCGCGGCATTAAATTTAGCCGCTTCCTCCCGGAGAATTCTTTCTCTGGCCGCTGCATTATCCGCGGCAAATATAAGCTGGCGTTCAAAAAGTGCCAGCTCATCCCACTTCTTATCCATGCCTTTCATCTTACCCAAAGCTTCATTCAATAAAGGCGATATCGCCTCAAGCATGGCTCTGTCTGCCTCATACTTCTTATCGCCTTTTGAAAACTTTTCCAGGAACATTTTATAAAGGATACCGGAGATATCTTCATCGCTCTTGTCTTTTAAAACATCAGGGTTGTCTTTTAATCCGATAAGCTCAAATATCGCGCTGCACATCTTTTCACGGGCCGATATTTTTATTACTTCATCCGCGGCGGTATTCATAATATCTGCCAGCATTTCTATGAGATCTTTTTTATCCGCCATCTTCCCGGCGGTATAATCCAGAAGGGCCGTGGCAGATAATGTCCTGCCTTCCAGCACAGCTTCATTATTATTGGCCGCCTTTATAGCATTAACCGTATTTTCCCTGCCTGCAATTTTATAAATGATATCAAACTCCAGTTCCTGCAAAATATCAAGCTGACGCATCCTTTCCTTACGGGCTGCCTCAGATCTGATCTCCCCGCGTTTCCTGTCTATCGCAGTAAACAGCACCCCGCGCGCATTCTGGCCTACAATATTCAGAAGCGCCTGTCTCGCATCCTTCACAGAGGCGTCATCTTTGTCGCCATCTACAATAACAGCGATGGCATCACGGACAAAATTACGCAGTCTTGCCACGATCATACTTGCGCGCTGGTCAGCTTGGTCGGATTTATCCTGCAGATCCATGACGTCGTATTCGGAGTCCGTAACCTTTTTGTTTGCACGATCGAGCTTTTCGGTTTCAGATTTAATATTCCCTTTAACTTTATCTATGCCGGACGATGCCTCATACGCATCCATATCCGCGAGCGCTTTTTCTTTGGCATCCGTCCCGTCAGCGGCCAGCCGGACTTTTTCGCCGCGCCTGCTGGCAATATCCGCTATTTCCAGTTCTCTCAGATCAGTCTTAAGTTTCTTTATCTTTTCAGATATCTCATCTCTCTCCTTGACCGCCTTATCCCTCTTTTCTTTGGCCTCTGCCAGCTTCTTAAGCATTCCAGGATAATTAATGCCCAGCTCATAATTCAGCTGTATCCGCGAAGCCTCAAGCCGTGCCAATTCAAATGTTATTTTCAGTTTGGCATTGCCCGGGTCGATACGCTGAGCTTGTGCGAGATTTTTGAAAACCTTGGCCATCTGCGCCATGGCTGACGCAATGTCCCCTTTCAGCGCATAGAACCTGGCGAGCTCCATCTCGCCCTTGGCCAGGTTCATATACCACTGAGAGTCAACCTTATCCTGCTTTTTCAGGATACTTTCCATCCTGGCAGTTATTTTATCGGCTTCAAGCACAAGACTATCCGGGCTACCACCATATTCGGACAGCTTATCACTATCCTGAAGAGCTATTACTTTTTTACACTCATCATTTATAAGCTTATTGGCTTCCTCTAATATACTAATAGCCTCGTCGTGCCTGCCCTCTACCTCATTAAGATTAGCTAGCGCGATCATATTATAAGTACTAGCCATGATCGCATCATACGCGGCCTTGCTCGCCGCAACCGAGGCAGACTCACGCTTGCTGATTATAGCTTTGCGGGCAGCCTCAAGCCCATTCGTTATGCGTTTATTGATCGCATCGTCTTTTATGCCTGCGGCCTTCATCGCCAATAACGCATTGAATGTTTTTACAAGCAAAGCATCGGTTGCTTTATCTGGATCTCTCAGGCAAGGCTCAATAAGATCCAGCAAAATACCTGCATCGACATTATCTTCCGGCTTTATTTTTCCAACCTGCGATGAAAGAAGCGAGACAACCTGTTCCCTCTCCTTAACATCTTTCGCCTGATCCATAAGGTATCTGCATAATCTCATCCTGGATTCCGTAGAAAGGCTTCCGCTCTCTGCAAGCTTTATAACAAGCGGCCGTTTAATATCTCTTCCGTCTGTATCATCGACGCCGTTCATATAATTTGCCATTATATTTATAAGGCCGGCGAGTTTATCTTTATCGCTGACGCCGGTTATTAAACTCAAGAGCTCTCCGGTCAATGCACTCTTCTTAGATTCATCGGTTTCAGCCACTATGGCCTGGATCTTGAGCCGCAGAAACCTTTCGGTTTCTTTGAAGTCCGGCGACACAGATCCTATGGCACGGGTGAATACCGTCATAAACAATTCTCTCATCTGCGCATCCGGACTTGCGCCTCTCAACCCGCCTTCATTTATTATGCGCTCTATAAATAGATCGGCCAAATACACTTCACGCGCACCCGCCGCCTCTGATCTCAAGATAAGTTTTGGAATAATTATTTCTAACGCGATAGGTCTGAAACTGTCCTTAAGTTCCCTCAAACCTGCCGACAGCTCTTCGTTTATCCACTGCAGAGTAAAAGATGAGCCTCTCTGGCCTTTTTCCAGCATCAACATAGAATCTACATACCGCGACAGCATCTTAAGGCGCAGCACCGTGTTCCAGTTAGAATCTTCTGTAGACATATCTCTATCTATTAAAACGATCTCATCGTCGCTTATACTAAGACTGCCTTGCTTACTTATCCTGTCTTGGGGGCTGACAGCTTTTAGTTCTTTCATCCTATCTAAAATCACATCAAAATTATGCCAGTTCTTTTCTCCGCCACCACGTGCGATATCCACCTCCGCCTTGAAATAAGCGTCCACAAAATTATCCAGCAGGGCCAGAATGGCCTTCTGCATGTTGTCATCACCATTAAAATTATCAAATAGCTGTTTGAGGTCACTTATCGCATACATTGACTTACTGCTCTTCTGCGCAAGGTCTTTACCGGCAGATTCAACGTCATTTTCCATTAAAGCAGCCAATATCTTTATAGCCTCTTCGATCTTCGGGGAAACCGCTTTTCCAAAAACAGCGCTTTCTTTAAATTTCGACCGCAATTCCATCAGGCCTTTCAGGATCTCCCTCTGCCGCTCCAGCAATACTTTATTGTCATCCGTCAGATTTGTATCGCGATAAGCCTTTTGTAATTCTGCAAGCCCAATGAGTAATTGCGCTGCTATGACAGGATCGCTTTCAGCAAGCACTTCACTGAAAGCCTGCTTGTATGCCTGTTCCGGAAGCTTCAATTTATTGGCTATACGGACATTGGCATCGGCAATCTCTTTATTAACACCGCGGATCCGCCGCATAGAAACGTTGTTTCTGCGGTATTCGTTAAGTCGAGAGCTCAGTTTCCTTACACGATCCTTTAAACTTTTTACAGCGGTTATAAGCTCATTCATATTTTTGGCAGATCTTGTCACCTTATTCATAGCCCCTGAATGATCTGCGGCGGCGGCCGCCAGCTTTCCTATGTTCTCATCCTTAAGCGCGTCTTCCACCTTTAACCCTAATTCCTTAGACGAAAATTTCTTATCTTTAAGCAGCTCTTTTAATTGCTGCAATGCGTTCACCGCGCCAAGTCTCATTGCGTTAAATCCGCTGCCATATGCAGGATCTATATTTTTAGTAACCGCCGATGCGAACGCCAATAAGACCACAGCTTCTCTGTCATTTATATTGTCGGATGCGGGAATAACCTGCTTGATAAAGCCGAACAACTTTTCCATATCCGCTGCGTTTTCGTTATTTACCCTGGATAAAGCACGCATAATATCTCTTTCCGGTCCCGGCGCTATCTTACGCAAAGTCTTCCTCGACGGCACTTTGCCCTGCACTATGTCTATAGCTGCTAAAATAGTTGCAGCTTCTGATATGTCGTGCTTATTTTTGGAGTTCTTAACGGTGTAATTCATGAGCTCTTCGGCTTCGGCATAATGCCCTTCTCTTATATGGATATGCGCAAGCATAGACCTGGCCGCAAAATTGTCCGGGTCCAAATCAAGCTCTGTAGTAAAACGCTGGGATTCTGACGGCTTCGGCAGATCAGTCTTCTCTTCTTTTATTTCCGCAACCTTCTCATCCGGCGCACCGTCTTTCGCGGCTTTAAGATTTGCGTCCGTTTCATCTTTTCTTTTATTTTCCAGAGATAAAAGGGTTCTCTTTATTTCTGCATACGTTTTACTTAACGCAAGCTTTTCTTCCGGAGTGAATTGCTCCATAGGCCCCGACAAAACACCTGCTATGCTTTTTATTTTAGATATGAGATCATCAACTACCGCCTTATTTATCGCGGATTCCCCTGCGGCTTTATCCAGTAGTTCCTTAAGGACATCCATCTTAAGCTGCCGTATAGCCCTGTTGGCTTCATTGTTCAGATCCAGATTTATGACATCTATTTTGTCAAGGTAAACAAGCGCCTGCTCTGCATAGCCTCTAGACATTGCCAATTCCGCAAGCATAGCGTTAATATATATGCTGCCCACCGGCATACTAAGCGTTTTAGCTATAAGACCGCCCCTTATAATACCGACCAGCTCTTTTTTAATAATTTCATTTTTAATTCTCGATCTTAAAAGTTTAAATATGAAAACTACCAGCGTGGGATGATGCTTCGAGAATAAATTTGCGGCGGAGAGAATCTCTCTATACGCATCTCTTTCCTTACCCATAGCGATATAGTGGTTAATGAGTGCAAGACGCGCATCCATATTTTCAGGCTGTCTTTTAGCCGCGCGCTTTTCGATATTCAGAATAGTCCGTTCCGATTTTTTTGCAGAATAAGCAACCTCTTTTTTCACAAATCGTTTATACCCCTGCGGTATCCATTGCCCAAAAATTATCCTGCCCAGGGCCACTATAAGCACAGCGCTGGGCGTATTAAGCAACGATGCTGTAGAGACCGCTCCCGCAAGGACAATAGGCGCACCGAAAATAAACGGTATGCCTACCATAAGGCATAAACTTACTACTGAGACCGCCATCATCATTTTCTTGCCGGTCATTCCCGCGAAAATCTGCTTCACTGTATCTTTTACAGCCGCCCGGAAACCAGGTCCAGCTTCTTCTTTTCCTTTTTTAGCCGCTTCTGCTTTGTCATTTCTTTCTTTAAGGATGGTTTCGCGCAGAGATATCATCTCGTCCATGCCTTCGCGATCCAGCGCCTGACGCCATAATCCGCCCGCAAATGTCCACCACTGCACCTTTACGGCAGACTCTATCTCTTTCAGGGCTTCATCATTTTTACCTTCATCCCGAAGTAATTTTGCGGACGCGGCATGATATACTGTGCCATTTCTATAATTTTTATTAAAGTATAAGGCCGCATAATAATATTTGCCGGCGAGAAACCGTAACTCTGCTCCTTTTTTAGCGCTTTCGTTTTTCACAGCATTTTGAGCCCGCTTCACAAGCGCTTCGGCAAGATCAAAGTAAGCCCCGGCATCCCTGCCATTCTGCGCCAAAGCACCCAGAAGACCCACTATCTCGCTATCATTCACGCCCAGCCAGTCTTCACAAAGCTTTTCCCTTGCGTCTAAATCTGCAGGGATCGCGTAAGAGCCCAATATCTTGCTCTCCTCCGGCAGTTTCGCACCGGCAAAATAGCTGCGCAGCGACAGGAACTTATTATCAATCCATGGTATAACCTTACCGTTCAATATCGAATTTCCGGACATAAAGACCGCCGATAGCGCCTGGGTAAACAGGTTTCCGCTGAATATCTGGCTTGGTGCGGTTACAAAAACAGCTCTGACAGCTTTAAGAATTTTAGGATGACCTCCCAGGTTTCTTTCCAGGAAAATGAAACTGCGCCTGTTCCTGAAGAAATCTTCCAGCCGGGAGAGTAAAGAACGTGTCCTGCGTGTAAGCCAATATGCAAATTTCATGGCCCAGCTTACACGCGGAAGTATAATGCGCTCCTGCATTCCGGCATCTTCTGTTTCTATAACTTTTTCAAGACGCGCTTTTCCGTCTTTAAAAGATACTATAGCCTCTTTTACACCGTCGGGATTTGTTACAAATACCCCGTCCGGTGTTATGGATATATCCGAAGCCTTCATTGGAGTATTTTGCGCCTTATCCCTGAGGATAGGATTTCTCGCGGCCATCTCTTTATCGTCTTCGCCATGCATCCTGCTTATCATTGCCGCTGCCGCCCCAAACCTGCGGCGCGACTCTTCCCTGGCACGGACATTGGCAGGAGAACCATATTCGGCAATATCTTTAACACCGTGTTTCTTGGCCACGCTGAAAGCAGCGGCAGTTTCTATAGCGTCCATCGTTTCCCGGCTGGGATTGGCCCCAAGCGGAAGCACCATCACCTGTCCGTTATCGCATCGCATGATCGCGACAATATTACCGTCATGATTACGGAAATCTACGGCTTTGCCGTCAGAGAGAGTGAAGTCCACCGTCTCCCCGGACTCTTCGGAAAGTTTAGCGAGTTCCGCGGCAGTTGAATAGCTCATAGGTGTGGCATCTGTCAACCTGCGCCCCTCGCCTTCAGGGCAGGGCGCCATACCTCTGGCAAATAAACAGACCGGCTGCGCAATAGGCTGGCCCGATCCATCGCGGGGCCTGTATTGGTCCAGGATATCCTCGATCGCCCGATCCTTATCTTCGCCGTCTTCCGTCTGAAGATTTATCGAACCGGCGGGCACGCATATAAAGTGCGGCATAGCCTGGACGCCAGCTGCGGGAGGAGCCGCTCCTCCGCCTGCGGGAGCCCCTGCGGCCGCTGCTGCAACAAAAGCGGGCATACCTGCCTTATCCCATGCTTCTTTATAATCCTCCGGCGTTATAACGGCTGTGCCGGCTTCAGAGTCTTCATCCGCCTTTACCTCAGCCACTATTACCTTCTCACCAGCTGCCGTAGTAGTTTCGCGTATATCTATATTTTTCCTGCGGTCTTCTTTGCTTTTCTCTTTCTCGACAGCGGGCGTTTCACTTTTTAATACTTCCTCCAGAATAGGTGAAATCTTTCCATCCTTATCACGCCCCATCATGAGGTCAGACAATTTTCTTTCTTTGCCATTGGGGATAGCCTTAATATAATCCCGTCTCTGTGCCAGCGGCGCCGCCTCTTCCGACTCTACATTTATTCTTCCGGCTTTAGTCAACCCTTCACTTGCATTACGCAAAACAGACACAGTGCGAGGAGATACCACCCTTCTGACTGAAGAGATGAAATCACCGACAAATACCGTTCCGCCCACTATGGCAGCCGCCGCACCGCCCACTATGGCAGCCCCTGCAGCATAAGTTAATACAGCAGCTGTTATCGCCGCGAACGTTACATACCCTAACGCTGCCAAAGTCAAAGCACCGATTATCACAGGCGCAGCCACGACCGTTGCTATTAACGCAACGGCGCCAAAAGTCAGTAACGCACCCATAGCCCCTTCGCCGAGGCCGCGCACTGTATCTTTGACTATGGTTCCCAGGGCAAGCAGAGAGGCTTTCATTATGCCGTTCTCTTTTCTCAGCTTCGCAAATCCGATATTCGTATCTACAAAGCGCTCAATAAGCCCTCCGGCTGCCGCTCCTAAAAGTCCGCCTAAAATAGTACCGAGGACAGGAACAGCGCTTCCCAGATACGCCCCCACTCCTGCGCCGACCACAGCACCAGCGCCTGCACTCACAACAACCCGTCCTGCGATCGTCCTTGGCTTAACCTCTGCCCTCTTAAGAAACGACTTAAATACCGATCCGAAAAATTCACTCATCCGGGTCTTTTTCTTCTCCGCCGTATCCTGTCTGCGGCGATCTCCGGTGATCTCACGCTTGCACTTTTCAATGATCTTTCCAGACAAAACACCGGCCAAATCGCGTTTTACCGCACCAAGCCAGCTCTGCAGTTTACCTTTAAAATCTTTGGGATAACCTTTATCCAGCGACGTCGCTTTTTCGAAATAGTCATACTGAATGGCCTGCAGAGCGCTTTCAAAGAACAATTTAAAGCGCTGGCCCAGCATTTTATCAGGAGAGTGCGATTCGCTAAGCCTATTGAACTCGTCCTGCGATATATGATCTCTCAAATCTTTATCCAGCCCTTTATATAAGACTCCTGAATCAAGGAAGCTCTGCCTTGCAAAAGCCATCATCGCTGCAAACATATCGGATAAAGCATCTTTGTTACTGTTAAATATGGCATCATGCAGCTGCTTTGCCCCTCCAGCACTAAGACTGGAACCTGTGGCGCTTTTTATACGTTTTTTTATCCTCTCTACGGCCTTTTCCGCGGCAGCGTCTATCTCTTTTTCCTTTTTGCGGAGCTCGGCTATTACAGATATATTTGCAGCAATTGCCTGCACAACAGGAGAATCGGATTTAAGTTTCAATATTTTTGCTACACTTTCCGCATCTGACAACGTTGTTAATGCCCGGGAATCTATGGCCGCTATGATATTGTCCATATGAGGCGCTATTTCAGGCGCAGCCGCCTCAGCTGTGCCTATCTTTGAAACCGCCTTACTGCGTAAACCGGTTTTTGATTCCAGTAAAGCCATGACTTCATGCGCTTCCTGTCTGGCTTTCAGAAATTCGTTCCGGCTCTTTTCTATGCGCGCATTATTAACAAGCCCTTTCAGCACTCCGCATATTAACCTGGCATTGTCTTTATTCAGATCCCTTATTGATACTTCATAAACTGTACGCTCATTCTTAGTACCTTTATTCAGGACGACCGGTAACTTAAGATGTATTACAAAGTTTTCTTTATCCATAAATGCGGCGTCTTCGCCGAACACCATTAATAGCGTTGCCCGCAGACGCTGGAGAGTTTTTTCATCGGCACTTTCAGCACCTTTTGCAATATCGTCAAGCAATTGTTCGGCAATATCCTCATATCCTGCCCCTGCGATTTCCTGGCCCGCGACTTTAGTGCTATACGGCGCAAACTCGTCACGGAAAACGTCAAACTCCGCAAGTTCCGCTTTGGAATTTTTAACCCTCTCCTTCTGCCCTTCAAGGTCTATCTTCAGCAAGGCGTCAAAAATATGATTATATATTTTAGCCTTCAGTGCTTTGCGCCTATCAGCATCCTGCTCCGTAAGGGAAGTGCCGCTCTTTAAAATATTTGTAAGCCTCCTGTATTCGGCAATATCTTCTTCTATCTCTGCCATACGGCTCGTATTCTTAAAAGCAGACTGAAGTATATCCATATCACTGCTTCCGGCGCTGAGATTGAAATAGAGCTGGTAGCTCATAGGATCCGCCTGCCTTCCGGCGCGTCCTACACCCTGGACGAGATCTGCTACCGCCTCTTTAGTTAATGTGCTGAGCAGGCGATAACCTTCTATATACCTGGCATTGACGCCGGTCCTGAATTTCGTCAGCACCTGCAGCATGGCTCCGACACGCTGCTGTCCTGCCAGAGGTTCAAGCGCAATCAGCCTGTCCTCCAGCCCGTTAAAGAGCATGTTCGATTCGTTTTGTATGTTTTCAAACCGGACCTCTTCGCTTCCGCGATTTTCGTTAGCATCCGCCGCAAGTAATATCTTTCTAAGATTCTTAGCTTCGGGAGAAACCAAAAGCTGGACCGTCGCCAAAGCTTTGTATATATCGTCCAGGCATCCCTTTATCAGCGCCGCTTTTATCTTTATATCTTTCGTTTCTACCGATCCGGCAAAAATACCTTCAATGTATTTTATATTCGCCAATACACTTTCCTGAAGCGCCATCATCTCTTTTTTGACTGCCGCGTCGACATTGTTGTTCGCAATAACCTCATCAAAAACTGCATTAATATTTTTCTTAAGGCTTTCTATTGCTACACTGATCCTGGTCCTTGCATTTTCTATGGCATTCCCTATGGCAACTTCGTCATCCCTGGCCGCACTTATTTCTTTCTTCAATACGGCCAGCGCATCCTTTATGTCTTTTTTTAAGGCCGGTATCTGCCCGAACATGCTGCCGCCCGTATCCAGCGCTTCAAGAACCTCGAACAGGCGGTCAAATTGAAATGCCGTTCCGCCATTATCCAATGTGCGTATATTGCGGAAAAACAGTTTATAGTCTGTGCCGCGCGCGCCGGCCTCTGTAAATATCGTAAGGCAATTACCGCCTGCACGGCTTATAGCGGCGTCAAGATCCTCCCCTTCAAGTTTACCGTCTATTATCTGCACATCAAGATCCGGGAAACACTGTTTGAGGAAATTAAGCGCTTCCTGCGCATCGTTTGTTGTCCGGACGAAATGCATACTCGGCCTGAACACCCTCAGCGAATCTTCACCCATCGGACATATGCTGTATCCGTTCTCTACGTATGTCCTCAGCATCTCCATCTCATCGCCGGAGCCGTCTATAAGAAGCGGCTCTTTTTCCCGGATTATCTTAAGACAGTGGGGCGGCACCTGCACCACGCCAAATTTATTATCATAAACGTTCATGACTTCCCATTCGCTTGTCAAAGCTGTAGCGCTGGCTCCACCCCTTGTCAGGAAAAATTGTGTTCTCGCCACACCGCCGCCCACCTGGGATGATGTCCCGGTGTCGCGGAAAACCTCGGCATTGGGATCGACAAACAAGCGGACATACATTTCAAGGACTGTCTGCATACCGTCGCTTAATCGCCTGTTGCCGAGTATGCCCTGGCTGTATAATTTGATCATACCGTGTATAACTTCGCAGTCTTCACCTATACGGTTTGTAAGGAAAGAGCGGATGAACTTTCTCACCCATCCGGCCACATCTTCGGCTGAATAAGGATTGCCGTCCTCGTCGCGCAAATTTGAGGAGCGCAATGTCTCGGCCAATTTTTCACATTCCGTCCTCAGGAGCTCTTCGTTAAAATCTACCGCTCCGGTGTAGCTATTGAACGAAAAATATTTTCCGGATGGCACTCCGCTCTCTTCACGCTCTCTTCCGGTCTCAGTCTCTTCAGTCGCCATATCCCAAAGCCCGGATTTTCTGATCTCCTCGCCCAGCCTTACAGCCGCTTCGATCAGTTTAAATTCAGGTTCATTTTTATCGATGGTTTCGGCCTGGTCGGAAAGTTTATACTGAGTGCGCGCATCCCTTAAAGATGCGTCTATTTCATCCGTAATAACAAACAGCGCCCTTCTCTTATTTCTGAATAGTTTCGTTGTATCATTGACATCATCTTTAGGATAATCTTCGGCTATAAGGAAGTTCATTGAGGCAGTGTCAAAAGTAACGATGGCGCATCCGCCTTCTCTGAACAGCTTGTTCAGCTCATTCTGCCGCTCATCACTGGTCAAAGTATTAAGTTTGGCGGGGTCATACACATCCGATTCTATTCCGATAAAATCGAAGACGCCTTTTCTTGTAAGATGATTAGCGCGCGCTAAGTTTATATTGGAAGTTTCGGCGAAGACTGTAAGCCCGGTGAGCGACTGTGCCGACAATGCAATTATGGAAAGTTCCGTCTTACCTTCACCTGTGAGCAGATTTACGATGTAGCCCTCCGCGGCCATAAGTCCCGCCATCAGCTGTTCACCATAAAAACCTTCAGCGTATCCTCCGACGTATTTTATGCTCAGGTCCGCACAAGCCGCCGCACGGAATTTATCATGTGCCGTCACGCACTCGGTCGAGATTATCCGCATCTCCTCTTCGGTAAAGTTACCCTCTTTATCGGGATTTATACCCTTCTGCTTCATAAGCCCGGCTCTCGAGTCTGTCAGCCTCTTTCTCTCCTTGAGAACACGCTTCTTCACAAATATAGGCATAAGGCTATCTCCCAGACGCCCCAGGCCATCTTTGTCCAGCTTTCCCAGCTTTCCCTCATTTATAAGCCCAATAACTGTGTCGAGAGATTTCACCAGTTTCATCTGCCCGACAATTGCATCCCTAAGCTGGTTCATCGCCTCGCTTATATCTTTTTCCTGGTCTTTTAACGCGAGGATCTTTTCAGCCTTTGTTATGGGCACACCATCTTCATCCACGCGGCCTTCTATCATCTTTCTCGTCTTATCCAGACGCTTTCTCATTGCGTCCAAGGCAGTGTTCATTTTGTCAATATTCTCGCCTGTCAGTTTTTTTATCTCTCCGACATCCGAAATAAGACTGCCCCCTTTATTCTCCAGATCGGACAGATAGCCTTCTATATCCTTACGAGCAAGAGCCTCTTCAGCCTTATCCCATGATTTAATAAGCGCATTCACCCATTGGCAGGCGTATGTTATATCCGTATCTTTCAGGTAACGCATCTGCGGCATAAGGACGTTATAGAAGAAATCGACCATCGTGTTTTCCAGCTCCAGGGCTTTTTCATCATTTCCGGCCAGACGCAGGCTTAAAATGATCTCCGGAACTACCATCTCAAGATCGGAGGCAAGATCCAGCTCTTCCTTCCCCGACTTCACACGCTCCTCATTTATAGACGCAATGGCATTTTCGACATCACCATCACCTTTAAGTTTGCCGGCTATTTTGTCCCTCGCCTTGCTTACTATCCTGTCGGCACGGCCTCTTCTGCTCTCAATACTACCGAAACCAAACAATGCCAGAAGCCTGTCTTTTATCGACCACGGATGGTTGTCGCGCGCCTTATCGGTCAATCTTTTTATAAGCCCGCCTTCCGGATCCTTCGGAGTAAATTTATCAGTATCCTGACCTACAATATTCACCGTCGCTCCGGAAGCGATCATTCCTCTGAGTGCCGCAATAAGCTTGTCGGCATCTTCTTTCTTTAAACCTGCTGAAACTAAAGTCTCTTCGATCATGGCAAGATATTGCCCAGCGGCACCGAGATTACCGGCTTCTACCATATCTGTCATATCTTCAATATACCGGTTTATAGTATTTTTATATTTGGATGAAATATTAAGGCCTGATATATTTTCCGTAAAGGAAAGTAAGGCGGATTTGATCATATTTCTGAAACCAGTGAACGAAGGGTTGGAAGAGCGCCCTAATAGTTCCTCAAGCCTGTCAAGACGGACAGATATCCTTCGCTGATAACGATTATTGATATTTGCGCCAAGCCCTGACACTTCAGCCCTTACCTTAGCCAGTATCTCTTTCGCTATGTTAAAGTCTCTGTTCTGAAATGCCCTGTAAAGCTCCAGCAGCATCCGGGAAATGGCCATCATGTTCTGGGCATAGGCTCTTCCGACACCGGATCCGGAAACGGCCGTTTCAAGCTCTGTCAATACTTTTGCCGCCTCATCCTTTATCTTTACCGTCTCCTCACACACCAGAGCCATTATCTCTACGGCATCACATCTCGATCCCATAGCCGGCGCAGCTTTCTTTAATTGCTGAGCAGCGCTCCTTATCCTATCAAGCCGCCTGCTCCCCACAGCATCGCGCATAGCCTGAATAGCAGAGACGGCATCTTTTGCTATAACGCCTCCGGGACTGGCAGCTTTAAGCTCCGCCTCAAGAACATCGATAGTATCTGTTATTGTCTGCCATACAGCCAAGGGCATACCCTTGGTCAATTCCAGGTATTCATTAGCCTTGTTCCTGTAATCAATGATTTTGTTATTTGCAGTTAAGACCGCGTCTTTTACGCTCGACTCCAACGCAACAAGCTTTGCGCGCAGCTCTGTTATCGCTGACGGCACAACAGACGGATCGCCGAAGGAGCTTATCAGATCGTCTATATCTTTAATAAGGCCTTTGATATCTTTTACAAGCCTATCTTCATGCACCTTATCTGTGGCGATGCCAAGCTCTCCTGCGAGCTTAAGCAATTTCATGTAATCATCATCTGTTTTTTGTTTTTTGGCAAACAGGGCGTCAGCTTCATTTGTTAACAAAACAATACCTTTATGACGGCCGGAAACATCACTATTGCCCTCTTCAACCTCGATCATCTTTTTAATAGTCGCAGCCAACCAGGTAAGCTTTTGTCCCACTTCTATATCCACGCCCGGATCATTTTCAAGAGAGCGGGTAAGAGCATTTATGATACGAAGCTTTTCAAGGTCTTTATTTTTTTCAGCCGCGATATACAGCTCTGCCGCCTTACCTTTAAATGCGGAGTCTATCGCACCTTCCATATCGCTTGTAGTAAAACCTGCAAGCATAGCAAGAACGGTCCTGGCTTTTTGACGAACGATAGAGGAGGCTTCTTTGTCTGTGGCTATAAATATTAAGGCGGTTACGCGGTCGGAACTTTCCTGGGAACCTTTATTAGCATCAATATATTCGATAATAGGCTTGGCTTGGGCTGCAACATCTGCGGCTGGCTGATCGGATTCGGTTAAGAGGGATTCAATGACACTTCTTTCTCTGCGCGTTGAGGGAGTTTCCGCTAACACTGCAGCGGGCGGAGCAAGGCCATGAGTAGCAACACCGGGATGTGTAGTCAGCGCGGCTGCTTTAGCAGCCTCCAACCTGCCTATTATCCCATCAATATCTACTATGTCTGCATCGGCTACGGGCGTTACATCCCCTAATGGTATCCATCCCAAACCGCCTTCGGTCTGATGCCATACAGCAACACCCTGCATCCCTGCTTCAAATGCCGACGCACCGGCCATTGTGCCTCCTTCGGCGGCAAGCACAAAATCCGGCTCTGCGGAAGTGGCATGTATAAGTTCGTGACCTATTAAAAACAGATCTTTCTTAGCTACTAAGATAATTATGCGTCCATCCTCCAGCCTGATCGTAATACCATTCTTCGCATCACCTTTATATCCCATGAGCGCGGCTATTTTATCGATCTTTTCCTGTTCTGTAAAATACACAGGATGGCCGTATCCGGCAAGCATCACCGGAGAACCCTCCCATATTTTTTCCAGTATATCCACAGCCCTCGGGGCTATTTCTTCGGGAGAATTTGTATTATTAAGCACTATCTTAAATAATTGTTCCCACTTTTTAACATCAAATTCCACTCCCGCTTCAGCAAAAGCTTCTTCGAGGGCCAGATACGCTTTATCCCTTTTTTCACTCGACCACTTCCGGAGCGCAGCTCTCATGTGCTCAATTTTCACAGTCTCTGATTTTCTCGACTTTGCGACATCCTGCGCCATATTAAATATCTGCGCCAGTTCCGCGCCGGTCAATTTTCTTTCAAGGAAACCCTTCAAATAAGCATTTGCCCTGTAGCTAAAAGCCATCCAGTATTTAAGCGCCTGTTTAAAATCATCCTGCGCTAATACCCTGACTTTGTCTTCCTTTTTCGCTTCTTCGTAAATTGAATAAGCAATTTCATACATACGCACCATTTCGGCACCTGCGAGAGAGCGGCCGATAGCAGCTTTCCATTGCTGCGCATTCGCAACCCAATCGGCAATTACAGAGTCAACATCCGTTCCTGCTCTTTGGGCAAGGCCATAAATATACAATGCTTCTTCAGCGGTCGGCTCTCTTTTAAGCGATTCAAACCCTTCTTTAATGCGCTTAACGGTTTTTGCCCAATCTTCTGCCGCGGCCTTAATATGAGCCAGAGCAACAGGATTGTCTTTACCGGCAAGCTGTGCGGCAATACCTTCTATCTGAACCGATTCTTCTTTATCAGCTTCTCTTCCCAACGCCTGCTCCGCTAATATTTTCTTTGCCGCCTTTAAAATATTTTCTTTTGTTAAATTTTCGCCCCGCACAGTCGCCATCTTTATTATCTTCTGCAGCAGCCCGGAATCTTCTAATAATTTTATAGCCCCTGCGTCAAGGCCGTTTTCAGCTAAGATATTTTTTGCAGCTTCTGACATCTTAGCTTTTTTGCCGCTTATCATCCTTATGGCAGCTGCCCTGACAGCATCATCATAATCTTCGTCTTCTTTATAATCTTCTCTTCTGACTTCTTCTTTTATGATGTCAGCCAGGGCTTTCTCTTCACCTGGAGTAACTTTAAATCCTTCTTTCTCAAAAACCTCACCAACAAGAATAAGTATAAGATAGTCGCCTAAATGCGCCTTAACCATTTCGTCCGCTGCGGCTTCTATGTCTTTTTTAGTCAGCTGTGCTGTTTTTGCTTTTTCGGCCAAACTGGTTTTTATAGCATTAAGGATATCAGACCTCCTGGCCGCGGATGCTTTAAGCCCGTTATTCCAGAAAATACCGGCAATTATGCTGAGTATTTTCATGTCCGCCTGTTCCTGCGCAGCGCGGTCTAAGTCCGCCAGGGTCGGCTTGCCTTTGCCTGCCTCTTTAGCCGCACGGGCTCTTATCTCGGTTATATCACGTCCTGTAACATCCACCATAGTTCCGCCCGCAGCATCTACAGAAGCAAGGCCGTAGGAAGCAAATACTCCCGAAGCCCTCTGCCGCACCATATCATTAACAACTTCTTCTATAGCTTTACGCGCCGACATCGCTGCATTGGCTTGTCTTTTTTGGCTGGCTGCTTCCATAACCTGAATAAACAGACCGTAATCATGCCCTCGGATACCGCCAGCATCTTCTAGCACATATTTCATTACCAACTCAATAATATTTAAAGCGGTTATATCTTTACCAAAAAATCCTGAGCGCATCATTTCGCCAACTATATCATTTATGAAGCTGTCGGATAGGGCAAGCGTCCCGCCAAGAGCCGCTGCCGACATTTGCCCTTTAAGTTCGCTCACAATCAGTGATCGGATACTCGCTTCGGCCGCTGCCCGGATAGTATCTATTGTAGGTTTTTCCGCTAACTTTTTTGCATCTGCTTTTATAGCATCTATCTCGCTCCGGGTAGCAGCTCTGTTAAACATCTTCATAAATATAGCATCTATATGCGCATCGACAGTCCGTTCCGCCGCTGCCCTGGCAAAAGCCTTTATTTGTTCAAAATCATACGTCCTGCCGTCCTTTAGATTTTTACGGACGGTATTCATATCTCCAGTCGATGGCGAAATACCGGCCTCTGCCATGCCTTCAGTTATAGCGTCCCGGATCAAACCGTTAACCAGATTTTCAGCCGCCATCTCTATCTCATGCGCCCTCTCGTCAGATAACGCAGGAGCCATGGTTAAATAATCTGCTACCATTTTGCCGAATATCGCATCTCTCTCGACCTTGGCAAGCACTACTCCGCACACACGCAACACACCTTTAAGTATCCTGTCTATTTCGGCTTTCCTGGCATTTATAATTTCTCTGGCGGCTTCCCTGGCAATATCCTCAAGCTTGCTGCCTGCCTTGGCAGACGCCATCCTCTCTTCTACCACACTCATCAAGTAATCTACTTCTGCTTCAGTTGCCGTCCTTTCAGCAGAACTTAATATTTCATTCAGAACCCGCCTGGCCGTATTTCGCTCAATAATTTTCATTGCGGATTTTTCCGCGCTTTTCGCGGAAAGCGTCCCATCTGTTATTTGTTCAATATCCTTATCATTTATAAGTCCTTCTGATATCTCCCTGGCAAATTTTCCTTTTAGCTCTCCCTGCATATTGGCTTTAATGCGATCCCTGTCCCAATCGGCTTTATTCCTTGCGGCATTTCTTATATCTTCAAGTGTAGGTTTTTTATTCTCGCCTGCGGCTAATTGCGCATCACCCATCATCGATTTAATAAAATCAGGATTTGCGGCCGCGTCGGCACTGAAGCCTTTTTCTCCAAGAACTTCCTCTATGACTTTTCGCATCTCTCTCTCAGCTTGCGCCTGAGCCTTGTGCCACAATGCTTCGGCAGGCTTTGTCTCCCTGGAAGCTGAATAGTCAAATAATAGCTCATCTTTAAACTCAGACAGCATGCCTTCCATTTCCTCTGGCGAAACAGACATTCCCGCCTTGGCAAATCCTTCTGTAAGAGCACTACGCAATAAATTCTCCACCGCCTGGCTTGCCGCACGCCTCGCAGCCGAGTTGCTAAGCTTAAGGTCTTTTGTAGCAACTCCTTTAACGCCGTCGGCCTGCTCCATAGCAGTAAACAATTCAGACCACATCTCTGTCGTTACGCTATCCGGGTATATTCCAAGTTCTGCCAACTCACCATATATAAAATCTTTAAGCGTATCTTCCCTTATTTTCGCCGCATCCAATCTGGCGGCAAGCAGTTTTGGACCTCTCTCAAGAACGGCAGCTTTAACATCCTCCGCCGTTACCGTCTTTGCTTTGCCTTTTACCGCACCTGCCGCTCTCCTCATATAATCAAGCACCTGCACCACTTCTGCCTCAGTAGCTTTCTGGCTATGAAAAAAGTCTTTAAGAACATCTGCTATTTCATTTTTAAGCCGTTTTTCAGCCGCATCCCTTTGCGCCTTCAGCGCAGCGAGCCTCTCCTCCTCCTTGCGGCTTCGTTCAATATCTCTCAGCTTCGATGCAAGTTTTTCGCTTATCCTCTCCAGCGAGAGCCTTTCTCCGGCCTTGGCGCTGACAGATGTACCCGCCATTACCTCTCTGAGACCTTCACCCTTTACGAGATTATCGATAAAAATTTCCTTACCATATTCAGTAACACCTATACCATTTGCCAAGGCAACTGCGTCTATTGCTTTACTTATCGCATCTCGTATAAGCTCATCACAAAATTCAGGCGTTATAGTCTGGGCTGTAATACCGGATTTTTTCGCTGCGGCTAAAAGTTCTTTTTCTTCGTTTTCGCTCAAATTAATACCATGCATGCCTGCCGACTCAGTAATAGTACCCAGCATTTCGGCTGTTTTCTGTTTGGCAAATTCACTGGCGGCCTCTTCCATCACCGCTTCGTTGCACCTACCCACACCTGTTGTTTTAGTAAGTTCGCCTTCATCTTTAGGGGCGAGGGCGGCCTTTTCTGTGGCCATTTTAATTATTTCTTTTTTTATGGCTTCCATTTCCGCGGGCGAGAAACTACTCATATCGATCCCGCTGCTTTTAAGCCCTTTATCGATAGCTTCGGTTAAAATAGCATTAAGGCGGGTCCTGATTTCCTTTTTCATCTGAGATGTCGAGACTCCGTCTTTCTGAATACCATCCCGCACCGCCCTCACTATGGATTCACTTGGCAGCCATCCAAACCCCATAGCTTTAAATTCATCATCAATAGCCTTCTCCATTGTTTTTTCAGCTCTTGCGGTCAGTTCTTTTTTAAATTTATCCGCAGTCTGGGCTTCGCCAAATGCCGCTTCATTCTCTATGCCTGCTCCAACCTTTCTGGCAAAAGCTTTGTCATTCCATTCTGCCATTATCGAATCTACGACTTCCTCAGAAGGAGTAAGGCCTACAGACGCAAAAGCCTCAGTTACCATAGAAGTTATAAGAATTTTTAATAACGCTTTCGCTACTTTCAATATATCTGCATCCGCAAGGCCTTGGCCATCCAATAAACTCTTAAGGTCCTTAGGGCTTATCTTTACGTCTTTTCCATCAAGGGATATGTCGTATAAAGCAAGCGCCATCTCCTGCATATTTTCCGCCAATGCCCGCAGCCTCTGAGAAACTACTTTCTTAGCTTCCTTAACCGCAGCATCAGCTGGTGCTGTCCGTTCGGCTATTTCCATTAATTCAGCCTTGGACAAAACCTCACTGCCCGTCACCCCACCTCTCACAGCCTGCTCCCTCACAAGAGCAGCTCTGAGTTTCGCACTTTTATACTCAGCGACTCTTTCTTCGGCCGCTTTTTTAAGTCTCTCTGCCTCAGCTTCCTGCGCAGCCCTCTTCTCGGCAGCGGCTTCAGCAGCAGTTTTCTCGGCGGCGGATTTCTCGGAAACGGCTTTATAAGCAGCGGCTCTATCGGCGGCGGCTTTCTGAGCGTCAGCACGCGCAGCAGTAATTTTCTCAGCAGCAGTTTTTGCGGCGGCTTCTTTTTCCGAAACAGCTTTCGCAGCGGAGGCTTCTTTTTCGGCGGCAATTTTTGCGGCGGCCTCATAGACGGCAACTTTCGCGGCGGCGGCCTGCTCTGCGGCAGCTTTCGCTTTAGTGGCTCTCGCGGCGGCGGCACGTGCGATGGCAGCTTGCGCAACGGCGGCTTTCTCAGCGGCGGATTTCTCGGAAACGGCTTCCTCTGCGGCAGAAGATTCCTCGGCGGTTATTTTAGCGGCGGCGGCTTTCCGAGCGGCGAGTGCTGCGGCGGCCTCATAGACGGCTTTTGCTTCCTTCGCTGCTTCGGATCCGGCTTTCGCAGCAACGGCCTCTGCCTCCATCCGCGCTTCAACTTCGGATTTCGCAGAGACTTCCTCGGCAGAAGCTTCCTCGGCGGCTATTTTAGCGGCAGCGGCTTTCCGAGCGGCTACATCAGCGGCAACACCTGCCACAGCAGCTTTCACGGAGGCAGCTTCTGCTTTTGCCAATGCTTCGATTTCGGCCTCTTGCCTGGCCCCCTCAGCGGCAATCTTCTCAGGAGTAAGAGAAGGTGCTCCAGCGGAAAGTTTTGCATTTATTTCCTGCGCTAATACATCATAAACTGCTTTGGCAAATTCATAATTATCTTTAGCGAGCTTTTCGCCATAATTCATACGCTCCATTATCCTTTTAATTATATAGTTTTTAATATAATCATCGTGCTCTTTCAGGGATGCGCCCAGATTAATAGAAGATGCGATCATGCTTTCGGCAATTTGATAAGCCTCATCCTGCACATAGCCTACTGTAGCCCCCTGCTCAACTCGCCTCGCTATGATCATTTCAGCTAAAAGTTCGGTAAGTAAATTCATATTTTCGTCGAATAGATCCCCCGCCTCTTCACCTTCCATGCTTAATGTCGGCACCAATCTTATTATTTCGGCTATTCTTGCCACTTTATCAGCATGGCTTTTAAGTGCTGACCGGGCAGCTGTCTTCCTTAGCGCCGCAGCTTCGGTGTTAGCGGCGACTTTCTGGGCGTTTGCCTCTTCAGCAGCCTTTGCCGCTGCGGCGGATTCCTGGGCGGCTATTTTGGCAGCGGCGGCCTTCTCCGCGGCTTTTGCGGCGGCGGCTTCATAAACAGCTTTCGCTTTTTTCAGTGCTTCGGATTCTGTTTTCTCTGCAGCAACAACTTCTGTTTTTTTCAATGCTTCAGATTCGGCCTTTTGCCTGGCTTCCTCAGCGGCAGCGCTCTCCGCGGCAGCTTTATCAGCGGCGGCTCTCGCGGATGCAGCTTTCTCCTTAGCAGCAACGCTCTCAGCCGTAGCTTTCTCAACGGCAGCCTCCGCAGCAGCTATGTTTTCGTTTGCGGTTTTTTCTTCCGCGGCTTTATCAGCGGCAGTCCTCTCAGCGGCGGCTCTCGCGGATGCAGCTTTTTTGGCGGCAGTTTTCGCAGCAGCGGCCTCTTTGGCATCGGCTTCCGCAATAACATCTTTCTCAGCAGTAGCCTTCTCTTCAACAGCTTTCACATCGGCGGCTTCTTTATCCGCAATTCTTTTTTCCTCGGCAGCTTTCTTTGCGGCGGCTTTTTCCTCGGCAATTTTTGCTTCAGCCTTCTGCCGCGCTTCTGCTGCAGCCTTTTCGGCTGCAAGCTTATCCGCGACGGCTTTTGCTTCAGCGGCCTCTTCAGCAGTTTTCGCAGCAGCGGCCTCACTTTGCGCTTTTGCAGCGACATCTTCTTTTCCAGCGGCTTCCTTAGCGGCTTCAAGATGCTCCACGAAATTATTTTTTAAGTCTTCTGCCTTGTTTTTAAAGGCTATCCCATGAACATCAGAAAAATCTATAGGCTCTATCCTTTGGTCACCTTGTTCTAAAACACCTTTGTCGTGAAGAACCATCAAAGAGTTGTTTTCAAAAATTCCTTTGATTTGATCCAATACCTCTGTCTGCCCAATCCTTCCAAGCCTTGCCTTTATCGCTTCGTGGACAAGTTTCGGATTCTTTGCAAGAGCGCCATTAATGCTTTCAAATTCTGCTTTTGTCATTGTAAAATAGAAATTTGCATGAAATCGCCTTCTTGTAAATTCTACATAAGGCACCCTAACATATATAAATACCTTCCCCTTTACCATACTGACCAGCATAGTAATCGGCTTAGTGTCAAACGAATCCGTAGAGCGTTCATACAGCGCTTTCCTAAGTAATTCGGGAATACTAAAAACAACGTCACCGTATAATCTATCAGCAGCGTTTTTATCTATCCCTTCCCAATAGTTACCTTCTCCGCCATCAGACCTGAAAGAAGCATTTACCTTAAAACCTACTCCCGGCGTATTATTCCCGAGAACAGCTATTGTTTCCTCCTCTGTTTTCGCCGGTATAGTAGATGCCTTGCTCTTCTTTCCAGCCACATCACGCGCTGTTTCCAGTCTAGATGCCTCAATGCGTTTTTCTACGAGCTTCTTCATAACACCTTTAGCTTCTGAGACATCCACGCCTCTTGTTTCGGCTTCCGATATCGCTTTTCTGAGATTTTCTGCTTCTTTGTCAATTTCCTCAGATTTAAATACTCTTGTCAAAGGCTGGGATAAAATATTGCTATTTGCTTTGCCCATAGCGGCATCAAGCTCACCTTTGGCTTTGGCCTGGGCCTGTTTTGCAGCAGCTTCTTCAGCGGCTTTATTTACAATAGCCTTCTTAAGCATACCGGCCATATCGATAGCGTTATCTATTTGCATAGAAAGAAGATCCGCCATTTCTTTTTCATTCGAAGTCTCACGCGCCTTAAGCATTTCTATCTTCAACGCTTTAAGTCTGTCTACTTTCCTATCAACTTCCTCTTGCGTAGCCGCATTTTGTATTTCACTATCAACATCTCTGGCTTCTTTTATGATGCCATAGATATCACGTCCAGCCGTCACGGACTTAGCGGCCTTCTTTTGCGCTTCAGCTTTTTCTGCTGCCCTTAAACTCCTGATCTTATCTGTCATAGCCCTGCGCACCGCGACCTGCTGAGCATCATCCATTCCCGCACCGCTTATTTTTAAGTTTCGCACTTCTTCTTCAGACTTCGCGTCTCTGATTTGCGTAATAGCCGCTTCTACCCTTGCCTTCACCTCTGCCGCAGCGACTTCCTTGGCTTTGGCTTTGGCTTTGGCTTTTTCTACAACAGCAACCTTTGCGGCCTCAATACCATTCTCAAGTATAGACCTCAATTCTTCCTTCGCATCATCTATTTCATTGATTTCGTATGAACCTTTATTTCTATAGCTAGCTTTTATCTTTTCCTGATACCTTAAACTCTCATCGAGACCTTCTAAAGCTCTTTCAAAATTGCCATCTTTCAGATTACGAATAATACCAGCGAAACCCATAGAGAATTGATCCTCAACACAACCATTAGGCGCGCCTCTTGCTTCTTTTCTCCGTTTAAGACTTTCTCTTACGCCTTCAGCCAATTTAATACCTTGATTTTTTAGATTATCGGCTCTTTTACTGCCTGTGTCAGTTTTGGCTTTCACAGCTTTTTCGGATGCCATAGTGGCAGCTTTCTCCGCAACAGCTTTCGCAGACTCGGAGGCATCTGAAAGCTCCACAGAAAGATCCGTATTAAAATCAGCTAATGCTTTGCTAAATGCGGCAAGCCTATCACCAGTCGTCATCTTTAACCAGGCATCCCGGCCGACTTCTTTCAACAACTTAGCCACAACATCTTCAAATGGCCCGGGATTGTCATCGCGCCACTGTTTTCCATTTTTGGTATTATTATCCAGTAATTGCTCGGCATCTTTTTCTACGGCGAGTTTCTTTTCTGCTATCATTTTTTCCGCCATCGCTATAACTTTGGCCTCATACGCTTCACCATCAATACCAAGTGCTTTATAAATATCGGAGTGAAGTCCTCTTCTCTCTGCCATTAAAGCTTCGAGTTCTGAAATACTCATATTATTAAGCTCTGAGTAATGGTAAGGCGTAAGACCACCCAGTTCTTTTCTGCCAAATCTCTGCGCCTGCTCAGCGCTTGCGCGTATATGTACTTCCCTTGCACTATATCCTTGCTTGATCCAGTAAGCTTCCTGGCCTTCATGAAACAGCATTTCTTCAAAAACATCTTCGTAAGTAAAATTAGTTCCGGACAATCCCGCTTCTACCCTTTTCCTGAAAGCCACGTTGTCATTAACAACGATTATTAACCTACCATCAGCAGTCCTGACATCAGTCCTGAATTGATACATCACTGCGGCATCGCCAAGATCAGCCGATACCATAAGTGCCTCTTCGCCGTTTACAGTTCTTGTTTGCCCCGAAGATTTAGCCGCAGCAAGAAATTCACCCTGGCGCGCCTGTAAAGCCCTTGCCTTTTCACCGGTATCCTCATCCGTGCCGACTCTCTTGCCAGCACCTGCTGCAGCTTCCGGCTGAGCCAGCTTAGCTAGCTTTACAACTGTAGTTTCACTGCCATCAAAATCTTTAATCTTTCCAGTCTCAGGACGCTCAAAATCATTTGATAGCTCAGATTTATTTGTATAACCATCATGTAAAATAATTCCGTTCGGAGCCATTAACTGGCCGATCTCAGCTATGTGGTCTGTATACGCTTCATTTTTAAGATGCAATAGTCCGTAGACGCTATAAACAATATCTATTTTGCTGTTTCCAAAACTATCTTCAAAACGTTTGCGTAGATTAGAAGCGTCGTCTAAGATCAGGTCTATATTATGATCTTTGACAGCTTTGACCCATTCGGGGCTATACATGTTCGCAAAACCGACAAGATGAACCTTATCTTCCAGGCCCCTCTTTTTCAATTCAGCCGAAAGCTCCGCAAGACTTGTGGCCGCGCCGCAGCCCCAATCCACAACTGTAACACGTTCTCCCTCGGCAAGCTTACCCGCCCTGGCTGCGATTTCATCAACGAGGTCATTGTTTCCCAGAAGCTTTTTAAATCTTTGCGAAACAGCCTCAAGCGGCGTCCTAAAAATATACCACCTTCCGGTCGAACCCTGTATGGGCTGTGATTTAATAGAAGTTTTTCCTGTTTTTTTATCAACATTAATTTCATCGCCTTGTCTAAAATAGCTGAAAGTGATCCTTGCGCCATTCTTTGTATACATCTCCGGCAGAATTATGTGCCCCGCCCACTCGGCGGCCGTCTTCGCATCCTGTTCCGCCATCTTTTCCTCGTCTGCTTTTGTAGATTCTCGGCGTCCGGTAAGCGTATTCCTGATGAGCAAGATGCCTCCGGCTAATCCTAACACAACCGCGCCTGCAGCCACCGCTGCTGCGGCCGATATGACGCCCGCGGCAGCCATCCCGGCAACTGCTAACGTAGCCAACGCTGCATTGATTTCAATAGATGCAAAACCTCTTTCTGACGCTGCGGCTTTCGCGGCTTCGGCAAATTCAGCCTGCTTGGCACTCTTTTCCTCCTGCGCCCTTTGCTCCGCCAGCGCTTCTTCTGCTCTCGCAGCCTCTGCTGCTTTTTCAGCGGCTATCTTCTCAGCCGAAGCTCTCTCCTCTGCTTTCGCAGCCGCTGCCGGCGTTTGCGCTTTCACAGTAACTATCGGAGCCTTCTGAGCGGCTTGCGCTGACTCTGCGATGGTTTTTTCAGCAATAAGCTGTTTGGCCATCTCATTTTTTTGTTTATCGCTGACAGAAACTCTCATGGCATTGGCTTTTTTGTCTATTTCTGCTGCCAATCTTTGGCTCAATCTTTCCCTTGCTTTTTCTTCTGACAAATCCCCGTTACCATTAGCATCAAGCCAGTCGCTCATACGCTTATACAGCAATACAGACTTATCCTCCTGGACCTGCACAGTAGTGCTTATCTTAGCCGCTCTATTGGTGGTGGTAAAAGACGCGCCTTTTTGTCCGGTTGAGGCAGTAGTGGCTGCCTCAACATCTTTCTCGTTGCATTTATATACCCGCATTCCGTTCTTACCGGCAAAAAATGCGTAATACGTTCCGCTGGTGTCGTGACTCACTACCCAATTCTCACCTCGTGAATTTTTACCCGACTTTAAGTTATTCCAGAAATCTTCAAAATTAGCAATGTTGGATTTCGCCTTTTCTTCAGTTAAGATCCCCTGCTCGGCCAGCTGCTGCTGACGCAATTTAAAGTTCTCGGCAAACTTACTCTGCGCACTCCTGCCCTCGGCGATACGTTTTTCGCTAAGCCATACCGCGATCTTTGCCCAGTTCTCCATAACAAAGACCCCGTTATTCCACAAGCTCTCAAGCGCAATATAGAACTCGCCGCTATTGAGAACGTCTTCGTATGCATTCTTTTTATTTGTGATTATCGTTACGTATGGGCGCTTTTTGTCTTTGTCGAATTTAGGCAGGATGACGAGATAAGACATGCGGTCGCTCTTCAAAAGTTCTGCAATGCCTTCAGAATGAAAACCTCCCGTAACCATAGCGGCTACGGTCTGGCCTCTTTCGCGCATACACTTTACCGTATTGGCAACCATTGCTTCATTACGCTTAAGGGTAAGTTCGTAAAAATCTTCCGCGGGACCCATCGCCTCAAAAACAGCTGCGATATCGAGATCTTTGGGAATCTGCAGATTATATTTCAGATACATCTTTTTAATAAAATCGGAAAATTCAGCGGCTTTAAATTCGCTCTTATGCGCCCTGAAATAACCTAAAGCGTTACTGGTCAGGCGCACCTCTATCAGGTCTGACAGGACGGTCGCCTTGTGCAGCAGGCTCGACAATTGACGCTCATCATCGTTACGCGATATCTTATCTTTTATCCTGTTCTCGTATTCTATAACCTCATCTTTTATAGCCCCCACGTCTACCGACTCATAAAGAGTCATGTAATCGACATACAAAATAATGTTCGGATATTTAGCCATGTCGAGCTTGGCAAGTTTTGCCATATCGACCATCGTAGAATAAAACATACTCGCCGACAGTTTGCCCAGTTTAAATGAAAGGCTCTTAAGTATCAGCTCTTCTAGCTTATTTTTATCTAGCTTTGTTTTCAGCTCGTTCAGCAGCGCTTCGCGTTCGGTATTGGTGCTCTTAAAATTGCACTTCTTCTCCAGCTCTACCGCTTTGAGGAGATTATTTATATTGGTAAAACCAACCGCCTGGACACCATTCTTTTCACCAAGCGCTTTTACAGCATCCCATCGTGTGGTAAAGCCCATATTCCCGTTATTCTTAAGAATGGAATTTTGTTCTAAAAGCCTGAGATCGTCAGAATAGACATACGGCTCAAGCTCGGCGAGAGCGCTTTTGAGGGCTTTCGCCCTCTTATGGTTCTCGGCCTGATGCTCAAGGACATCTTTATACGCAGCCATGTTCTTCGGATGCAGGGCGTTGTCATCGATACCGTAGAGGGCTATGTCGGATTCCGTGACGATAGAGAAATACTCGGCAGCGGAGATCCGTCCTTCCGCCATCAGCTGCTCGGCAAGGGTCTTTTTGATCTCCTTGTCTGGAAATGAGGCGATGGAAGAGGTATCAACGTACCCGAAAGAGCCCTCCACGGCAATGGTCTTTATATCGTAATTTACAACTAAATTATCTAATATATTAACTATAGATTGCTGGGCGCTCAGGTTATCGTGCGCGTCTTTTATGTTTATTATTGTTTCTTTTGAATCGAATACCTGGACTTCTTTTGTAGACCCTATATTTCGTGGAATGGAAAATTCTCGGAGATTGAGCGGTTGATATATTTTAACCGGTGCCTGCTTTTCTGATACAGATGGAGTTTGGGGGCCCTGCGCTACAGCGATTTCCTGCAATAGGAAGGTTGCAACTAATATTATAGATATTACCTTATAAATGATTTTATGTTTATGATAATAGAAGGACGAACAGAAAGGGGTTTCTGTCTTCAAAAGTTGGGATACGCCGGGAACTGCGTCTTTGTGTATAGCTGCCAAGCTCATACGATGCTCCCACCATAAGCCTTTTTAAGGGTTTTTAGAAAGGTACAAAAAATATAGGGAAATCCTTGTGCAGGTTTCCCATCCACCTCATTTCCATTTATAAGTATATCATATATTTAGCATTAAACAACGCGAAAAAACCATATTTTTTATATCTTAACTTGACTATAAAGCCAGGAATGCATTGACTACTTGCGGATCAAATTGCGCTCCTGCACATTTGCGCAGCTCAGCGGTTGCTTCCTCGGTGCTCATAGCCTTCCTGTAAGGCCGGTTACTGGTCATAGCGTCAAATGCATCCGCTACTGCTATTATGCGGGCACCAAGCGGGATCTTGCTATTTTTACGGGAAGCGTCCGGATACCCTCCCCCATCGTATCTGGCATGGTGATGACGTATCATTGGCACTATATCTTTGAAAAACCCTGTTTGCTGAATTATCCTGGCCCCTATTTCCGGATGCAATTTTATAGCCTGCCAATCTTCTTCGTTAAGAGGCGTCGATTTTCTCAGTATATTAAGATCGATCCCCAGCTTACCTATATCGTGAAGCTGGCTCGCCGTCTTTATAGCGTCGGTTTGCTTCTTGGGCAATTTCATCTTTCTGCATATGCGCACCGCATGCTTCATTACTTTATCGCAATGACCGCGCGTATAGGGATCGTTGGCATCTATTATCTTGGCCAAAGTCTTGACCACATTCAGATGCTCCCGCATCCTATCGCCCGACCGGTCAAATATACTATTGAGCAGCCTGATCTCGATTTTCCGCAGCCGTCGGACAGCTTTAATAAATACCCTGGCTATCCTCTTCTTCACAGCCCCGGGAAATGTCGAAGCCCACAACGTCAGACTACTGTAACTTACACCGCTCTTTTCCATATACCATTACCTTTTTTAGTATGCCAGATCTGCTTCAAGGTTACTCAGCTGATCCTGCGTCTGCTCCGCTACCTTTTCTGTGGCAGCGACATGCAGCTCTATAGCGCCCGCGTTCCTCGCGGCCAGCCCGGCAAGCCTGCCAACTGCATCACGTGTAAAGACTATAACCTGAGTCTTGCCGACGGCAGGAGCCCGTCCGGTCGTTACTATGGCTGTCAGATAGTCAGCATAAACGCCCAACGCCTGAGAGTAACTTATATCTGCTTCTTTAAGTATAACCATTATATTGTTGTTCTTTTCCGCGATCGAAAGTTTAGAGAGTGCAAGCAGGCAATCTCCAATGTTGCTTCTATTCTTGGCGTCGAATATCACAACAACTTCAAATGAACGATATCCGGAATTGGCTCTCTGCAGCCTGGCCATCTCATTGGCTAAATCCTCTACGATCTGCTTAGGTGTCGCGTTAGCGTCTATTATGATTCTGCTCGTGCCTTCTATGGCTGCGGCACCCTTTGTGGAAATACCGCTATCTTCGGCAATGATTCTGGCCTTCTGCTCCGTATCAAGCACTTGTCCATTTTCACTCAAAGTATCCGCTATGCGCATAGCCGAGGACTGAGCCATTTCAGCTTCAGTAGCTGTGCCGACAAATGTTTTTCCGGGCGAAGCCTGAGATTCATACGTGGAAGCGGCTGTCGTCCCGACTAGCTGCGCAGCAGCTGTGGCGGCAGTTTCGACAGGCGTTGTTTCCGCTTTCGATTTCACAGTTACCGCATTAGCCTTTGCATCAACGACAACACCCATATTATCGAGTATGGCATTTCCGATAGACTCTGTCATAGCAACATTGGCTACCGCAATACCCGCTTCGGCCAATTCAGCCTGAGTGAATACCATCGTGCCGGTGCCCATCGCCGTCTCACCGTCAAGAACAAACCGATTCAGACTGGTATCAAATCTCAATGTAGCAATAGCCAAAGTACCGTCGGCACAGCGCTGACCTATGACGCTCTTCATCTGTCCAAGGAGTTCCGCTTTATGCTCAGCAGTATCCTGCCCATCGTTTTGCGCCATCACTTCTGCTTTCTTTATCATAGCCGCAATATCTCCGACGAGCTGCATCTTGTTCTGTATGAGAGCGGTATGGGTATGGAAATCTACAAGGCTGATACCATGGGTCGTGCTGGTATTTATAAGGTTATTGCTGCTGTCAAATTCAAACCCTGATACCGTCGAGAGCGCATTCTGATCGCAGCTGACCTCATACGCTCCATTGGCCTTTGTATTAATGCTGCTTATGACGGCGTCAATATTTATGCCTTTGAACACACCGCTGTGTGCCCTTATAAATTGCTCTATTGTAAGGCCGGCCTTCTCTTCCGATTCTGTGGCGGATAAAGATATTGTCTGCGATACGCCTGAAGCTGAATTAAATGTAAATCTATACGACGTCCCGGCAATTATTTTTCCGCTATTAGCAAGCGATACATTATTCGCTAATCCTTCCGTGACATTGGGAGCAAATTCCCCGCTCTTCATCAAAGGCGCCAGATCTTCAGCAGTTGTTGTCTCGGGCGCAGCGGCAGATGCTTTCAGAATACCGGACAATCTCTCATACATATTGTTCAGCGCCTGTTCTTTAGAGGCCAACAGGTTGATTCTTTCATAATATAATGCTTGCCTGGTTTCACCCTCTGATGTAGCAGGCCTGTTCTTATTGCTGGCGGCATACATTCTATTGATTATATTCTGAGCAAAGGTACCGTCGAGGAAGCTATCTTCCGCAGCTGCGCGCTCACTATTAACTTTCGCTATCTCTGCAGATATCTCTTTCATCGCGTTTTCGATATCAGTCTGCGTTGCGGTATTCAATGCTGTCGCTGCACGCGCTTCACCGGCAGCTCTCAGAGCTTCACTCGAAGAAGCCTGTTCATAAGTTGACCTTAATAAATTCTCAGCAACGATTGTCCGGCTCAAATTTCCTTTGCTAAGCTGGCTGGTTGCTTCTGCCTCCCGGACAAGCATCGCTCCGCCGTTTGCCAGCGTCACGAGTTTATACGACTGATTATCTATCGTTGTTACTGTATCTTTAGTCCCAATTTCTATCGTCTTCTGAGACGATACCGCACCTGTTCCGCTTGTGCTGGTAACGGATACCGTAAACACTCCGGAGCTGGCAGCGCTAGACGTGATAGATACTAATGATGTCCCTAATGTCTGGGTGGTGCTCATCCTGCCAAGCGTATCGCTGGTCGTCGGCGCCTGGATAGATTCGACCAGCACCGCTCCGCCGTTTTTCATAGCAACAAGCGTATATTCGGTACCGGAAACCGTCACGATATCGCCGGCGTTATATACACGGGATTCCGCCTGACCGCCTACGTTCAGCGCAAACTGATTCGCGCTGGTCTGGGTGATCCTTACCGGCGTCGCTGCAACGGTCTGGAGATAAGACTGGGCTGATGTCACCGTCACAGGGTTTAATGTCACGACACCTGAGTTATTTACCGTAGCGGCGTAGTTCTGGCCTGAGACATTGACGTATGTAGGTGTAGCGGCGTTGGCATTTACATTGGCTAC
>JBAYMS010000004.1:0-67205 GCA_041663425.1 Candidatus Omnitrophota bacterium
AGACCGCTTATCACAAAGAAGGCGGTATAGCGGTTTTGAAGGGCAACCTATCGCCCGAAGGAGCTGTCATAAAACAGACGGCAGTTTCCGAAAAGATGATGAAATTTAAAGGCAAGGCAAAAGTTTACGATTCCGAAGAGACCGCGATGGCGGCCATTATGGCGGGAAAGATTAAAAAAGGTGACTGTATTGTCATCCGTTACGAAGGTCCTAAGGGCGGCCCCGGCATGAGAGAGATGTTGTCTCCCACTGCCGCTATAGTTGGAATGGGCCTGGCAGATGATGTTGCGCTTATCACAGACGGCAGATTCTCCGGCGGGACACAGGGGCCGTGCATCGGGCATATATCGCCTGAAGCTCAGGTCGGAGGCGTTATAGCGATCGTCCAGGATGGTGATGAGATACAGATCGATATCCCGGCCAGGAAGCTGGAGCTTTTAGTCAGCGCGGATGAAATAAAGAAACGAATGTCAATGTGGAGGGCTCCGGAGCCTAAAGAAAAAGAAGGCTATTTGGCGCGTTATGCCAAAGCTGTTTCTTCGGCTAGCGAAGGGGCTATTTTAAAAGCATGAAGATGACAGGTGCAAAAATATTGATAGAGTCGCTCAAAAAAGAGGGTGTTGACGTCATATTTGGATACCCCGGAGGGCAGGTTCTGCCCATTTTTGATGCGCTCTACGATGCCTCAGTCAAATTGATACTGACGCGCCACGAACAGGCTGCCGCACACGCTGCGGACGGCTATGCCCGTGCGACAGGCAAAGTCGGCGTCTGTCTGGCTACGTCGGGCCCGGGAGCTACGAACCTCGTCACCGGCATTGCTACGGCTTATATGGACTCAGTTCCTATGGTCGCGATCACCGGGCAGGTCAAATCATTTTTGATAGGCAACGATGCGTTTCAGGAAGCGGATATTACAGGCATTACCAGGCCGATCACAAAGCATAATTATCTGGTCGAGGATATCAAAGATCTCGCGCGCATTATAAAAGAGGCATTTCATATAGCCTCCACCGGACGCCCTGGGCCTGTTCTTATAGATTTGCCGTCTGATATTCAGATGCAGGAAGCGGAATTCATTTATCCGGAAAAAGTGGATCTTCGCGGATATAAACCCACTTATGAAGGCCATCCGGGCCAGATCAAGAGGGCTGCGAAAGCGATCTCTGAGTCAAAGAGGCCGATACTTTATGTGGGCGGCGGTGCAATAATTTCAGGCGCATCAGAAGAGGTGCGCAAATTGGCTATGGATAACAACATTCCGGTCACTATGACTCTTTTGGGTCTTGGCGCATTTCCGCAGGACCACAAATTGTCGCTCGGTATGCTCGGAATGCACGGGACAGCTTATGCGAACCATTCGATAATGGAGTCCGACCTGATAATCTCGGTCGGTGCAAGGTTCGATGACAGGGTTACCGGTAAGGTCGATGAATTTGCTCCGCACGCTAAGGTTATTCACATCGATATCGATCCTGCCAGCGTCTCAAAATCGGTCGAGGTCGATATCCCGATAGTCGGCGATGCGAAGACCATATTGAAGCATCTGATCAAGGCAGTAAAGAAGCCCGATACGAAAGATTGGTTAAAACGCGTTGAGGATTGGAAGAATAAACATCCGTTAAAATATAAAGACGATGACAAGATAAAGCCGCAATATGTCCTCGAAGAGATATATCGTGCCACAAAAGGTGAGGCGATCATCTGTACCGAGGTTGGTCAGCACCAGATGTGGGCCGCACAGTTCTACAGATTTCAGAAGCCCAGGACGATGGTTTCATCAGGCGGGCTTGGCACTATGGGTTACGGTTTCCCTGCGGCTATAGGTGCGCAGATAGGCATGCCAAAAGCGACAGTTTTTGATATTGCCGGCGACGGTTCTATCCAGATGAACATACAGGAGCTCGCTACTGCCGTTATAAATAAACTGCCCATAAAGGTTGTGATATTAAATAACGGTTATCTCGGCATGGTCAGGCAGTGGCAGGAATTATTTTACAAGAAACGATATTCCTACACTACACTGGGCGGTATGTGCCCCGATTTTGTCAAATTGGCTGAGAGTTACGGCGCGATCGGCATGAGGATCACAAAGAAAAGCGAGGTTAAAGCCGCTATTGACAGGGCTTTAAAGATAGATAATTGCGTTTTCATGGATTTCCATGTTGAGGAAGAAGAGAATGTTTACCCGATGGTTCCGGCAGGCCAGGCGATAAATAAGATGCTTGGCGGAGGATTGGCATAGATCATGAAGCACACTATATCGGTTTTAGTTGAGAATAAATTTGGTGTCCTGGCGCGTATTTCGGGGCTTTTCAGCGCCCGCGGATTCAATATAAGTTCGCTCGCAGTTGGAGAAACGGAAGATCCTACCGTTTCAAGGATGACGATAGTTGTAAAAGGCGATGACAGAACGCTTGATCAGGTAAAAAAGCAGCTTAATAAGCTTATCGACACGATAAAGGTTGTCGATTTTAAGGAAGGCGAATTTATCGACCGGGAACTTGTGCTGGTTAAAGTTGCGGTTACTCCTAAGAATAGAAAAGAGGTTCTGGAGGCGATAGAATCGATCGGCGCTAAGATAGAGAACGCTGGCTCAAAGTCCATCAGTGTTCAAGCGACCGGTGATCACACGAAGATAAAAGCGCTATTGGAGCTCTTGCGGCCGTTCGGAATACTGGAGGTGGTGAGGACCGGCAGGATCGCGATGAGCGTTGAAGATAAAGGTTTAAAAGTTGAAGGAAAACCAGAAGTAAACGAATAGGTAGCTAAAAAAATGAAAGGCCGAGATCGGAGATCTCGGCACTTAGCCAATAACATGGCTGAATAAACTTGGAGGAATAAGGCAATGGCAAAGATCTATTATGACAAGGATGCAGATTTAAATTTATTAAAGGGTAAAAAAATAGCCGTTATCGGATACGGCATACAGGGGCGCAGTCAGAGTTTGAATCTGCGTGATTCGGGGCTCGATGTTATCGTGAGCGAACTTGCGGGAACAGCAAATTACGAACAGGCAAAGAAGGACGGATTTAATCCGGTTACAGCAAAAGAGGCTTCCGCCCAGGCTGACATCATCCAGATATTGACCGAAGACCACGTCCAGGCGAAAGTTTACAAGAGCGAAATAGCCGACAACATGAAGAAGGGAAAGACGCTTCTTTTCTCGCACGGTTTCAATATAAGGTTTAAACAGATAAAACCGAATAAGAAGATCAACGTCATCATGGTCGCTCCTAAAGGACCGGGCGCTTTGGTGCGCAAGATGTACGAAGAGGGTAAGGGAGTTCCTTGCCTGGTGGCGGTTTATCAGGATGCCACAGGCAATGCAAAGCAGATAGCGCTCGCTTACGCCAAAGGTATCGGCGGGACGAGAGCCGGTGTTATCGAGACGACCTTCGAAGAGGAGACTGAGACAGATCTTTTCGGCGAGCAGGCAGTTCTCTGCGGCGGAACGAGCGAATTGATCAAAGCAGGATTTGACACGCTGGTCAATGCCGGTTATCAGCCGGAGATCGCGTATTTTGAAGTTCTTCACGAGCTCAAACTTATCACCGACCTGATTCAGGAAAAAGGTATCAGCGGTATGAGGTCCAGAGTTTCGAATACCGCTTGCTATGGGGACATCACCCGCGGCAAGAGGATCATCACCGACAAGACCCGCAAAGTGATGGAAAAGATGCTCAAAGAGATAAAGACCGGTAAATTTGCCAGAGAGTGGATAAAAGAGAACGAAGAGGGCAGGCCCAACTATAATTCGATCATGAAGTCCGAAGCCGAACACAAGATCGAGAAAGTCGGAGCCGATCTGCGTAAAATGATGCCGTGGATGCAGAAATAAGATAAGGGATATGAACGAAAAGATAATAATATTCGATACAACGCTGCGTGACGGCGAGCAATCGCCGGGCGCAAGCCTCAACATAAAAGAGAAGCTCGAGATAGCCAGGCAACTGGCTATCTTGGGCGTCGATGTTATTGAGGCAGGATTTCCTATATCAAGTCCCGGAGATTTTGAATCGGTCAGGACGGTGGCGAAGTCTGTCAAAGGGCCGGTCGTATGCGGCCTGGCGCGCGCTATTGAAAAAGATATTGATGCGGCGTCTGAGTCGCTGAAACAGGCGGTTCATCCGCGTATCCATGTATTTCTGGCCACCTCGAAGATCCACATGAAATATAAGCTCAAAAAGGCCGAAGACGAAATACTGAAACTGGCCGTTGCGTCAGTGAAATACGCCAGGAATAAATGCGCCGACATAGAATTTTCACCCGAGGATGCTTCGAGGACGGAGAGAGGGTTTTTATACAAAGTCGTAGAAGCTGTCATAGCTGCCGGGGCGACCACGGTGAATATACCCGACACGGTAGGATATACTACGCCTTTTGAATTTGCCGATATCATTAAGGGTATTAAAGATAACGTGCCCAATATAGATAAATGCGTCATTAGTGTGCATTGCCATAATGACCTGGGGCTGGGTGTTGCAAATTCCTTAGCAGCAGTATTGAGCGGAGCAAGACAGGTTGAGTGCACAATAAACGGGCTGGGTGAGCGTGCAGGCAATTCTTCTTTAGAAGAAATTGTTATGGCCATCAAGACGAGAAATGACATATTTAAAGGAACCTATACAGATATAAATACGAAAGAGTTATATAAGACCAGCCGCCTGGTATCAAAATTGACCGGCATGGTAGTGCAGCCGAACAAGGCGATAATAGGATCGAACGCTTTCAGCCACGAATCCGGAATACATCAGGACGGCGTTTTAAAGGAACGTATCACTTACGAGATCATGAAACCGGAAGATGTGGGTTTTGAAGAGACTCGTCTTGTTTTAGGTAAACATTCCGGCAGGCATGCCTTCGGAGAACGGCTGAAGAAGCTGGGTTTTGAGCTGAACAAAGAAGAGCTGGACGCCGCTTTTGACAGATTTAAAGCGCTGGCGGATAAGAAGAAGGAGATATTTGACGAAGATCTTGAGACCATAGTTAACGAAGAGATATCTAAGATACCCGAGAAATTTCACCTGCTCCATTTCTATATTTCTTCGGGTGATGAGGTAAAGCCGACCGCTACGATAAAATTAAAATTTAATAACAAAGTTCTCGAAACAACTTCGACAGGAGACGGCCCTGTTGATGCTTGCTATAAAGCTATAGACAAGGTCGCAGGCTCTGCCGGGAAATTGTTGGATTATCAGATAAGGTCTGTTACCAGCGGCAAAGATGCGCTGGGAGAAGTTTCGGTGAAGATATCGTCCAAGGGCGGCATAGTATCGGGCCGCGGCGCCAGCACAGATATTATCGAGGCTAGCGTTAAGGCGTATGTCAACGCCGTAAACAAACTTGTCTATAAGAGTCATAAGCCCTGAAATTAAATGCTAAAACAAAAATACGGCCTTATAGGCCACCCCGTAAAGCATTCGCTTTCGCCGGCCATGCAGAACGCTGCCTTTGGCGCGCTGGGCATTAACGCCGAATATTTTTTGTATGATGTTGAACCGGAAAAACTGGAAGGGTTCTTAAAAGATGCCCGTTCCGGCAATATATCGGGTTTCAATGTTACCGTTCCCCATAAAATAAAAACAAAAGAATATCTGGAGCGCAAAGGTTTGCTTGATGAGAACGCCAGACGGCTGGGCGCTGTAAATACGATAAAGATATGTGAGGACGGCAAGCTTTGCGGGTACAATACCGACGGCCCCGGATTTTACCGTTCGCTCGTCGAAGATCTGAAGTTTGAGCCTGAAGGCAAAGATATATTTGTCCTGGGGGCTGGCGGAGCGGCGCATGCGGTTATAATGTATCTGGGTAACGGGCCTAAGAATATATTTGTATTCGATATAGATAAGGCAAAAACCGACGATCTGCAAGAACATTACAAAAGGTATTTTGACGGCAACAGGCTTACGATAGTTAACAGTAATAATTTTAAAGATAAACTTAAAATTTCCAGCCTTCTTATAAATACCACTCCTGTGGGAATGAAAGAATCCGACCCGTCGCCCGTGGACACATCTTTGCTCCATTACGGGCTTTATGTTTACGATCTTGTATATAATCGTCCTGCAACAGAGCTTGTAAAAAAAGCGACTTCGCTGAAATTGCATGCCACAACAGGCCTCGGTATGTTGCTTTATCAGGGCGCTATAGCCTTTGAGATATGGACAGGAGCTAAGGCGCCGGTAGCTGTCATGAAGAAGGCCCTTAAAGAAGCTTTAAAAAATAAGAAATAGAGAATAGCGAGGTAATGTGTCGGCGATCTTCGTTTTTGTTTTCGGGATGATCCTGGGAAGTTTTTTAAATGTCTGCATTTACAGAATGCCGAAGAAAGAGTCGGTTGTATTTCCGGCTTCGCACTGTCCCAAATGCGGGAAAAATATTTTCTGGTTCGACAATGTCCCGCTCCTGAGCTATTTAGTACTCAGGGGGAAATGCAGGTTTTGTAAGGCGGGGATATCGGTTAAATATCCGATCGTCGAGCTTTTGACGGCGTTTTTGCTTACAGCGCTATTCGTAACTTTTGGCATAACACCTAAATTCTTCGCGTATTCTTTTATGTCCTGCGGTCTTATAGCTGCGACTTTTATAGATTTTGAAATACAGGAGATACCTGACGAAATATCCGTAGGCGGCACTATCGCGGGGCTTTTGCTGGCGGCATTGTTTCCGTCGATACTTGACACTGCTACAAGGATTGCGAGCATTACCAATTCGCTCATGGGTGCGGTTACCGGAGGCGGGATCATATTTCTGCTGGGATTTTTCGGCAAACTTGCATTTAAAAAGGATGCGATGGGCGGCGGCGATGTTAAGCTGATGGCTATGATAGGTTCGATCGTCGGCGTAAAGATGGTCATCCTGACATTTTTCATAGCGCCTTTTTTAGGAGTAGTGCCGGGGATCGTTTCAAAGATAAAGGACGGCGCTGAAACTATTCCATACGGGCCGTTCCTGTCTGCGGCTGCATTGATATCTATATTTTTCGGTAATAAGATCTTGGGGTTTTTGTTCGGCGGATTAATTTAAAAATGTCCCTCGGCGCGGCCGACAGTCAGATCATGGCCTTGCTCGGGACGATTTACCAGATTTGGACAATAGTAAATCGGAGGGTTTATGCTCAGATATATGACAAGCGGAGAATCTCACGGCAAATGTGTTCTTGCGATACTGGACGGAATGCCGGCAGGGCTTAAAATAGACGAGGCGTCTGTAAATAAAGAGCTTTTCAGACGCATGCAGGGTTATGGCCGCGGAGCGCGCATGAAGATCGAAGCTGATAAAGTGGAGATATTGTCCGGTGTGAGGAAATCCGTAACTATAGGCAGCCCAATATCTGTAATGATAAAGAACGTGGATCAGTCGATAGATAAGCTTCCGGTCATTCTCGATCCCAGACCAGGGCATGCCGACCTTACGGGTGCAATAAAATATAACCTGAATGATGTCAGGAGCGTTCTTGAGCGCGCCAGTGCCAGGGAGACAGTAGCCAGGGTAAGCGTCGGGGCTATCTGTAAAATATTGTTAGCTGAATTCGGTATCCGTATAACAAGCCATGTGACAGGCATAGGCGATATAACATCTAAGCCGAGTGGATTTAGTTTCGATAAGATATTGTCAAGAGCTGAGGCGTCTTCGGTGCGATGTGTCGATCCGGCTGCGTCAGAATTGATGTGCAAAGAGATCGATAAGGCTATGGCTGACGGCGATACGCTGGGCGGGACATTTGAGGTTGTGGCTAACGGCGTTCCTCCGGGGCTCGGCACTTATGTTCAGTGGGACAGAAGGCTCGATAGTATGCTTGCCGGTGCGATAATGTCTATACAGGCGATAAAAGGAGTCAGCATCGGCGCCGGGTTTGAAGCTGCCGGTATGCGCGGCTCCGCAGTGCATGACGAAATATTTTATTCAAAAGCTAAAGGATTTTTCAGAAATACAAATCAGGCGGGCGGTATCGAAGGCGGTATGAGTAACGGTGAGGATATTGTAATAACCGCCGCTATGAAGCCTATCGCTACGCTTAAAAAACCGCTTTCAAGCATAAATATCAAGACTAAGAAGGCTTTTAAGGCTACGGTAGAGCGTTCGGATGTATGCGCAGTGCCGGCGGCAGGTGTGGTGGCCGAGAGCGTGGCTGCTGTGGAGATCGCCAATGCGATGATCTTGAAGTTTGGCGGCGATTCGGTCGGTGAGATGCTGCGCAATTATAGTGAATACTTAAAACAGGTGGCGGAATTTTAAATGAAGAACATAGTCCTTGTCGGATTTATGGGCACTGGAAAGACGACCATAGCTATTCAGCTTGCAAATAAGCTCGGCATGCGTTATGTTTCGACCGATGACATGATAGAGAAGCGGGAGAAGCGGACTATAAACGAGATCTTCACAAAGAGCGGGGAGGAATATTTCCGTGATGTGGAGAGCGACGTTGTCCGCGAGATCTCGCAGGCCGAAGGACTGGTAGTAGACGCCGGCGGCGGGGTGGTCATCAGGGAGGAAAACCTGGTCAATCTTAAATCGAGCGGCATAGTTATCTGTCTTACAGCCGATGAAGATACGATAATGGAGCGGACGAAAAAGTATAAACACAGGCCGCTTCTTAATGTCGAGGATCCAAAGCAGAAAATCCGGGCGCTTCTTGCGAAGAGAGCGCCTTTTTATGCTAAGGCTGATCATTTTATAGATACCGGTGAGTTTACAGCCAGGCAGGTTATAGAAAAAATTGAGGCTATTGTGAAATGAGCAGAAAAGCGCGTTTGTGGACCGGGATGACGCTTATTGTAATATTAGCGTTCAACTATGGTATTTTCGGTTTTCCTTTGATAAGAAAAGCTCTTTCGCTCAACGATAAAGCGACGACGATACTGATGACGAAGATAAAGACGGGCAATGCCCTCAGAAGTTCGTCAGAAGAGGAATATATACTTGATATTTTCAGGCGCGAAAAGGAAGCTATCACACGTAAGTTGATAGTCCTTAACGCGGTCAGCCTGACGGTTGTGATCCTGATAGTAAGCTGGACGATGTTCGGGTTGGTTGTAAATAAGAAGAAATGAGAATGGCTATACGGAAGATTACATTAAGTGATGCGGAATATCCGAAGAATTTACGGAATATGCATACGCCGCCGAAACAATTGTATGTCAATGGCGACTTGCTGGAGCGTGACGAGGTCGCGGTAGCGATCGTCGGCTCACGGCGCGCATCGGTCTATGGGCTTGAAACTGCTGAGAAGTTCGGATTTGAGCTTGCCGCGCGGGGAGTGACGGTGGTCAGCGGTATGGCGATCGGTATCGACTCGGCCGCACACAAAGGTGCGCTCAAAGCCAAAGGCAGGACGATAGCGGTAATGGGCAGCGGGCATAACGTTATCTATCCGCCGCAGAATAAGAAATTGTACGAAGAGATCATAAGCAGCGGTGCGGTCGTAACGGAATACGACAATGACATGGAAGCGTTGCCGTACCATTTTCCGGCGCGCAATCGTATCATAAGCGGCCTTTCTCTGGGTATAGTAGTTGTCGAGGCGGCCAGGAATTCAGGAGCGCTTATTACGGCGAACTTTGCGGCCGAGCAGGGCAGGACGGTGTTTGCGGTTCCGGGCAAAGTTTCGTCAAGCACTAGCTCAGGCACCAATGAACTTATTAAAGACGGCGCCTGTCTTATTCAGTCAGTCGATGACATATTACAGGAGTTGGCTATCGTGCAGGTCGGTCAGGTCGGCGGCGAGGTAAAAGAATCGCTGGATAAAAAGATATCGAAACAGACCAGGGCATATATTTATAATTCTCTGACCGATGACGAACGGAAAGTATATAAAAATTTATCAGATGAGCCGATGTATATAGACGACATTTTAGAAAAAGCAGGCATGGAGCATGCTGCGGTATCGAAAGTGTTGCTTAATTTAGAATTGAAGAAGCTGATTTCGCAGCTTCCAGGCAAGCAATTTATACGAAAGGAAAATTAATGGCCAAAAACCTGGTAATAGTAGAGTCTCCCGCTAAAGCGAAGACGATAAATAAATTTCTCGGATCAAGCTACAAAGTTGTCGCCAGTATGGGGCATATTATAGACCTGCCCAAATCGAAGCTCGGGGTAGACGTTGAGAATGACTTTGCGCCTAAGTACATAGTTATGACGGACAGGAAAAAAAATATGGCTGCGCTAAAAAAAGACGCCAAGTCCAAAACTACCATCTATCTCGCAGCCGACCCTGATCGTGAAGGCGAAGCTATAAGCTGGCATCTGAAGAATGTGCTGGGCAGCGAAGATAAGAAATGTTACAGGGTCGAGTTCGACGAAATAACCAAAGATGCCGTATTGAATGCGTTTAAGCACCCCCGCGATATAAACATGAACCTCGTTAATGCCCAGCAGGCAAGGCGGATACTCGACAGGCTTGTCGGATATTCCATAAGCCCTATCCTTTGGAAAAAGGTAGCTAGGGGGCTTTCGGCCGGCCGCGTCCAATCTGTTGCGCTTCGCCTGATAGTTGAGCGTGAAAGCGAGATAAAGAAATTTAACCCTCAGGAATATTGGAGTCTCGAGGCTGAGCTTAAGCGTAAAGCGGATCAGCCGAAGGATAAATTTATCGCCAAGCTTTATAAATATAAAGGCGTGGATGCAGATATAAAACACAAGCAGGATGCCGACAAAGCTCTGGAGCAGCTTAAGAAGGAGACTTTTATAGTCAGCGATCTGCGGGAGACCAAGAAAAAAAGAAATCCATATCCGCCGTTTACCACATCAAAGCTTCAGCAGGAGTCGTTTAATAAACTGAAATTCTCGGGTGCGAGAACGATGCATATCGCCCAGACTTTATATGAAGGCGTCGAAATAGGGGACGAAGGGTCTGTCGGTCTTATAACTTACATGAGAACCGATTCAGTGAAAATTTCCAAAGATGCTCAGGCGGCGGCTAAAGAGTATGTCGTGAATACTTACGGTAACAAATATTATCCGGAGACGCCGAATGCTTATAAATCTAGAAAATCGGCTCAGGAAGCGCACGAAGCCATAAGGCCGACACTTCCTTTGAGGAGTCCTGAATCTGTAAGAGATACGCTTACGCACGATCAGTTTAAACTTTATCAGCTCGTATGGAACAGGTTTATCGCCAGCCAGATGACACCGGCTGTCTTTTCGCAGGTCACTGTTGATATTAACGCCGGCGATTATCTTTTTAAGGCCAGCGATACAAAGGTGGTGTTTGACGGCTATACGGCTGTTTATGAGGTAGAGAAAGAGAAAGAGGATGATGAGGACGAAAAGACCAAACTGCCGGAGCTTTCCGTCGGGCTGCCGCTCGATCTTCTGAACCTCATTCCCGATCAGCACTTTACTAAACCGCCGCCGAGATATTCAGATGCGAGCCTTGTAAAGATACTTGAAGAGCTCGGCATCGGCAGGCCGTCGACATATGCGCCTATTATACAGACCATTACGGCGAGGGATTATGTCAGGCGTGAGTCCGGGTATTTCCATCCGACTGAACTGGGCACAATAGTGGTTGAGCTCTTAATGAAGCATTTCACCAAGATCCTTGATGTTGAATTTACAGCTAGAATGGAAAATGAACTCGATGGCATAGAAGAGGGCGAAGCGGACTGGGTTACGGTTCTCAAAGCATTCTATTCGCCGTTCATACATTCTGTCGAGGCGGCAAAGCTTGAGATGAAGGATGTTAAAAAAGAAATAGGCGCAACGGACCAGATATGCGAGCTTTGCGGAAAGCCTATGGTTATAAAGTGGGGCAGGCGCGGGAAGTTTTTGAGTTGTTCCGACTATCCGACCTGCAAGAACGCAAAATCGATATCTTCAGGCGTAAAATGTCCTAATGGCTGCGGCGGAGAGCTGGTCCAGAGACGTTCTTTCCGCGGCACCTTTTACGGCTGTACGAAATACCCCGCATGCACATTTACTTCCAAAAAACTTCCGGGGACTGAAGACAAAGAAGCCGATGATGCCAAGAAGGATGGGGAATCAGCCGCTTGATGCAGAGGTTTGTAGAAAAATTTATAAATTACCTTAAGGTTGAAAAGAATTCTTCGGCGCATACAATAACAAATTATTCTGTGGACCTCAAAGCGTTTGAAGAATTTTTAGGCGACAAGGACGTTTCCGCCATAGACCACCTGCTGCTCAGAAAGTTTCTTGCCGATATGCGCGCGAAGGACTATTCGAAAAGGACCGTTGCGCGCAAACTTGCAAGCTTGCGGAGTTTCTTTAAGTTTATGTATCGCGAAGGGCACATAAAGACCAACCCTATTTCCGCGATATCTACGCCCAAGCTTGATCATAAATTGCCGGTTGTCCTGGACGAAGGGCAGATAGCAAAGCTGCTCCAGTGCCCTCCCGAGGATGATGTATTCGGGCTAAGGGACAGGGCTATGCTTGAGACGATCTACTCCGCCGGGATCCGCGTAAGCGAGCTGGTGGGCTTGAATATCAGCAACGTTGACCTGATCGGTGAGGTCATTAAGGTATTCGGTAAAGGTTCTAAGGAGCGGATGGTGCCGATAGGCCGTCCGGCAGCTACAGCGCTTCGGAGATATCTCGATAGGCGCGATGAGCTGGGTGTTAAGGATAAAGACAAGAATGCGGTGTTCCTTGGTAAAAATGGGACGCGTTTGTGGGACAGAAGTGTCCGCCGCATACTTGATAAGCATATAAAGTCATGCGCCGTTGTGGAGCATATTTCGCCGCATAGCCTGAGGCATTCGTTTGCGACACACATGCTTGATCATGGGGCGGATCTGCGCAGCGTCCAGGAACTTCTGGGCCATGCGAATCTGTCGACAACGCAGATATACACGCATGTGACGATGGATCGCCTGAAAGCGGTGTATGACAAAGCGCATCCACGGGCATAAAGTTTTTGACACGGTAGAATGTGCTGTGTCAAAGTGGTTCGCTTCGGACGCGTAATTTTCAACCATGTGAAAATTACGCTCGGGAAAAATTGCTCGGACGCTGCCTCGCAATTTTTACGCCGAAGCTCACCACTTCGCCACATCACATTCATGGTGAGCGAAAAGGTTTACTGGAATTACGGTTGCCCTGGGACACGTTCAATATCAAAACCGGGGATAGCTTGAAGGTTGCAGATTGTACCAGGTACAATATATAGTCTTAGATAATATAAGGTTTATATTATGAATAATAAGAAACCATTTGCTAACTGGGTCGTGGATGAATGGGACGCCTTTATCGAAGTATGGCGGAATAGACGTATGCTAGCAATTATTGTATTAGTAATAATTGTAGGGATAGTGGCATACTGGATTATAGATAAGGGGGCTATGGTTAGGATAATTAGTGATCTTAAAGCGCAGGTTGCTAAGATTCAGACAGAAAATAAAGAGCTTGCCGTAGAGAAGAATTTGCTTCGCATTGAAAATACTAGCTTAAAAGAAACTGTTGCACCCCTTCTTAAGCAAGCCGCCAAGGAATTTCCAGGAGAAGAAATTAATGAGTCGTTAAAAAAAATAGTTACTAGACTGAACGCAGTCGCACCGCTTAGTCAACCAATACGAGTGGCTACCGCAGCCATTGAAGTACGGATCAAGTCCGAAGAGAGTTTAAATAGTCATTTTATGGATCGGGGTGCTTATATTGCATTTGCTAAAGAAGGATCTGGTTTTGCTTTTGGAACACAAAAGGAAATATTCGTGATTATGAAATCTTTAGATTGTTTTGCTAATCAATTGGGAGAAGGGGAGGTTGCATATAAAGCACTCTGTAATATGGATGTTGGTAAGGGCATTACTGAAAAGCCCATCTCCCATCTTAATGACGCTAATTATATTGAAGTAGGATTTTCGCCGATGTTAAAAAAAAGTGATGTAGATGTAACGGGAGGGTCTATTGTTTGTACATTTAATAGTCTGGTTCGTGCAGAATTAAATATTCCTCCACAGAAAATGTCTAATGGTGTAATTGTAATTCGCGATGCTAAAATATCTTTAAAGTAGTTGTTGGAAATTTAGCTCTGGAATTAGTGCATAGTTGAATGCTCGAGAGGGCTGTGTTTACGCGACGATGTGCGCCAGATTGAGCGAGGAAATTTTTCGACTCTGTAGTAGAAATTCCCGCAGGGATTTGTGACGAGCGGGGCGTTAAAATTTCGAGGCAGCGTACGAGAAATTTTACAGAGCAAATTTTTTACATGGCTGAAAAATTTGCGTCCCCGCGAGGCACAATCCCGGAAGGGAATTCCTCGAGGGATGAAAATTTAGGAGTGAGATGCTTTACGACATAGGATTTTTCATATTTTCACTGTTCTACTTGCCGACTTTGATATTCAAGGGCAAGCTGCATGGTGACTTTGGCGAAAGGTTCGGCTTTTACGGCAGGGAGAAGCGCGCGGCGCTTGCGCAGGCCAAGGGCGCGATATGGATACAGGCGGTGAGTGTCGGAGAAGTTGCGCTCTGCAGGAGCCTTGTTCCGATGATGCGCGAAAAGTTTCCGCAGCATCCGATAGTCTTTTCGACGATAACAAAGACAGGTAATGAGCTTGCCAGGAAATTGTTTTCCAAAGATGCGGTGATCATATATTTCCCGCTCGACTTTTCGTTCGTTGTTAAAAAAGTGATCCGCATGATAAAACCGAAGATGTATGTTATGGTAGAGACGGAGATATGGCCCAACTTTCTTAAGACGATAGAACGCAATACGATCCCTGCCATTCTTATAAACGGAAGGATCTCGGATAAGTCCTTCGGGAAATATGAGATGGCGAGGCCGTTCCTTCAGAAGATAATAAAGAATATGAACTCTCTGTGCATGCAGTCGAAGACCGATGCGGACAGGATAATAAAGATGGGCGCTGCCGCTGAAAAAGTAAAAGTCACCGGCAACATGAAGTTCGACGTTCCGGCCAAGCCCATCCAGTCCTCAGGCGATGAGCTCAAGAAACAGCTTGGGCTCGAGGAGGGCGATGAGCTTCTTGTGGCGGGATCGACGCATCCGGGCGAGGAAGAGGCGGTTATTGATGCGTATCAGGATATTGTTAAAAAGATCCCCGGCCTTAAACTTCTGATAGCTCCGCGCCACATCGATCGCGCGGATGAGGTTGCGGAAGTCGCCAGGGGCTGCGGATTTAATCCTGTTAAATTGTCTGTCCTGCAGTCGGATGCCTCTAATTCCCAGATTTTCATATTGGATACAATAGGCCGCCTGAACGATTTCTATTCGATCGCATCGGCCGTATTTGTTGGCGGCAGCCTTATACCGCACGGCGGACAGAACCCGATAGAGCCCGCTATTTATGGTAAGCCCGTGATATTCGGGCCGTATATGTTCAATTTTAAAGGTATCGCCGAAGCGTTTCTCAGCAAAGATGCGGCAATACGGGTTGATGCTGCAGGTGACCTGACTGCCGTCCTTTATAATATGCTGGCGAATAAAAATAGACAGGCGGAGGTCGGCTTGCGCGCCAAAGAGGTTATTGCCGCAAATAGGGGTGCCACAGAAAACGTATTGAATGAAATGGGCAGGTTCCTGAATGCGTAATTTTATTTATTCGCTCATGACCGATAAACGCAAAGGCGCGTTTTATTCTATTTTGAAATTTATACTTTATGCCGTTTCTCTCGCTTATGGAGCGGCTATCCTGGTCAGGCGGCTTTTTTATACTGTCGGGATATTTAAGTCCGAAAAGGTCCCTCTGAAAATTATATCAGTAGGAAATCTCACCCTGGGGGGTACGGGGAAGACGCCTTTCGTCATATGGCTTGTCGATATGCTGGATGAAGAGTTTGATAAAAAGGCGAGCGTTCTTATCCGCGGTTATGGCTGGGACGAGCAGACGATGCTTAAACGAAAACTTCCTGACACACCTATCATGGTCGGCGAGGATAGGGCAAGGTCAGCTCACAAAGCGATAAAATTATATGGAAGCGACACAGCGGTGCTGGACGACGGTTTTCAGCACTGGGAGCTATCGCGCAATATCGATATAGTGCTGATAGATTCCCGCAACCCTTTTGGTAATGGATTTCTGTTTCCGCGCGGCGTTCTTAGGGAGACCAAGGAGGCGCTCAAGCGGGCATCGGTTGTTGTGTTTACGAAGACGGATAAAAAAAATGCAGAACTTGACAATGTAAAGAGAGAGATTAAAAATATAAACGATAATATTGTATTCCTGGAAGCGGTCCACAGGCCTTTTTATGTAAATGACCTAAAAGGCCGTAAAGACCGCCCTCTGGAATTTTTGAAAGGGAAAAGGGTCGTCCTTCTTTCGAGCATAGGAGATCCGGGTTATTTTGCCGATACGGTCCGCTCTCTGGGGGCGGATATAGCAGAGCATATAATATTTGCAGATCATCATAATTACAAAGAGTCGGACGCGGAACTCATAGTGAAGCGCTGCAATGAGCGGAAGTTTGATTTTATTTTAACTACGGAAAAGGATGAAGTTAAATTGCGCAGGATGTCGCTGTCGTTTGCGGGTTATCCCGTAATGACGCTTGCTATAAAGATGGACATTCTTTCAGGGAAGGAGCTTTTAGTTGATAGATTACGCAGCTTATATACTCGTTAAGGCGCTGAATAAAATATTCAGCATTGTGCCTATAAGCGTATCTTTGTGGCTGGGCAGGCGCATAGGCGACTTTGCTTTTTTTGTCAATAAAAAGCGGAGGCTCGTGGCGTATGCCAATCTGAAATCCGCGTTCGCATCTGAAAAGACACCTGCGGAATTACGGCAGATCACCAAGAGAATTTACCGGAATATGGTCCAGACTTTTGTCGAGCTGCTCAACCTGACAAAGATAAACCGGAAGTATGTAGATAAATACGTCGAAGTCGTGAATATGGAACGCATACGGAATGCCGCGAAATCCGGCAGGGGGACGGTGCTTCTGACTGCCCATTTCGGCGACTGGGAACTGTCGAGCCTGGTGAGTTCAGTGGAAGGGTTTCCGATACTGGTCCTTGCCAGGGAGCAGAAGATGAAGCGGCTGAATGAGCTGCTGAACCAGCTTCGTGAATCCAACGGCTGCAAAGTTATCAGGAAAGGGATGGACGTCCGGAATATACTTAAGGCGCTGCGCGGTAAAAATATTGTAGGCGTGCTGTCGGATCAGGATGCTGGTAAAAAAGGCATGTTCGTTGATTTTTTCGGCAGGCCGACATCCTGTCATTCCGGACCTTTCGAAATAGCAAAACATACAGATTCGCTGATATTGCCTAATTTTATAGTCCGCACAGGCGGGCCATATCATAAGCTTTATCTTGAAGAATATATTGATTTCCGTAATACGAATAGTCCCGATGATATAAAAGAGAACCTGCAGAAGTTTGCGAAGCTTCTCGAAAGCTATGTCCGGAAGTATCCCGATCAGTGGCTATGGCTTCACAAGAGATGGAAATCTACTCCTGTCAGGACGACGCTCGTCCTGAATGACGGAAAGGCCGGTCATCTGAACCAGTCTCTGGCTGTCGCAAAAGAGCTTCGCAGGGCGCGCATGACGCAGGGCTTTAAAGCGGAAGATACAAATATAGTAGTAGTTGATGTAAAGTATAAGAGCAAATTTTCCAGGGCGATACTTACGGCCGCCTCGCTTTTTGCAGGCTGGCGCTGTCACGGCCGGATGGGTATTATGAAATTCTGTCTCGAAGAAAACACGTATGAAACTTTAATGAAGACGTATTCGGAGTTCGTAATATCGTGCGGATCCGCAACTACGCCTGTAAATATTTTCATGTCAAAAGAGAACAACGCGAAAAATATAACTATAATGACGCCTATGCTTGCGCCATTTACCATGCGTAAATTTAAACTTGCTATAATTCCGCGCCATGATCATCCCGCCCGGACAAAGAATGTGGTCGTGACCGAGATCGCCCCTAACCTGGTGGATGCGGACAGGATGAAACGTGATGCAGCCAGTCTTAAAGAACAGATAGGCGGCGGCGTCGGAGATTCTGTAGCGTTATTTATCGGCGGTGACAATCCGGAATTCTCGATGGCCAGAGATATTGTCAATTCAGCCATAGAGGGGGTAACAGAATTTTGTGATCGCTCCGGAGCGTCTATTTTTGCAACGACATCAAGAAGGACATCGCCTGAGATCGAAGGTATTCTGAAGAACAGGCTGCAGAATTATCCGAAATGTAAGTTCCTCGTGATAGCTAACGAAAAGAACTTTGATTTTACGGTAAGCGGTATGCTTGCGTCATGTAAGGTTGCAGTGGTCTCGGAGGAATCGATATCTATGGTCTCGGAGGCCATCTCTGCAGGCAGGAAAGTTATTGTATTCCGCCTGTCGAAAAAGAATGACGCTGTGACTAAACATGAACGTGCGCTTAAGACGCTTGCCGATCAGGGGTATATTGCTATTGTTGAAGCGTCAGGGCTGGTCGCAGCGCTTGAGAAAGCCTGGAATGATAAAACGGCCGTAAAGCCGCCTGAAGATATGGACCGTATCTTCGAGGCGCTTAAAAGGTTGATTTAAACTAAATGAATATACTGCAGATATTACCATCGCTGGATGTGGGAGGGGTTGAGACCGGGACGGTTGACCTGGCGAAATATCTTGTCGCCCATGGACACAAGGCCATAACGGTTTCAAGCGGCGGCCGTCTTGTAAGGGAACTCGACTCGATAGGCGCGCGTCATTATAATCTGCCCGTAGGTAAAAAGTCTCTCATATCGATCATACAAATGATAAAAGAGCTGCGCGAGATAATCCGCAAAGAGGATATCGATGTAGTTCATGCGCGTTCCCGCGTGCCTGCGCTTATAGCCTATTTTGCCTGCAAATCATCCGGCAGGGCATTTATCACTACCGCTCACGGGTATTATAAGAAACACATGATGAGCGAGGCTATGGGCTGGGGTAAATACGTTATAGTTGCTTCTAATGTGATGGCCAAGCACATGATGAATAATTTTAAAGTCCCGTATGACAGGATACGGCTTATCCCCCGCGGCGTGGACCTTGAAAGATTTACATTCAGAGATCCATCTTCCCGCCGGTCAGAATGGTTTGTTGTGGGGATGGTATCGAGGATAACGCCTCTTAAAGGTCATGCCGATTTTGTCAGGGCCATATCCATATTAAGCCGCCAGATCCCAAACCTGAAAGCCGTCATAGTCGGCAGTGCACCGAAGGCAAAATATAAAGAGGATATCGAGCTTTTGATAAGAAGGCTGGGCCTTTCCAATATGATCGAGTTTCTTCCGGCTACGCATGATGTGCCGAATATAATGCGCGGACTGGACGTGCTCGTATCTGCCACTACCACACCGGAAGCTTTCGGCAGGGTCATCATAGAGGCTCAGGCATCGGGCGTTCCGGTAGTTGCTACGCAGGTAGGCGGGGTAGTAGACATTATAGACGACAGGAAGACGGGGCTTCTGTGCCATCCTCAGAACCCGAAAGAGATGGCCGAAAAGATCCTGGAATTGCATAAAGATAAGGGGTTGTGGACGAGCCTTGCGGTTGAATCCAAAAAAAACGTGGAGACTTATTTCAATTTAAATAAGATGATGAATAGGACGATCGCTGTCTACGAAGAAGCGATTGAAACTTTGAATATACTTGTAATAAAGATAAGTGCGATCGGTGATGTGATATTGAGCGTTCCCTCTCTTAAAGCGATACGTGAAAAATATCCTAAGGCAAACATAAAGGTCCTGGTCGGTGTCCAGGCTCGGGAAGTGCTCGACAGGTGCCCGTATATCAATGACAGGATAGTCTGTGATTTTAAGGGAAAGCATCACGGGCTGTTAGGCCTGTGGCGGCTTGGAGAAGAATTGCGCGCGTCGTGTTTTGACATAGTGATAGACCTCCAGAATTCCAAGAAGAGCCATATCCTTGCAGCGCTGAGTTTTGCACCCCTTAGATACGGATACGACAATAGGAAATTATCATTCCTGCTTAACAAGAGATTGAGAGACGACGCTCCGCATCTTGACCCTGTAGAGCATCAGTTCAGGACGCTCAGAATGGCGGGCATAAAGCCTCAGGATAAATGTCTGGCACTTTGGCCGTCAGGTGCCGAGGAAAAACAGGTTGAGAAACTTTTAACCGACGGTTGGATGAAACCTACCACGGAGCTTGTCGGTATAAACGTCAGGGCGTCTGCCAGGTGGGTTACAAAGAACTGGCCGATAGCGAATATCGCCGAGCTGTGTGACAGGCTTGCCAGGGAATTTAATGTCAGGGTTGTTCTGACCGGCGCTGAAGAGGATGCGGGATTTGCCCAGGCGATAGCAAAGATGAGCAAATCTAAACCTCTGAACGCTGCAGGGAAGACCAGCGTCCTCGAGCTTGCCGCCCTGATCAGCCGTTTCAAAGTTTATTTAACACCCGATTCCGCGCCCATGCATATAGCTACGGCGGTCGGGACTCCATGCATCGCATTATTTGGGCCTACGGATCCGGCGCGCCATGCGGTTCCGGTTAAGACGTGCATAGTGATCAGCAAAAAAGATGAATTGAAATGCAGTCCGTGCTACAGCCCCACTTGTGTAAAAAATTTCATGTGTATGAAAAAGATATCGGTGGAAGAAGTCCTTGAGGCCATGCGGCCATATCTTAAAGAAGAGGCGAGAGTTGAAAGTACTGCAGATAACAACGCACATTAATATTGGCGGCATAGCCAATTATATATTAAATCTTTCAGAGGCTCTTATAGTCAAAGACGTAAATGTTGTAGTGGCGTCAAGCGGCGGGAATCTCGAAGGAGAGCTGTGCGCGCGCAATATACCTCACATGCGCATTGACATAAAAACAAAGTTTGAGTTTGGGCCGAAGGTTATTTCCTCCGCTTTCCGGCTGGCAAATATCATAAAGCGTGAAAAGGTTGATATAATACATGCGCACACAAGGGTGTCCCAGGTTGCCGCGTTTTTAGCATCGCTTATTACAGGCGTGCCGTATGTTACTACCTGTCATGGTTATTTCAAGGTGCGGTCGAGGAAGATATTTGATACATGGGGATGTAAGGTCATAGCTATCAGTGATGCAGTGAAACGCCATTTAATAGATGATCTTGGAGTATCCGGCAGCCGGATAGATCTTATATATAGCGGTGTGGATGTGGACAAATTCCGTCGCAAGTATTCAGAAGATGAAAAAACCGCGATAAGGAACGATCTTGGTCTGAAAGACGCACCGGTAATAGGGACGATAGGCAGATTGTCTCAGGTTAAAGGACAGAGGTATCTGGTACAGGCTATGGCTGAAATAGTCAGCCGTAAAAAAGGCGCTCAGTGCCTGATTGTCGGCGACGGCGAAGAGAAGCTCGCTCTGGAAAATCTGGCCAGGTCTATGAATATAAGGGACGCTATTTACTTTGTCCCATCCTATATAGATACCCCCAGACTTCTGGCAGTCATGGATGTTTTTGTATTTCCTTCGGTTAAAGAGGGGCTGGGCATAGCGCTTTTGGAGGCCATGGCTGCAGGCAGAGCTTGTGTAGCTTCCGATATAGGCGGCATAAGCGATATCATAAAAGATCCGTCCTTAGGCATTCTTGTGCCGGTGGGAGGAAGTAAGGAAATCTCAGATTCTGTAATCAAGTTTCTCGATGATGGAGTCTTAAGGCAGGCAACGGGTGATAACGCCAGAAAGCTTGTTGCTGAACAGTTTTCACTTGATGCTATGAGCGATAATGTCATAAAGTTTTACAAAGGAGTTGTTGATGAAAAGAAGTAGCCCTGGGAATATGGCCTCAGGTAGAAAGCGGACGATTATAGCGGGCACTGTCGTTTTTTTTGTATTAGCGATAACGGCAGCGTTGCTCATCGAGACCTCCTATGTCGTCCCTGTTCTGATGTATCATTCGATAGACAATAATGATAAAGCGAGCAAGCTCTCTGTCTCTCCGGAAAGTTTTGAACGGCAGATGGAATTTTTACATAAAAATAAGTATAATGTGATTCCTCTGGAGAGAGCCGTTTCGTACATAAATAAAAAAGAGAGACCGCCTTTTAAGACCATAGCCATAACTTTGGATGATGGGTTTGAAAATAACTATACAGCGGCCTATCCGATACTTAAAAAATATAATATACCGGCAGCTATATTTGTCATAGTGGATAAAGTGGGCAGCCCCGGTTTTTTAACCTGGCCGCAGATCAAAGAGATGTCCGATTCCGGGCTTATTACTATAGGGAGCCATACGCGTACTCATTTCTGGCTTTCAGGATCAGATGATAAATTTCTTAAAAATGAACTGGTTGATTCCAAAAAGATTCTCGAAGAGAAATTGGGTAAGAAAGTAAATATTTTCTGCTATCCAATGGGTTTTTTCGACACAAATTCAAAAAAAGCTGTGGAGGCTGCCGGCTATGCCTGCGCTGTGTCAACAAATCCCAGCAACGTTTCCCCTGAAGACATTTTTGCTATAAAGCGTATTAAGATATCGCGCTCTTCGGATAATATGATTGTTTTCTGGGGAGAGATCAGCCGGCTGTATACATGGTTCAAAAGGAACTGATATTAAAATGAAACGAATCCTTATAGTAAATGTGAACTGGATAGGCGACACATTATTCGCTACACCTTTTATACGCGCGGTGCGCGAAGCGTATCCTGACAGTTATATTGCATGCTTAAGCCATCCAAGATGCACAGAGATGCTGGAGCTGAATCCCTGTCTGGATGAGCTCGTGATTTATGATGAGGAAGGTGCCCATAAGAGTTTGTTGGGAAAACTGAGACTTGTGTTTTCTCTGAGGAAGCGGAAATTTGATACGGCGTTTCTTCTGCATAGGTCATTTACTAAAGCCCTTATCGTATTTTTAGCGGGCGTAAAAGAGCGCATAGGCTATCCTACGAAGAGGCGGGGTATGCTGCTTACAAAAATGGTGGATTCGCCGGCTGAAGAACTTCATAAAGTGGAATATTTTTTAAATATCGCGGCATCCTGCGGATTGAAGCCGTCGAGCCGGTCGTATGAATTTTTTATAAATGAGGCGCATAAAAAATTCGTAGGCGACCTTTTGCGCTCAGAGGGCATTTCTGAAAATGATACGGTAGTTGTCCTGTGTCCGGGCGGTAACTGGGACCCAAAACGATGGCCTAAGGAGAGCTTTGCCAAACTGGCAGATGCGTTATCCGAAAAATGTGCAGCGAAGATCATCATCTCCGGAGCGAAGAAGGATGTGGTGCTTGCCGGAGAGATAAAAAATATGATGAAAGCGAAGCCGGTCATCACCGCAGGCAAGACAACGCTTAAACAGCTCGGGGCGTTATTCCAGAGGGCGGACCTTGTTGTGGCAAATGATACCGGGCCTATGCATCTTTCTGTTGCGATGAAGGCGAATACGATAGCTCTTTTTGGACCTACTTCACCGCAGCTTACAGGTCCATATGGAGAAGGCCGCTACAAAGTCATCTTTAAGAACGACACCTGCGATGTCCCGTGCTACGATTTTACATGCACCGATAACCGGTGCATGGCAGCGATAAAGGTCGCAGATGTGCTGAATGAAGCTGTCTCGACGTTGGAGGCAAAGTGCAGATAGATAAGTCTCAGATAAACCGTATACTTGTTATAACATTGAGCAATGTCGGCGATATCATTCTGACGACGCCGGTCATAAATGCTCTTTCTAAAGAATTTCCCGGAGTAAGGATTGACGTTATGGTAGGGCCTCAGGGACGTGAGATATTTGAAAAAGATCCGCATATCTTCAAGGTTATTATTTACGATAAACATCTGCCCATAGGCGAGAAGCGCAGGCTGCAATTGAAATTAAAAAAGCTGCACTATGATCTCGTGGTTGACATACGAAATACCGTGTTTCCAATGCTCATAGCTCCTAAATACAGAACAGCGACGATACAGAGGTTTCCGCGCGCTGCCATGCATAGCAGATCCCGCCATCTGCACAGGCTTAAATCCTTGGGTATCAATAATAGCGAAGACCTGTCATATATACACATTACAAAAGAAGACGAAGACTACACTGATAAGCTGATCAAAGAGAACGGTATTATGGATCCTGTGGTTGTTATTAATGCCGGTGCTAAGAGCCATCTGAAACGATGGTTTGCCGAAGGGTTTGCCGAAGTTGCCGACAGGCTTATATCAGAGTGCAAAGCGAGCGTCGTATTTGTGGGATTAAAAGAAGACGAGGCTATCGTGAACGATATAGTTTCAAAGATGAGACACAAACCGTTTGTTCTAGTTAATAAGACAAATATACGGCAGCTTGCAGCGCTTTTAAAACGTTCCAAGCTTCTTATAACCAATGACAGCGCTCCTCTCCATTTGGGTTGCGCAGTAGGCGTTAAAGTCGCGGCGTTGTTCGGCCCTACGGATCCGCAAAAATACGGCCCGACCGGAGAATTCGATGTAGTTATAAAAGAAAAATTGTCATGCGCTCCGTGCGAGAAGGCGGAGTGCGTCCGGAATTATGAGTGCATGAAATTGATTACACCCGATTCAGTGTTTGACGCCGCGAAGATGCTTCTGGAGGGGTATGAGTAAGACTGAAAAGGTGCGTAAGGGTAAGAGGGTCCTGATAGTAAGGCTCGACCGGCTAGGGGACGTGGTCCTGTCTACGCCTGTTATAAAAGCTGTGCGCGAAGCATGCCCGGATGGCTACATTGCATTTATGGCGGCCCGGCACGCACGCGATATACTGGAAGGCAATCCTTATCTGGACGAAGTGATAATATATGAGAAGGCCGGCAGGGAGAAAGGGATTGCGAGTAACCTCAAATTTATCCGGTCCCTTCGCCGTAAAAAATTTGATATAGCGCTCATTCTCCATCCTACTAACAGGGCTCATCTTCTTGTTTCGCTGGCCGGTATACCTGAGACGATCGGATATAATAAAAAATGGGGATTTTTGCTTACAAAACGCATTCCTCATAGTAAGCATCATGGCCTGAAGCATGAGATTGATTATGTCCTGGATGTGTTAAGATACACGGGCCTTGAGCCTAAAGACAAATCTCTTTATATGCCGGTCAATGCCTGTTCTGAGCGAAACGTTGAAAGTATTTTTCAGGAACATGGTATTTCCAAGAACGATATCTGTGTTGCTGTTAATCCCGGAGCCAGCTGTGTATCCAAAAGGTGGGGGACGGAAAAATTTGCCCAGGTTGCGCACATCCTTGCGGAAAAATATAAGGCAAAGATCATAATAATATCCGGAGCCTCAGATAAAAAGCTCGGCGATGAAGTCGCATCATTACTGCAGGGCAAGTGTGTAAATCTTGCCGGCCGGACTAGCGTTGCCGATGTGGCGGGTGTTTTAAGGCGGGCAAAACTTTTTGTCTCAAACGATTCCGGACCGGTCCATATAGCATGCGCTGTAGGAACTCCGGTCATTGCTATATTCGGTCGCAGCGATAGGGGACTTTCTCCAGAGAGGTGGGGGCCGACAGGTAAGAGCGATATCGTGCTGCACGAAGATGTCGGCTGCGTTGAGTGTTTGGCGCATAAGTGTAAAAAGGGTTTTATGTGTCTTGAGGCGGTCACTGTAGATGATGTAATCGCGGCAGCTGACAAGATTTTAACTAAGGAGACTAGATAGACAACAAAAAAGACCCGCAGTTTCGCTGGTCTTTTCCGGAGGTGATAGGCCTCAATGGCTCTCGCTATCATTTCCCTCTCGTATATCTAAATAAAGTATGCCACATAATATTGAAAAAGGCAATAGCGGAAGGGTATTTTTATTTATCAAACGTTTAACAAAGATTTTTTTGTGGGGATTATTGCTATTCATTGTTGTTTCGACCGTAAGGGAAATGCGTAACGATAAAGTGGTTTCTAAAAATTTATCAAAACAGGCCTCATTTAAGGAGCTAAAATGAAGATAGGTATCATAGGTTTGCCGCAGGTAGGAAAGAAGACACTGTTCGAACTGCTTACTAATCACAAGCCTTCCGAAAAAGAACTGGTTTCAGGTAAGCCCATTAAAGGGGTTTCCGAAATAAGAGATCCTCGCTTTGACAGACTTGTTACGATCTATAAGCCCAAGAAAGAGGTGCGGGCCAGAATAGATATTGAGACATTACCGAAAGTAGAAAAGGATACCATCGCCAAGGGCGAGATATTCGCGGATATAAATGAGCTCGACGCTGTATGCCATGTTGTCAGGGCGTTTAAGGACGATTCCGTTTATCATGTTGACGGTTCGGTTGATGCCAGGCGGGACATCGATTTTGTAAATTCCGAACTCATACTTCACGATATGATATTTATAGAGAAACGTATGGAGCGCCTTGAGCAGAAGATAAAAGTAACCAAAGAAGAAGCGTCGATAAAGGAGCGGGATGTCCTCCTCAAACTTAAAGCGCATCTCGATAAGACTCTGCCGCTCAGGCTTCTCGATCTGACCAACGATGACAAAAAATTCATAACGAGCTACCCGTTCGTTACTCTTAAAGATATGATCGTAGTGCTGAACGTATCCGAGGACAGTCTTAAAGATACCAAAGAACTGAACCAGCTTAAGTCCGAGCTGGCGCCTATCAGGATAGATGTTATGCAGGTATCGGCAAAGGTTGAGGCGGAGATAGCGGGCCTCGGATCGGACGAAGAGAAGAAGGAATTCTTGGGTGCGCTTGGCATAGAGGAGCCCGCAATAAATTTACTTACCAGGGTTTGCATAAAAGCGCTGAACCTTATATCTTTCTTTACTGTCGGAGAAGACGAGGTCCGTCAGTGGCTTATAAGGAAAGGGTCGAGCGCCCCCGAAGCAGCCGGAGCCATACATTCTGATCTTCAGAAAGGTTTTATCAGGGCTGAGACGATGAAGTATGCCGACCTTATAGCGCTGGGCGGAGAAGATAAGCTGAAAGAAGCGGGTAAATTTTATCTGAAAGGTAAAGATTATATAGTGGAAGACGGAGATATAATGAACATCCGTTTTAATGTATAGCGTGTAAAGCCGGACTCGGGAGGGTTCAATGCTGCCTAAAGAACTGTCGGACCTGCTTGATAAAAGAGAGTTTATAAGCGTTGCCACGTGTGATTTTAACGGACGGCCTAATGCCGCTCCGAAATTTGTTCTAAAGGTGGAAAACAATCACGTCTATCTTGTAGATTATACGATAGGAAAGACATGGAAGAACCTTAAAGTCAATCCGAAGATATCGATGTCGCTTACAGATACAAGGACGCTTAAAGGTTATCAGCTGAACGGAACGGTTAAGATAATATCGCGCGGTAAGCTTTATGACAAGATGCGGCAGGAGATGACGGACAGAGAGGTGCGCCTTACAACGCAGCATATAATAGATGAGGTCCGGGGTAATCCTACTCATGAAACATTTGAGATACTCATAAGCGAGAAATTTGTAATATTTGATGTTAAGTTGGAAGAAGTAGTTGAAATGGACATCCATGGTGAGCTTAAGAGGAGCAAAAAAGAGTAGCATATCTTGCTGACTTCATGCTAAAATATGCGCTTCAAAGGAAATGATATGAAAAGACAGAGAGTTGATCTTACAAAAATAAAGACCATACCGCTTAATGCCAGGAAGTGCAAAGTATCTATACAGAATTTTGCCAAACCCGGCAAAAAAGGCGCTTCGTTCAAGGAATTTTATAATTCGCTCCCGGATGTTCTGGCGAGCCAGAATCTGCGGTTTCTCGTCGATAAAATTGTAAATGCTTATAACGGCGACAAGATGGTCATACTGATGATGGGTGCGCATGTCATAAAGTGCGGGCTCTCTCCGCTGGTTATCGACCTTATGAAGCGGGGTGTGATAAAAGCGGTTGCGCTTAACGGCGCTGGCATAATCCATGATACCGAAATAGCCATGATAGGCAGGACAAGTGAAGATGTCGGAGAGGGTATCCTTGACGGTTCATTTGGTATGGCAAAAGAAACGGCCTCTTTCATAAACGGGGCTATAAACAAAGGCTTCCAGAAGGGTATCGGTATAGGCGAGGCGCTCGGAGGTGAAATAGTAAAGACGAAGAAACCTCACAGAGACTTAAGCATACTTGCCAACGGATATGAGCTCGGCGTTCCTGTAACTGTGCATGTGGCTATAGGGACTGACATAATACATCAGCATCCGTCTGCCAACGGTGAGGCGATAGGCGAAGGGTCGCTTCTCGACTTCAGGAATTTTATTTATAGCGTCGGCTCTCTCGATAACGGCGTGGCCGTAAATTTCGGATCGGCTGTAATATTGCCGGAAGTTTTCCTGAAAGCCTTAACCGTTGCGAGAAATCTCGGATACAAAGCGAACATATTTACAACCGCAAATTTTGACATGATAAGTCAGTACAGGCCTTATCAGAATATATTGTCGCGGCCGACCTCTTCCGGCGGGAAGGGTTATAATATTATCGGCCATCACGAAATAATGTTCCCGCTGCTTTATCGTTCAATAATAGAGAAGATATAAAATATGCATAACGTAAATTTTAACAAAATAAAAGAGAAAGTCTCAAATTTTAAAAATGCCAGAGTGCTGGTGATAGGCGACCTTATACTTGATGAATTTTTATGGGGTGATGTTTCCAGGATATCTCCTGAGGCCCCGGTACCTGTAGTCTGGGTTAAAAAAGAAAGTTTTATGCCGGGCGGCGCTTCAAATGTCGCGAACAATCTGCGCTCTCTTGGCGCAAGCGTTCATCTCGTCGGTGTAGTGGGCGATGATGAGAGAGGGGCTATCCTTAAAGGCGAACTTGAGCAGAAGGGTATAAATACCGCAGGGATAGTGACCGACGATTCGAGGCCGACGATCCTTAAGACACGCGTTGTTGCGCAGCACCAGCAGGTGGTGAGGATCGATAAGGAGAGAATCGATCCGCTGAGTGCCAACATAGTGGCGAAGATGGTTATGCAGGTTGAGCAGATAATAAAAGATGTCGACGCTGTAATAATAGAGGACTATGGCAAAGGTGTTATAACGTCAGCCTTGCTCAGTAAAGTTGTCCCAATAGCCAAGAAACATAATAAGATAATATCGGTCGACCCGAAAGAAGAGCATTTTAAATATTATAGAGGAATAAGCGTAATCACTCCGAATAACCACGAAGCCTCAAAGGCTGTAGGTTTCCAGATAAAAGACGAAGCTACCCTGATCAAAGCGGGGCAGGAGCTTCTGAGGAAATTGAATTGTAAAATAGCCCTGATAACTCTCGGCGAGAACGGTATGGCAGTTTTCCAGAAGGCTAAACCTATGAAGCATATCCCTACAGTGGCGCAGGAAGTATTTGATGTCTCCGGCGCAGGCGATACAGTTATTGCCAGCTATACTCTTTCTCTTGCCGCAGGTGCAGATCCTATAATGTCTGCGTATATTGCGAACTGCGCAGGCGGAATAGTGGTAGGTAAGGTTGGTATAGCAGTTGTAGGTCCCGACGAGCTTCTTAACAGGATCCGTAAAGAACTGGACAAAAAGCAATAACTTAAAAGGAGCAAAAACAGTGAAAGTGATAGGAGTCATACCGGCGCGATGGGGTGCGACAAGGTTCGAAGGTAAGGTTTTGGCTAACCTTTTAGGAAAACCTGTAATACAGCATGTCTGGGAAAATGCGAAAAAGGCAAAGACGCTCGACGAGCTTATAGTTGCGTGCGATGATGAGCGTATAATGAAAGTGGTGGAAGGTTTCGGCGGTAAGGCTGTTTACACATCTCCCGACCAGCCGTCGGGTACGGACAGGCTCGCCGAAGTTGTTAACCCGCTCGATGTTGATATTGCTGTTAATATTCAGGGTGACGAGCCTCTCATTAAACCTATCATAATAGATTCGCTTGTTATCGCACTTCAAAGCGATAAAGAAGCCCAGATGGCAACGGTTATCAAAAAAATAGAAGATGACGCGGAGCTTACGAATTCCAACGTTGTCAAAGCCATCGTCGATAAGAACGGTTACGCTATATACTTTTCCCGCTATGCTATACCTTACAACAGGACAAGTGAGGTCGATGAATCGAAACGCCCCACATATTATAAGCACATAGGCCTTTATGCTTTTACGAAAGATTTTCTTTTCACTTTCAGGAATCTCCCGAAGTCAGCGCTTGAGAATGCTGAAAAACTTGAACAGTTAAGGGTTATTGAGAACGGATACAAGATAAAAATAGTTGAGACAAAGCTCGATACGATAGGTATCGACAGGCCTGAAGATCTTAAGAGGGCAGAGATAGCCTTACTAAAGGAAAGAGAGAAATAGTAGTGAAAGAGATCAAGGTTGGCAGGATAAAGATAGGCGGGAACAACCCGTTTGTTCTGATCGCAGGGCCCTGCGTTATAGAATCCGAAGCGAGCGTTATGCGCCATGCCAAAGCTCTTAAGACGATCGCAGGCAGGCTTGGCATTCCGTTTATCTATAAGTCGAGCTACGACAAGGCTAACAGGACTTCTGTAGATTCTTTCCGCGGCCCGGGGCTTAAGAAGGGCCTGGCCATACTTAACAGAGTTAAGGAAGAGCTTAATCTGCCGATATTATCCGATGTCCACTGCAAGGCAGATATAAAGGAAGCTGCAAAAGTTCTCGATGTTATTCAGATACCGGCTTTTCTTTCGCGCCAGACAGATCTTATCCTGGCCGCTGCCCAGACGGGCAAGGCGGTGAATATAAAGAAGGGGCAGTTTCTCGCCCCATGGGATATGAACAATGTAATAAAGAAAATAGAATCTATAGGGAACAAAAATATCATACTGACCGAGCGGGGTGTGAGTTTTGGATATAATAATTTAGTGAGCGATTTCAGGGCCATACTTATAATGAAAGAATCCGGTTACCCTGTCATATATGATGCGACGCATTCCGTCCAGATGCCGGGCGGCATGGGCAATAAGTCGGGCGGGGAGAGCCGGTTTGTCCCTTATCTTTCCTCTGCGGCGATCGCATGCGGAGCTAATGGTATATTTGTTGAAGTTCATGAAGATCCTGCCAGAGCGCTTAGCGATGGCCCGAACATGATCAAACTGAAAGACCTTGAAAGTATTCTCATAAAATTGAAAAAGATAGAGAAAGCCGCAAAGTAATCTAAAACATATGTCGAAAAATATAGCAAAAGAAGTTTTGAAAATAGAGCGCGATGCGCTTACGAGCCTTATTGGCAGGGTTGGTGCCGATTTTGACGATATAATAAATGTCATCTGCCGGACTAAGGGGCGGGTCATCATTACCGGCATGGGTAAACCCGGTTTTATAGCTCAGAAGATCTCTGCCACGATGTCGTCTACCGGTACGCCGTCTCTTTATCTGCATCCGGCAGAGGCTCTCCACGGCGATCTTGGCCGTGTCACAAAAGACGATCTCATAATAGCACTTTCAAATAGCGGCGAAACAGAAGAGGTTGTTAAGCTTCTGCCGATAATAAAGAAGATCGGCGCTAAGCTTGTAGCGATGACAGGCAACGTCAAGTCAACTCTCGGAAAATTCGCAGATCATGCTATCGACGTTTCGGTAAAGAGGGAGGCGTGTTCGCTTGGTCTGGCTCCGACTACTTCTACTACGGTGATGCTTGCGATGGGAGACGCTATCGCGGTTGCTCTTCTGGAAAAGAAAGGTTTTAAGGAAAAAGATTTTGCGTTATTTCACCCTGGTGGTATTTTAGGCAAGCGCCTTATACTTAAAGTGGCTGACATCATGAGAAAAGGTTCCGACAATCCGGTGGTGGATGAGAATACTCCAGTAAAAAAAGTGCTCGTTATGATAACTAAAGCCCGTGCGGGGTCAGCAAGCGTTGTTGATTCTAAGAAGAGGCTGGTCGGGATATTTACAGATGGTGACCTGAGGCGGCATGTCGAAAGCGACCCGCGCTTAATCGAGAAAAAAGTCAAAGACGTCATGACAAAAAATCCGACTTATATAAAGAAAGAAAAATTGGCTGCAGAAGCGTTTGATATCCTGCGCTCAAAAAGGATAGACGAGCTTCCGGTGGTCGATGATAAAAAGCGGCCCATAGGTTTACTGGATGTCCAGGATCTATTAAAAGCAGGTCTCGTATGATTCAGCCGGAAATTATTGAAAAACTGAAAAATGTAAAAATACTCATCGTCGATATAGACGGCGTTATGACCGACGGGCGTATAGTATATAGCGGCTATGGCGAAGAGCTGAAATTTTTTGACGTGCAGGACGGTTTCGGCATAACTCTCCTGCGCAGGGCCGATATTAAAACCATAATCATAACCGCAAAAAAATCAAAGATAGTAAAACATAGGGCGCGTGATCTTAAAGTAGTCAAAGCTTACCAGGGTTTTATGGACAAACTAACCCCTTTTAACGATGTCTTGAAGCGTTTCGGTGTCCGGCCGGAGGAGATCTGTTTTATAGGTGATGACCTTATAGATATTCCGGTATTAAAACGTGTCGGATTGGCAGTGGCTGTTCCAAACGCGGTCGAAGAAGTTAAAAAATCAGCCCATTTTACCACTGTGAATAAAGGCGGCCGCGGCGCTGTCCGCGAGATCTGCGATCTCATCCTCAAATCCCAGGACAAGTGGGATCTCGTTACATCCAAATATTTTAAGTAAGCGAATTAAGCAAGTTAGCCTGCGATTTCCCGAGGATTATTGACGAGGAAAAATTTTACCCCAAGACTTATTGACAAAGCCCCACCGCTATTATATATTGTATCTCTATGAAATTTAAATTAAGGCGTTATTTCATTTATTATATAGGCCGGGCGGTTGCGTTTGTCTTTACCATAATTCCGCTTAAAGTAGGTCTTGCCATAGCATCCGGTGTGGGATCTTTCGTATTTTACATCCTTCCGCGTTACAGGAACCTTACCATAGAAAACCTTAAGACAGCGTTCGGCAATGAAAAATCTGATAAGGAGCTTGAAGATATCGCGAAACGTGTGTTCCAGAACCTGGGCAAGAATGCTGTCGAGCTGGTAAACCTGCCTAAGTTCAATAAAGCAAGGATGGATAAATTTGTCAGGTTCAGGAACCGTGAAAGGCTGGACAAGGCATACGAGAAGGGCAAAGGTATAATAGTCCTTACAGCTCACTTCGGAAGCTGGGAGCTTATGGCGGCGGCTTTGCGCGAAAATAACTGTCCCGGCGTTACGATCGGCAGGAGGATATATTTTAAGAAGTACGACGATTTTCTCAATAAGCTGCGCAGATCGCGCGATGTTGAAGTCATATACCGCGATGAATCTCCCAGAAAAATGCTCAGGACGCTTAAGCAGAATTGGATAGTCGGGATAGTTGCAGACCAGGATGTCGATTCGGTTGACGGCGTGTTTGTTAACTTCTTCGGTCATCAGGCATATACGCCCAGCGGACCTGTGGTGCTTGCCAGAGCGAGCGGCGCTGTCCTTCTACCGGTATTTATTATCAGGGAAGGCGATTGGCACACAATAGCTATAGAAGAGCCGGTTGAATTGGCCGATACAGGCAACAAAGAAGCGGATCTAATTTCCAATACCCAGAAATGGTCGAATGTGGTAGAATCTTATGTGAGAAAATATCCTGATCAATGGGTGTGGATGCATCGGAGATGGAAGACAAAAAAACAATGAAAAATTTCATATTAATTCTGGCAGCAGTATTGATGCTGGGGGTTATGGGCTGTTCTAAGGGCGGATCGGTCGCGCAGGCTGCAGAGCCGAATAATTCAACGGCCAATTCTACCGTTAACGCTCAAGCTTCGTCTGCCGGCATTTCCAATAATATCGACCCTGTAAAACATCAGGTTATGGCTTTTGATCTCGAAGGACTTGCCGACGATGGGTCGAAGAAATGGGATGTCAAGGGGCAGTCTGCCGAGTCCCTCACTGAAGACAAGGTAAGGCTGAACAATGTAACGGCCGGCACTTACGGCAAAGACGCTAAAGCGACCATAACTGCCGATGCAGGAATGTATGATAAGTCAAAAAACAATGTGCGTCTTGAACAGAACGTAAAGGCTGTCATCGAGAATACTAAGGGCAGTGCGGCAGATTTTATGTCATTGCCGGTTTCGTCGAAAGATGCCGCAAAGTCTAAAGAGATCCCGTTTGGCGCCGCAGATAAGTCCAAGAAGAGCAGGACGATCATTACTTGTGACGCCGAAGTAGAGTTTAATTACGAGAAGAATGAAGGATACTTCAATAAGAACGTCCATGTCATCAACGACGAAGGCACTATCGATGCCGACAGGCTTACCATATACCTTGATTCCTCATCGAAAACCGTGAAGACGATAGTTGCGGAAGGCAATGTTAAGATAAAGCGCGGAGAAAATATCACATACAGTGATAAGGCCACATATATCGAAGCAGAAAAAAAGATCGTTTTAACCGGACAGCCTAAACTGGTTATATATCAGGAGGGCGGGTCCGAAATGGATGTGTTCGGCAGTTCCAAAAAGTGAGGCATGCGTGCACCTACTAGAGACAACAGGCCTTATAAAAAAATACGGCCACAGAACTGTAGTTAATTCCGTAGATATAAATGTAAAGCGCGGTGAGATCGTCGGGCTTCTCGGTCCGAATGGTGCTGGCAAGACTACCACTTTTTACATGATCACCGGTATTGTGAAGCCTGATATGGGCAAGATAGTTTTTGATAAGCGTGATATTACCGGAATGCCGCTTCATGCCAGGGCTCGCTGCGGGATAGGCTATCTTTCACAGGAGCCGTCTATATTCAGAAAACTTACCGTAGAAGAGAATATAATGGCTGTTCTTGAGACTTTAGGCTTCTGTCCTCGCGAGAGGAAGAGACGGTGTGACGAGCTTCTCAATGAGCTTAAAATAGCGCATCTGAGAAAACATAAAGCTTATACGCTATCGGGCGGAGAGAAGAGACGTGTAGAGATAACCCGTGCACTTGTTACGAACCCTTTATTCATACTTCTTGATGAGCCATTTAGTGGCATAGACCCTATAGCCGTTGCGGAGTGCCAGGAAATAATAAAAGACTTAAGAGATAAAGGTCTGGGGATATTGCTGACTGATCATAACGTGAGAGAGACCCTTACTATAACGGATCGTTCCTACCTTATGGCCGGCGGCAAGATACTGATAGCCGGTTCCAAAGAGGATCTTATATCAAGTCCCAAAGCGCGCGAATTATATCTGGGTGAAAAATTTACGATGTAAATTCTCCCGTATTTATGATATAATCTTTTTCTCAAAAACCATTTAATAACAAGGAGACGTTGTGAAATCGAAGATAAAAACCGTTGAAGACTGCACTTCGCTTTTAGAAATAAATGTTCCGAAGGAAGAGATCGGAAAAGCTTTTGACGAAGTGTATGCTGAGTTAACCAAGTATGCCAATATCCCGGGTTTCAGGACGGGAAAAGCCCCGAAGGAACTGGTAAAAAAACATTACGAAAAGAATGCGAAGGAAGAGGTTTTAAAACGCCTTGTCCCTGAAGCCTACAGAAGCGCGATCCTCGAACATAAAATATCGCCTGTAGGTATGCCGGATATAAGCGATGTAAATTTCGAGAGCGAAGATAAGCTTTCTTTTAAGGCAAAAGTAAATACCAGGCCGGAATTTAAATTGAAGAGCTATAAAGGCATAAAGGTCAGCAAAAAGCGCCCCAAGGTTTCTGATGATGATGTGAAAAAGATGCTCGATAACCTGCGCGAAATGAATGCCAAGTATGTTTCTGTCGAAGACAGGCCGGTCCAGATGGGTGAGTATGTTGTCAGCGATATGGACTGTTCTATAGGCGGAAAGCCAGTTCATAAGACCAGGGAGAATTTATGGATGTTCCTGGACAAAGATTCGCTCGTTCCCGGGCTTACCGAAAAGATGGTCGGTATGACAAAGGGCGAGGAGCGTGATATAGAGGCAAATTTCCCGGAAAAGCACCCCGATAAAACCCTCGCAGGGAAGCTTGCAAAATATCATATAAAGGCTAAGGAAATAAAGAGACGGGAGCTGCCGGAGCTGAACGATGAATTTGCAAAGATATTTGGTAAAGAGAATTTAGCTGCGCTGAAAGAAGAAATATCTAAAGAACTCGAGGAGCGGGAAAAGGCTAATGCTGAAATTGACGCCGAGAACCAGGTCCTTAATAAGATTATAGACGATAACGTTTTTTCTGTTCCGCCGAGCTTTGTGGCAAGACAGCTTGATTATATGGTTGAAGATGCAAAGAGGCATCTGGTTGAGAAAGGATTCAAAAAAGAAGATCTTGATAAGAAAGACAATGAGTTGAAGGAGAAATTTAAGAATGAAGCTGCCCGGAAGGTTAGGCTGTTATTCATTCTGGAAGATATAGCTAGGCAGGAGAAGATTGAGGCGACGGATGCAGACCTTAATGATGCGTATAAGGTCATATCTGCCCAGGCAGGTAAGGGCGAGGATGAAGTCCGCGCTTATTACGAAAAAGAAGACATGACTGACGACCTGAAAGATAAGATCAGGGAAGGAAAAGTTATTCAGTTTCTTCTGAAGAACGCAGAGATAACCGAGAAAGATTAGAAAGGAGCTATTATGAGTATGCTGGTTCCTATGGTAATAGAGAGCACAGGAAGATCTGAGCGGGCGTATGACATATACTCACGCCTTCTTAAGGACAGGATAATTTTTATAGGCACCCCCATAGATGACGTAGTTTCAAATCTCATTATAGCTCAGTTATTATTTTTACAGATGGAAGATCCGGCAAAGGATATAAATATTTATATAAACACGCCGGGCGGATCTGTGACGAGTGGTTTAGCTATTTACGACACGATCCAGTTTGTGAAACCGGATGTTAATACGTATTGCGTAGGGCAGGCGTCCAGTATGGGCGCGGTTCTTCTTGCAGCTGGTACGGAAGGAAAGCGCTACGCTCTTCCGCACGCTCGTATAATGATACATCAGCCGTGGGGCGGATTTGAGGGACAGGCTACCGATATAAGTATTCATGCTAAAGAGATACTGCGTATGCGCGAAAAGCTGGAAGAGATCTTGTCGAAGCATACCAAGCAGTCATTGGATAAGATAAAGAAAGATACCGACAGAGACCATTTCATGTCTGCCGAAGAAGCTAAGGCGTATGGGATAGTTGACGAGGTAATTACTAATATAGCAAAGAAAAAATAGCTTCAGACGAAGGAGACGCAAGATGAAGAAACACTATTTGATGACGCCAGGGCCCACACCAGTTCCGGAAGAGATAAGAAATGAAATGGCGAAACCGATGATACATCATCGGACTAAGGAATATCAGGCCATATTCAAGGACGCTACCGAAGGATTAAGAAAGATATTCAAAACCTCCGGCGATCTCTTTACTTTTACTTCCAGCGGAACGGGAGCTATGGAGGCATCGATAGTGAACGTTCTTTCTCCTGCGGATAAAATCATAGTGGTTCGCGGCGGTAAATTCGGAGAAAGGTTTGGCGACATTGCTAAGGCATATGGCATAGAAGTTATACCTCTAGATGTCGAATGGGGAAATGCGCCGGAGCCGGCAGCCATTAAAGAGCTTCTTAAAAAGAATCCCGGGGTTAAAGGTGTTTATACGACTCTTTGCGAAACATCGACTGCCACAGCTTATGATATCAAAGCTATAGGTGAAGTTGTCAGGTCTACAAACGCTTTATTTGTAGTTGACGTTATAAGCGGGCTGGGCGCTGACAAGTTTGAAAATGATGCCTGGGGAGTAGATATAGCTATCTGCGGTTCTCAGAAGGGTTTGATGATACCGCCCGGATTGGCATTCTGTTCCGTCAGCCAGAAGGCGTGGAAGGCTGTGGAGGAATCAAAGCTTCCAAAATTCTATTTTAGTTTTAAGAAATACAAAAAGGCTTATGATAATACCGATACGCCGTTTACATCTGCTCTGACACTTGTCATAGGATTAAGAAAAGCTGTAGAGACGATTAATAAAAAAGGCGTGGACAACGTTATAGCTGAGCATGAAAAAATGGCCGAAGCTTTCCGTCAGGCCTGCAAGGCTATAGGACTTAGCATATTTTCCCGCCGTCCGTCATCTGCGGTTACGGGCGTGAATGCTCCGGCAGGTATTGATGCTGATGATATAATAAAGCTGCTCAAAACTGAATACGGCGTTACGTTTGCCGGAGGTCAGGATGCTCTGAAGGGCAAGATATTCAGAGGCGCTCATATGGGCGGTATAGATATTGAACATACTATAGAATCTCTAAAGGCTCTCGAAGAGGCACTCGAAAAGCTCGGATATAAATTTAAAAAAGGCAGCGGAGTCGAAACTGCGAAAAAAATATTGGCGTAACTAATAAACTTCAGAGGAGAGGTAAGCGATGTCATTCAAAGTACTTATAAGCGATTCGCTGTCGAAAGAGGCAGTCGAGATCCTGGAAAAAGAAAAAGAGTTTAAGGTAGAAGTCAATACAAAGCTGACGCCGGACGAGCTCAAGAAAGTTATAAAGGATTACGATGCTCTCCTTGTCCGCAGCGCAACTAAAGTTACAAAAGATGTCATAGCAGTGGCCGACAAGCTTAAAATAATAGGCAGGGCAGGTGTTGGTCTGGATAACGTTGATGTTGAGGCGGCCTCAAAGAAGGGCATTATAGTAGTAAACACGCCCGCCGGTAATACCATATCGACAGCGGAGCATACATTCTCAATGCTGCTTGCGCTTTCACGCAGCATTCCTCAGGCGGACTTTTCTGTGAAGAAAGGCGAGTGGGAGAGGAAGAAATTCATGGGTGTTGAGGTTTATGGAAAGACGCTCGGGATAGTGGGGCTTGGCAGGATAGGGACGGAAGTGGCCAAGAGGGCTTTAAGTTTTGGGATGAAGGTTCTGGCGTACGATCCTTTTCTGTCTGCAGATAGAGCCAAAGAGCTGGGTATCGAGCTCGTAGATCTGAAGACTATATATAAGAACGCCGACTATATTACGGTCCATACGCCCCTTACAGACGAAACCAGGCATATGATATCCGACAAAGAATTTGCCATCATGAAGAAGAATGTCAGGCTTGTCAACTGCGCTAGGGGCGGCATTATAGACGAAGAGGCGCTTGTCAAAGCTATAGAAGCAGGTAAAGTTGCGGGCGCTGCTTTTGACGTCTTTGAACAGGAGCCGCCTAAAAGTTCCAAGCTTTGTAAGCTTGATAAGGTGGTCCTTACTCCGCATCTGGGTGCTTCTACAGAAGAAGCTCAGATGAATGTGGCCATAGATGTTGCGAATACTGTCCGCGATATGTTATTAGGCCGTGGTGTAAAGAATGCGGTTAACGTTCCTTGCGTGGATCCGGAAATGTATAAGGTTTTAGAGCCTTATCTTAAGCTTGCCGAGAATATCGGATCTATACAGGCGCAGCTCGTTGACGGACATATAAAAAAGGTTAAAATCAAATATGTAGGGGATCTTCTTAAGTATGACTTATCTCCGTTTACAGCTACAATAGTAAAAGGCATGCTGACGCCTATACTTCAGGATACTGTCAACTTTGTGAATGCGCTTGTTATAGCGAAAGAGCGCGGCATAACAGTTGTTGAGTCAAAAACGGCAGAGATACGTGATTTCGCCAGCCTCATTCTGGTCGAAGTCGAGACCGACAAGACCACGAGTTCAATACTGGGAACTTTATTTACAAAAGTAGATCCCAGAATAGTTAAGATCAATGATTTCTACGTAGATGTTGTCCCTGAAGGCAACTTACTGATGGTGTTCAATAAAGACGTGCCCGGAATCATCGGGCACATAGGTACGATCTTAGGTAAAAATAAAATAAATATCGCAAGTGTGTCATTCGGAAGGGATGAAAAAGGCGGTAAAGCTGTCAGCGTATGGAATGTAGACAGCGATGTCCCGAAGAAGATCCTGGACGAGATAAAGAGCTCAAAGAACGTCTATGAGCTAAAATTAGTCAAACTATAAACCAAGGAAAACAGCATGGCAAGACAAAACAAGATCTATATAGTTGATGTTACAAACCGGGATGGCGTCCAGACTTCAAGGCTCGGGCTTGCGAAGCTTCAGAAGACAATGATAAATATATATCTTAACGATATGGGTATTTCGCAATCAGAATTTGGTTTTCCCGTGACGCGGCATGAGACAAATTATCTGAATGCCAACCTTGAGCTTGTTAAGATGGGTGCTTTGAAGCCGATCATGCTTAGCGGATGGATCAGGGCTATTAAGGAAGATGTTGAAAAGGCCTGTAAGATGACGAAGGTCGAGAATCTTAATTTATCCATATCAACATCCGACCAGATGATACAGGGTAAATTTCAGGGTAAATACACAAAAGAAGATGTTATAAGAGAGATGGTTGAGGCTGTCCAGACCGCCCGCAAGCTGGGAGTTAAGTATGTGGGAGTTAACGCCGAGGATGCGTCAAGGACCCGCATAGATTATCTGATAAAATTTGCGCGGGCTGCCAAGAAGGCCGGAGCTGAACGCATAAGATACTGCGATACTCTCGGTTACGACGACCCATTCACTATTTACGATCGGGTGAAGATGCTCGCCGAAGAGGTTAAGCTGCCGGTAGAATTACACTGCCATAACGATCTCGGTATGGTGGTGGCGTGTTCCGTGGCAGGCGCTAAGGCTGCTATTGACGCCGGCGTAGACGCTTATATCAATACTACGGTAAATGGGATGGGCGAGAGAGCTGGAAACGCGGATCTCGTCAGCGTAATTTTAGCGATTAAATACTCGAGCGGGTTTAGCGGTAAATATATTCTTGATGAGCGGGTTAAGCTTTCGCACGCATGGAAGATAGCGAAATATGGTTCATACGCTTTCGGGGTGCCCATACCGATCAATCAACCTGCCGTGGGAGCCAATGCTTTTGCGCATGAATCCGGTATACATGCTGATGGTGCGTTAAAAGCCAGGCGCAATTATGAGTTGTATGATTTTGAGGAATTAGGCCGCGGAGAGCCGGAGATAATAGATACCGGCAGGCAGATCACCGCAGGTGAGTATAGCGGCATAAAGGGCTTCAGGAATGTTTACGATAAGCTTGAAGTGAAATTTAAGGATGAGAAGGAAGCGACTAAGATATTAGAGCTTGTCAGGTATGCCAACGTTCACACACAGCAGCCGCTTACCGAAGACGAACTGCTTTTTATCGCGAAATACCCAGAACAGGCGCGTAAAATATTTACGATGACGCCGTAGGAAATTTAATGCCGAATATTAGAGTGGTAGTGATTGCGCTGCTTTTGGCTGTAAGTTTTGCGTCGATGGCGGTTTGCGCCGAAAAGGTTCCTTCTAAGGAGGGGGCTGTCAAAGTAAAAAAAACCAGAAAAGACTTTACCAAGGAAGATTTTATTTCACGCATAAAAAATAACCTGGACCGCTTTCCGGAAATAGTAGATCTAGTCCAGGGTCTGAGCAGAAGTAAGGATGCGGCCGGAAATATTTTTTATGTATATCAGGGTAAGAAAATAGAAGACCTTGACAAAGAGTTATTGTCCAAACTTTATGCGAGGGTCAGCAATGACGCAGTCCGCCTAAGAACCGAAAGAATCAATAAACAACTTGAAGCGATGAGCCGTGCTGAACGGCTTTCCCGTCAGACAAGCCAAGTTTCTCCGGTACCGAAGATTCCGAAAGCACCTGCTACTCCGCCTACAGTAACTCAGCTGCCAAAGACGCCGCCTTCAACGACTACGAGGAGATAGAGATATATGTCAAATATGGTAATATTGGGTGCACAGTGGGGCGATGAAGGTAAAGGTAAGGTTATCGATATATTTACCCGGAAGGTTGATTTTGTCGTCAGATACCAGGGCGGCAATAATGCAGGTCATACAGTTGTTATAGATGACGCCGAATTCATACTTCATCTGATCCCCTCAGGAATACTTCATGAGCGCAAAATATGCGTTATAGGCAACGGCGTTGTGGTAGACCCGAAGGCTCTTCTCGACGAGATAAGCATGCTGAAGTCCAGGGACATCGATGTCGATGGCAGGCTTTTTATAAGTGAAAGCGCGCACGTAATTTTTCCTTACCATAAAAAGCTTGATGAGCTGAAAGAGCAGAAACTTAAAAAGATAGGCACTACCAAAAAAGGTATAGGCCCATGTTATTCGGACAAAGTGGCGCGGTCCGGCATAAGAATGGCGGACCTGCTCGACCCTGTCGTATTAAAAGAAAAGCTGCTGGCTAATCTTGATGAGAAAAACGCAATCCTTGATAAGATATATGGAGTTCCCGGATTTTCATTTAATGAGTTATATAAAGAATATTCAGCCTATGCCAAAGAGATCGGGAAGTATGTATGCAATACTACGGTTTTGCTGAATGAAGCGATAAAAAAGAATAAGCGTGTGCTGTTTGAAGGAGCTCAGGGCACGCTTCTTGATGTTGACCACGGGACGTATCCATTTGTGACATCGTCAAACTCTACTGCCGGAGGAGCTTCAACAGGGACGGGTGTGGGACCGACAAAGATAGGTAAGGTCGTCGGTGTGGTAAAGGCTTATACGACCAGGGTCGGTGAAGGGCCGTTCCCCACAGAGTTTGGCAAGGACCTGATGGAGCAGATCAGAAAAAAAGGTAAAGAATTTGGTGCGACTACAGGCCGCCCAAGAAGGTGCGGATGGTTTGACAGCGTTATAGCCAAACATGCGGTAATGGTTAACGGCATTGATGAGATAGTTGTCACAAAATTGGATGTTCTGGACGAGTTGGAGTCTATAAAGATATGTACTTCGTATAGGTTTGACGGCAAAGCTTATGATCATTTTCCGACCAATGGCAGGGTGCTGGCAGGGTGCGAGCCGGTATATGAGGAGCTGCCAGGCTGGAAAGAAGATACTACCAAAGTAACATCTTATCGTAAGCTTCCCAAAAACGCTAAAAACTATCTTAAGAGGATGCAGGATTTATTAAAAACAAAGATAGTATTGATATCTGTAGGTTGTGACAGGAAACAAACTTTTTCGAAAGATTCTTAACAGTTTCGCTTGACTTTAAATGGGTCGGGTGATAGGATTAAAAAACAAACAGGAGGGGCTTCAAATGAAAAGGGTATTGGCATTAGTTTTGGCTGTGATTTTTACAACGTCTATGACTGGCTGTGCGTTAAATTTCTACAAAGGAAAACCCGAACAGGAACGTAAAATAAAACAGCTGACGAGCCAGCTTGAAGAGCTTGAAATGGCTAAAAAGACTCTCGAGGACAGGCTTGCAAAAGAGATAGCCGACAAACAGATCCTTCTCGAGCAGACCAGCCGAGGCCTTGTCATAACAATGGCAAACGACATACTTTTCGATTCCGGCAAAGCTAAGCTGAAGAAGAATGCCTACCCTGTCCTGGATAAGATAGCGAGCGTTTTGAATGAAGAGGCGTCCGGTAGAGATGTAGGAGTGGAAGGGCATACCGATACAGTGCCTATAAAGCATTCGGGCTGGAAGTCTAACTGGGAACTTTCTTCAGCGCGCGCAACCAATGTTCTCCATTACCTCATAGGAAAAGGCATTACTCCGCAGAGGCTTTCTGCTATAGGATACGGCGAGTATAAGCCGATCGATACCAACGATACTAAGGCAGGCAGATCGAGAAACCGCCGTGTTGAGATCATTATTCTCCCCAAAGAGATAACGAAAAAATCTTACGAAGAAGCACAGACAAAAGTATCTGAAGAAGCTAAGGCCGCGGAAGAGTCAAAAGCTCCGCAGGGCGAGGAGTCGGTCAAATAAGGCTGCTTCTCTAGTGCTGGTAAATATGTGATTTCAGACGATGGGGGATATAATAAATCCCCCATCGTTATTTAGCAATGGTGGCGGATAGAAAATCAAAATGACAAAAGAACAAAACATTCCTCAGCACATTGCGATAATAATGGATGGCAATGGCCGGTGGGCAAAAGCGCGTCATCTGCCGAAGATAGCAGGCCATAAAGCCGGAGCGACCAGTGTCCAGCATGCGATAGAGGCTGCCAGGGAATTTGGTGTCCGGGTGCTTACTTTGTATACCTTCTCCACGGAGAATTGGAAAAGGCCGAAAGACGAGGTGCATGCTCTCTTTGCTCTGCTCGAGGATTATCTGGATAGGGAAGAAGAAAAGCTTAATAAGAATAATATAAAATTTTTTGTGACAGGCGATATTGAAGGACTCCCCGAGACTACGCGCAACATGATAGAAAAGGTCATGGCATCTACTGCGGCCAATTCCGGGCTGATATTGAATCTTGCACTTAATTACGGAAGCAGGCCTGAGATAGTGCGTGCAGTAAAAAGAATTGCTGAGGATGTCGTAGCTGGGAAAATTGATCCGCAAAAGATCGATGAGAAATTATTCTCGGGATATCTTTATACGAAAGACCTACCGGATCCCGATATGGTTATACGTACTTCCGGTGAATGCCGGGTTTCGAATTTTCTGCTCTGGCAGATAGCTTACTCCGAACTTTATATAGTGAAAAAGATGTGGCCCGACTTCAGAAAGGGAGATTTCAAAAAAGCTGTTCTGGAATATCAAAGAAGGGAGAGGCGGTTTGGCGGATAATATGAGCCTTGCAAAAAGAATATCGACCAGCGGTCTTGTCCTGGCGCTGGTGGGAACTGTTGTATTCCTGTCCCCTAACTGGGTTTTTTCGCTCCTGGCTTCTGTGATGATAGGCATAGCGCTTGTTGAGTTTTTCAGCCTAGTGGAAAAGAAGGGCATATTTGTTTACAAGTATATCGGAGTCGCCATTGGGATGTGCGTTCCTCTTATAATAAATTTTCAGATGGGCGGAGAAGGATATTTTACTCTCGAACCTTTCTTTATAGTCATAGCATGTATGTTCATTTTTGTCCTTCAATTCACACGACGTGACAGCTCTCAGGCCTTGGCGAGTATTGCCATAACGCTCTTCGGACTTCTTTACATCGGATGGTTTTTCTCGTTTTTTATAAAACTTAAATTTTTACCCAACGGTGCATTGCTGGTGGCCTTCCTGGTCCTTGTGACCAAAATGGGCGATGTGGGCGCCTATCTTGTAGGGAATGCGCTAGGCAAACATAGCCTTATCCCCAGGATAAGTCCGCACAAGACAATAGAGGGCACCGTAGGCGGGCTGGCATTCAGCATAATGAGCGCGGTAGCTTCTAAGAGTTTTCTTCCGCATTTTCCATATGGACATCTGGTAGTGTTGGGTGCTCTTCTGGGGATACTTGCTCAGGTCGGCGATCTGGCGGAGTCGCTTCTGAAAAGGGATTGCGGAGTAAAAGACTCGGGCGGTATATTACCGGGTTTCGGCGGCATGCTGGATCTTATCGATAGCCTGCTCTTCACAACCCCTATTTTCTATTTTTATATTGTGGTGCTGATAAAACAATGAAAAAGAGAGTCGTTATACTTGGGTCGACCGGATCGATAGGGACAAACGCGCTTAAAGTTATATCCGCTCTTAAAGGTGAATTTGAAGTGGCGGGACTCTCGGCGGACTCTAATGCTGAGCTTCTTGCGGCGCAGGCGCGATGTTTCAAACCCAGGATGGTCTGTATAGGCAGGGAAGGTCTCTCAAGTAAAGTTAAGGCCCTGCTGCCGCGCAATGTAAAATTGGTTTCAGGGACGGGTGGTTTAAAAATAATAGCTTCCGAGCTTGAAGCAGATATTGTTGTAATGGCGATAGCAGGCACTGCAGCTATCATCCCTCTGATTGAGGCTGTAAAGAATAAAGTGCGCATTGCCCTGGCAAATAAAGAAGCCATCATAAGTGCCGGACCTATCGTGACCGCGGTGGCAAAAAAGAGCGGGGCCGAGATAGTACCTGTTGATAGTGAACACAGTGCAATATTCCAATGTCTCGAAGGCAGGCATAAGGACTTGTCTAAAATATATCTGACTGGAAGCGGCGGGCCGCTTTTGGATGTTAAGGCTGAGAAATTCGACTCCATTGCTAAAAAAGATATGCTGAAGCATCCGAAGTGGAGCATGGGTGCGAAGATAACAATAGATTCTGCTACTATGATGAATAAGGGTCTGGAGATAATAGAAGCTCATCATCTGTTTGATGTGGGCGAAGATAAGATAGAGGTTCTGATACATCCCGAAGCTATAATTCACTCTATGGTGGAATTTGCCGACGGTGCTGTTCTGGCGCAGCTTGCGGTTCCGGATATGCGTATCCCGATCCAGTATGCGCTTACATATCCGGCCAGACGCAAAAATTGCTCAGGGAACGTTAAATTCACCGATATAAAATCTCTCTCGTTTCGTTCGCCGGACACTAAAAAATTTCCATGTCTTGAGCTGGCGCGCGAGGCGGTGCGTTGCGGTGGAGCTCATCCCGCTGTTTTGTGTGCGGCCGACGAGGAAGTGGTGCAGGGGTATCTTGCCGGTAAAATAAAGTTTTCAGATATACCCAAAGTTATTGAAAAGGTTGTTTCGGGATATAAAAATACAAAAAAAACAGGTCTTTCTCTGGATGAAATATTGAATGCTGGAGAATGGGCTAAAGAGGAAGTGAGGAAAATTTGTTATCATTAGCATGTTTTGTGATAGTCCTGGGTGTTCTTGTTCTGGTTCATGAATTCGGGCATTTCATCGTAGCGAAAAAGCTCGGCGTCCGTGTTGAAAAGTTTTCTATAGGATTCGGACCTAAGCTCTGTTCGGTAAAAAAAGGGGACACAGAATATCTTCTATCCGCGATACCGCTCGGCGGATATATTAAAATGGCGGGTGAAGATCCCACAGAGGTCAGAGTGGGCGACAAAAGCGAGTTCCTTTCCAGGAGCGTATACGATCGTTTCAAAATAATATTTGCCGGGCCGCTCCTTAATTATCTTCTGGCCTTTCTTATATTTTCTGTCATATTCATGTTCGGTTCTCCTACTATGACTACGGAAGTCGGCAGCCTTCTTAAGGATTATCCTGCCCAGGCGCAAGGCATTATGGTGGGCGACAAAATACTGACAGTCGACGGTAAAAATGTTAAATACTGGGAGGATATGACGGAGATAATCCATAAGCATATCGAAGGCCCGATGGACATTTCTATCAAAAGAGGCAGTGCTGTTATAGATATGAAAATAGCGCCGATTATACGTAAGACGAAAGATATATTTGGGAAAGAGACTACGATCGCGTTAATAGGCGTGGGGCCTTCCCAGAACATTGAAAAGGTGCGCTATGGCTTTTTTGCTTCCGTGAAAATGGGATTTAATAAATTGATCCAGCTGACAGCGGTTACTTACAAGGCTCTCTGGTCGATCATTACCGGCAAGCTTTCGTTTAAAGAATCCATGACAGGTCCTATAGGGATTTTTGTTGTGACGGGTCAGGCGGCGAAATTGGGCTTTATATATATTCTGCACCTTATGGGAATACTGAGCGCGTCTTTGGCTATATTTAATGTCCTGCCTTTCCCGGTCCTTGATGGAGGGCATATACTGTTCTTGGCTATCGAGAAACTGCGCGGAAAACCTCTTTCCCTGAAGACTCAGGAAGCTATAATGAATGTAGGTGTAAGCCTGCTGATACTTTTTACGGTTTTTGTTTTCTATAATGACATTGTAAAATTTGGCATTGCCGACAAAACTATGAAATTGTTTAAACACTAATATGGTAGAGCGCAGAAGGACCAGACAGGTAAAGGTGGGCGGTGTAAGGGTCGGCGGCGATGCGCCGATTTCGATCCAGTCGATGACGAAGGTCGACACGTCCGACGTAAAAGCCGTCGTTGCTCAGGTTAAGCGGCTTGAAGCGGCAGGGTGTGAGATAATCCGCGTCGCAATAAAAGATCTCGATGATGCCGCAGCCGTTAAAGATATAAAAAAGAATATACATATTCCGATAGTCTGCGATATTCATTTTAATTACAAGCTTGCGCTTAAATGTATAAAGAGCGGTGCTGATAAAATCCGTCTTAATCCCGGCAATATGAGGAATAAGGATGAGATAACGCAGGTCGTGAAAGCCGCTAAAAAAGCGGGCATACCAATACGGATAGGGCTCAATTCCGGGTCTGTATTTGCCAGGCTGCAGCCCGCTGCGATTAATCAGAAGGTAAGTTTGCCCTCCGCTCTTATAGGATCTGCACTTGCCTACATCAAAATATTTGAGGATTTAGACTTTCGTGATATAATCGTATCTCTTAAAGCTTCCGACGTCGATACTACTGTTGAGGCTTACAGGAAGATGGCCAGGCTCTGCGACTATCCGATGCATCTCGGCGTTACGGCATCCGGTTCCTATGATCAGGGAGTGATAAAGTCTTCCATAGGCCTGGGAGCGCTTCTTCTCGACGGTATAGGTGATACTGTAAGGGTTTCGCTTACTGCTGATCCGGCGGAAGAAGTGATAGCCGCTAAGCGCATACTAAGTTCGGTGGGATTGCGCAGTTTCGGTCCGGATGTGATATCGTGTCCTACCTGCGGCCGCTGTCAGGTGGACCTGAGTTCTATAGTGAAACAAGTTGAAGACGGAGTTAAAGACCTGGGGCAGAAGTTTAAAGGGATCAGGATCGCGGTTATGGGCTGCGAGGTTAACGGTCCCGGCGAAGCGAAAGATGCCGATATCGGGATAGCCTTCGGCAGGGCAAGCGGAGTGATATTTAAAAAAGGTAAGATAGTTAAAAAAGTGGATGTAAATAACGCTGTAAAGGAGTTGTTGAAACTATTATGAAATGGACAGAAGCGCTGATACCTACATTAAAAGAAGACCCGCAGGACGCAGAGGTTATAAGTCATAAACTTATGGTGCGCGGCGGTTTTGTAAGGAAACTTGTCTCAGGGGCATATTCGTATCTTCCCCTCGGTGTCCGAGTTCTGCATAAAGTCGAAAATATTATCAGGGAGGAATTGGATTCTGTAGGAGCCCAGGAAGTGCTTTTACCGGCTATCCATCCGCCGGAAATATGGAAGAAGACGGGCCGCTACGATGTCCTTGGGCCGGTTTTGATAAAATTTAAGGACCGGCATGGCAAAGAATGCGTTCTCGGTCCGACACATGAAGAAATAATAACTGATCTCGTTGCAAATAATGTTAAATCCTACAAAGAGCTGCCGGCGATATTATACCAGATACAGACTAAATTCCGCGATGAGCCGAGGCCGCGATTCGGCATTATGAGGACGAGTGAATTCATAATGAAGGATGCTTATAGTTTCGATTGCGATGTCGAGGGGCTGGAAAAGAGCTATAAGAAGATGTTCGATGCTTATTGCAGGATATTTGAACGATGCGGCCTGCCATACGTCGCGGTAGAGGCGGATCCCGGCATGATGGGCGGTAATATGTCTCACGAGTTCATGGTTCCCACACCTGCCGGTGAAGACAGGATAGTTATCTGCGATAAATGTAAATACTCTGCGAGCACGGAAGTGGCAAAATGCAAAGAGCCAGGTGCACCGTCGAAAGAGAAGAGGATGCCGATAGCGGAAGTCGAAACACCCGGCATAACGACTATAGAAAAAGTCTCCGAGCTTTTGCAGGTAGGAGCGGAAAAGCTTGTCAAGACGTTGATATATAAATACGACGGCAAGCCCGTAGCTATACTTTTGCGCGGTGATCATGAGGCCAACGAGGCCAAGATAAAAAACTACCTGAAATGCGTATCTCTGGAACTGGCAGACGCAAAGACCGTGGAAGAAGCTACCGGAGCCAGCGTTGGATTCGCGGGGCCGGTAAAATTAAGAAATACACGCATAATCGCGGACAACAGCGTAAAGGGCATGGTGAATTTTATAACAGGAGCCAATAAGAACGACGCTCATCTTATAAATGTAAATATCGATAGAGATTTTGAGACGAAGGAATTCGGCGACCTCAGGATGATCACGGAAGCCGATGGCTGTCCGGCGTGCGGAAAAACTATACAGATAAAACAGGCTATAGAGATCGGGCATACTTTTAAGCTTGGCACAAAATATTCTGAAGTGCTCTCGGCCAAGTTTCTGGACAAGGACGGCACTGAGAAGCCGGCTATCATGGGTTGCTATGGCATAGGCGTCAACAGAATCATGGCCAGCCTTATAGAAACATCCAATGACAAAGACGGCATTATATGGCCGTCGTCAATTGCGCCGTATCGTATAATAATTCTGGCGTTAAACATGGAAGATAAGAAGGTTAAGTCGCTTTCCGAAGAAATTTACAATATGCTTACTAAGGCAGGCTGCGATGTCCTTTTCGATGACCGTAATGAGTCTGCAGGTGTTAAATTTAAAGACGCCGACCTTATAGGCATCCCTACCAAGATAATTGTAGGGTCAAAGAACGCCAAAAAGGGAATAGCTGAAGTTAAGGACCGAAAAACCGGCAAGGTGGAGGAAATGAAGCCGGAAGACGAAGTTTTCTGCGTTCGCGCCATGCAATGAGATTTCCCTTGACAATAATATGATATTATAGTATAAATGTTTATACTTTCTTGAAAGGGGGAAAGTGGGTTTATTAAAATAGACCCACTTTTTTATTGGTTTTAAAGGTAAAAACATGGAAATCACAGAACAGGTTAACTCTTTAATCGAAAGCTATTTACAAGAAAATGGTATAGAGCTTGTCGAGATAATCTATAGGCGTGAACAAGGCGGCATGGTATTAAGGCTTCTTGTTGACACTCCTAATGGCATAACTGTCGATGAATGCGAAAAGCTGAACAATTTTTTGAGTGAAGCCCTTGATAAAGAAGAGGTTGTGGCGGACCATTTTCTGCTTGAAGTTGCTTCGCCCGGCCTTGATAGGGCGTTGGTTACTGATAAGGATTTTGCAAGGGTCATGGGTAAGGAATTAGACGTAAGTATGTATGAGCCTATAGATGGAAAAAGAGAGCATCAGGGGAAGCTTTTAGGTATGGACCGGGAAAACATTGTAATAGAATCAAACGGTGTCAGCATAGTTATCCCGAGGACTAAAATAGCGAAAGCAAAACTTAAGATAGAATTTTAGGTAATGGAGAGGCGGACAAAATGAACGAAGAACTATTGACGGTGCTGGAACATATAGAGCGTGAAAAAGGTATAGATAAAGAGTTTTTATTTAAAGCTATAGAATCTGCCCTTACGAGCGCGGCAAAGAAGATCGTGGGAAATAAAGAAGCAGATGTTGTGGCTACTATAGACAGATCCACTGGTTCGATAAAGATCCTGAGCGAAGGTAAAGAGGTTAAATCGGAAGAATTTGGCAGAATTGCCGCCCAGACCGCCAAGCAGGTTATAATCCAGAAGATACGTGAGGCGGAACGCGATATAGTTTTTGACGACTACCAGAAGAGGCTTGGCACGATAACGAGCGGTTCTGTTCATAGGTTTGAAAAGGGCGATATTGTAATCGACCTCGGTAAGACCGAAGGCATACTGCCGAAGTCGCAGCAGTGCCCCAAGGATCGCTATAAACAGGGTGACAGGGTAAGGGTTCTCATACAAGAAGTGACCAAGACTTCGCATGGGCCGCAGATAATACTTTCGAGAGCTGACCCGATGTTCGTTAAGAAATTATTTGAGATCGAAGTCCCTGAGATAACGGAAAGCATCGTCGAGGTGCGGTCTATATCCAGAGAGGCCGGTGAGAGGACGAAGATTGCCGTATGGTCAAAGGACGAGAAGGTTGATGCGGTAGGGGCCTGTGTGGGCATGAGGGGCTCTCGCGTAAAAGATATCGTCCGCGAACTTCAGGGGGAGCGTGTTGATATAGTCAGATGGAGCGACGATCTGCGTGAATATGTAAAGGCTGCGCTTTCTCCGACGGAAATTTCTGAGATAAAGATAGATAAAACAACGAAGAAGATTGAAGTTGTAGTGCCTGATGACCAGCTTTCCATAGGGATAGGCAAGCACGGACAGAATATAAGACTTGCTTCCCGTCTCATAGGGTGGGAAATGGATATCCGCGGTAAGGAAGAGAAGAAAAAGGAAACCGAGGCTGCGGCAAAGGCTAAAGCTGAAGAGGTTAAGGTCGAAGCAGTTGAGGCTCAACCGGAAGTGAAAACTGCGGAGGAAGTTGTTGTATCCGGAGCTGACATTACAACGCTCGACGGGATAGGTCCGAAAGTGGCGAAAATATTAAAAGCGGCTGGATATGATACGGTCGATAAAATAAAAAGCCTTACCGCAGAAGAGCTTATTAAGCTCGAGGGTATCGGCGAAAAGACGGCAGAAAAAATATTGAACTCCGCAAAAGAAGGCTTAACAAAGGAATAAATGGTAAAAAAGGCGAAAGAGAAAGAAGTCAAAGAAGTTAAGGCTAAAAAGCGCGTTGTGAAACCTGTGGTTTCTGATAAGGTGCCTGAAAAAATTAAAGTCAAAAAGGCCGCCGAAAAGGTTATTGAGAAAACTCCGCTGGCTAAGAGCAAGGCTGCCGCACCCAAAAAAGAGACTGTCAAAAAAGAGAAGCCGGTAATTTCGAACGTTGAAATGGCTGTCCCGGATGTTAAGAAGATAGAAGTGCCGGCAAAAAAGGTTGAGGTTCCGGTAAAAAAGACGGAAGCTCCTATTCAGCCTAAGAAAGCAGAACCGGTAATCGCAAAGCCCGTAGTCAGTCCTATCGCCAAAGAAGTGAAGCCGCCGGTTGTGAATAAGCCCGAAGAGAAACCGACCCTGCAGGCATCACCCGTTCCGCCATCGCCTGTAATAGAAAAACCTGTAGAGACACCCAAACCGTCAGCGGAAGAATCCAATAAGAAAATTCTAGAAATTGAAACTCCTATTTCACTAAAAGACCTCGCCATAAAAATAGGCGTTAAGCCTAATGAAATAATAGTAAATTTAATGGCAAAGAATATTTTTGCCACCATAAACCAGTCTCTGGGCGAGGATATACTAAAAGATATTCTTGGCCAATATGGTATCGAGTATCGTAAACCGCCAAAGCTTGAAGATCAGGTTGTGAAAGAGCATCGAGAGCTTGAAGAAAAGCAGGACATAAAACATCTTGTGTTGAGACCTCCTGTAGTTACTTTCATGGGACATGTTGACCATGGCAAGACAAGTCTTCTCGATTTTATACGGAAGACACGTGTTGCTGATAAAGAAAAAGGCGGTATAACTCAGCATATTGGTGCTTATGAAGTAAAGCTTAAAAACGGTTCTGTTACATTTTTGGATACGCCGGGTCATGAAGCATTCACGGCTATGCGCGCGCGTGGTGCTAACGCAACCGATATCGTAGTCCTTGTAGTTGCTGCGGACGACGGTATAATGCCGCAGACCAAAGAAGCGCTCGATCATGCAAGAGCTGCCGGTGTGCAGATAGTGGTAGCTATGAATAAATGTGATCTTCCAGGTGCTAATGTAGAAAAGGTTAAAGGTCAGCTGTCTCAGATAGGTTTAACGCCCGAAGATTGGGGCGGTAAGACGATTGCGCTGCCAGTGTCGGCCAAAACAGGTGAAGGTGTTGAGGCGCTTCTTGAGATGCTGCTCCTCGAATCGGAGCTTCTGGAGCTGAGGGCAAATCCTCATCTTAGAGCGCGCGGCGTAGTTATCGAGGGTAAATTGTCCAGCGGACAAGGCTCGGTAGCGACAATGTTGGTGAAGAACGGAACTCTTCGTTTGGGCGATATGGTGTTGACGGGTATGCATTATGGCAGGATCAAAGCTATGATGGATCATACCGGAAAACGCATAAATGAAGCGCCGCCATCAAAGCCGGTAACTATTTTAGGTTTATCGGGCGTTCCGATGGCAGGAGATGAATTTTTTGTAGTTAAAGACGAGAAGAAGGCAAGGATCCTATCTACATTGAAACAGGACGAGGCCAGGTCTAAAAAACTTAAGATGAGCCAGAGGGTTACGCTGGAAGATTTCTATAAGCAGATGAAAGAAGGTATTGCTAAAGAGCTTACCATTATCATGAAGGGTGACGTTCAGGGATCTATTGAAGCGCTTAAACAGTCGCTCAACGAACTTAGCACGAAGGATGTTAAAATAAATATAGTTCACGCAGACGTGGGTAATATAAATGAATCAGATGTTATGCTTGCGGTTGTGTCGAACGCCGTCGTCCTTGGGTTTAACGTAAAGGTGGACGAGGGTGCGTCTGATCTTGCGGCAAAAGAAGGTATTGAGATAAAGATATATGGAATAATTTACGAGGCGATCCAGGATGTTGTGGCAGCTATGGAAGGATTGCTGGAGCCGTTCTCTAAAGAGATATTTGTGGCCAGGGCTCAGGTAAAGCAGGTCTTCAAAGTTACCAAAGCGGGGACTATTGCCGGATGTGTGGTCGTAAAAGGGAAGATGGTCAGGACCGGCATTGCAAAATTGATACGTGATAAGAACATAGTCTATGAGGGCAAGATATCATCGCTTAAGAGATTTAAAGATGACGTGCGCGAAGTGAATGAAGGTGTCGAATGCGGTATAGGTCTCGATAGGCATGATGATATCCGTTCCGGAGATCTCATAGAAATTTATTCTATAGAAAAAGTTGCCCGAAGGCTCGACTCAAAAAAGCCATAAGGATATAGATGAAGAAGCGAATACTTAGCGGTATGAGGCCGACAGGCAAATTGCATCTAGGGCATCTGTTGGGAGCTCTCAGTAATTGGGTCAGGCTTCAGGATGAATATCTCTGTTTTTACATGATCGCCGACTGGCATGCGCTCATGAGCGAATACGAAGATCCTAAATCTCTCAAAGAATCATGTTATGAGATGGTCAGGGATTTCGTGGCTTCCGGAATAGATCCGGATAAGAGTGTTATATTTGTGCAGTCCCACGTGCCGGAGCACCTTGAGCTTGCTATGGCATTTTCAGACATCACGCCGCTGGCGTGGGTTGAGAGGGTGCCTACTTACAAAGAGCAGCTGCGCGAGATCAAGGGGCGCGATCTGACGACTTATGGTTTTCTCGGATACCCGATCCTGCAGGCGGCGGATATAGCCGTCTACAGAGCGAATGCCGTTCCTGTAGGCGTAGATCAGATTCCGCACCTGGAATTGACGCGCGAGATCGTTCGTAGATTTAACGGACTTTACAAGACTAGCCTTTTCCCGGAACCGGAAGCCATACTTACGAAGACTTCGAAGCTTCTGGGTCTGGATAACAGGAAGATGTCGAAGAGCTATAATAATTTTATCTCCTTATCTGACACTCCGGATGTGATCAGGAAAAAGGTTAGTGTTATGATTACCGATCCCGGAAGAATAAAGCTCAGTGATAAAGGTCATCCGGATATATGCAACGTGTTCAGTTATTATTCGACATTTGCAAAGCCGGGAGATACAAACAAGGTGAAAGAGTGGTGCGAGGGTGCATTAAAAGGCTGCACGGAATGCAAAAAAGGCTTAGCCGAGATAATCATTGAGTCTTTAGAGCCGATCCGTACCAGGCGCGCCAAATTATCTGACGCTGAGGTTGAGGACATAATAGTTAAAGGTGCTAAGAAGGCGCGGGATGCTGCGTCTGAAACGATGCGTGAAGTTAAAAAGCTGATAAATTTTTTACAGTAAAGTTCAGTAATGACATATAAAGTAAAGCTTGATGTATTTGAAGGGCCGCTCGATCTTCTTCTTTATCTTATTCAGAAAGAGGAAGTAGACATATATGATATCCCGATAGCTAAGATCACCGATCAGTATCTGGAATACCTGGAACTGATGAAGCTTTTGGACCTTGGTATTGCGGGTGAATTTTTAGTAATGGCTGCAACGCTGATGCATATAAAGTCAAAGATGCTGTTGCCTCCGGAGCCGGTTGAGGGCGAGGAAAAGGTAGAGGAAGACCCGCGGGCAGAACTGGTAAAGAGGCTTCTCGAATATAAAAAATTTAAAGAGGCTGCGTCGGAACTTTCACATATGGAGTCGCAGCATAAGCATTTCTTTGCGCGAGTCGGACCAGGCATAGATGTAGAAGATCTGCCCAAGGAAGAGGCATTTTTTGAGGCAAGCTTATTCGATCTGATAACAGCATTTACTAAGGTTTTAAAAGATATCCCCAAGGAAGTATTCTATAAAGTAGTAAAAGACGAATTTACGGTATCGGAAAAGATACATGACGTTCTGCACATGGTTGTTGATCAGAAAAAAGTTTTGTTTACTGACCTGTTCAGAGCTGCCAGGACAAAGTTTGAGATCATAACTATATTTTTAGCTCTACTGGAGCTTATTAAGATAAAAGAGTTGATAGTAATTCAGGCAGAGCCCTTCGGCGAGATAGAGATAACGAAAAACGTCGAAGCGGTAAAGCCGTCTAGCGAGGTTAAAGATGGAGAGGGAACAAAGTAAGAAAATAATAGAGGCGCTTCTTTTTGTGAGCGACAAACCTGTTTCTATAGACGCTCTGAAGGATGTGTTGAAAGAGGTTGAGTCGACGGAGATCAGGTCTATTATAGAAGACCTCAACGGTGAATATGTATCGTCAGGCAGAAGTTTTGCTATAAAAGAAATAGCCGGCGGATTTCAAATGTTGACGGATCCTGTATACAGCCGATGGGTATCAGCCCTGTATAAGAGGCCCTCAGACAGGATATCGGGACCTGGGCTAGAGACGCTTGCAATAATAGCTTATAAGCAGCCGCTTACCAGAAGCCAGATAGAACTCATAAGGGGTGTCAATGTCGACGGTGTACTGCATACACTCGAGGAGCGTAATCTTATACGCCCAAGGGGCAAGCTCGATGCTCCCGGACGGCCGATACTTTATGGCACTACTATGGAATTTTTACAGCACTTCGGATTGAAGTCATTGGATGAGCTGCCCAAGCTGAAAGAATTTCAGGAGAGCGATCTCGATTTCTCAAAAGACAGGCGCGAAGTTATAAATACGGAAACGGGTAAGCTGCATAATGAAAAAAATACCAGCCCCTCCTCGTCGCCGGAAATAGCGGCGGCTTCCATCGTATCGGAAAATGCCAATGATGCTCAGGGTGATTTGCCGGAGGCGGATAATAACAAATCGGAGAACTTAAATGCAGATCAACAAATTGCGCAAAACAGTTGATGCTTCGACAGGCTCAGCATCAACGCTGAGCAAGCATTTGTCTTTAACTAGAGCGCGTCGAAGCGTTGATGCGATAGATTCTCAAGTTCTGAAACTTCTTAATGAAAGAGCTAAGGTTATACTTGGTATAGGTAAGCTGAAGGCGAAGACGAACGGTGCTATTTATGTTCCGGAGCGCGAGAAAGAAGTTTATAAAAAACTAATAGCCAAGAATGCCGGTCCGCTATCTGTAGAATCATTAAAAGCGATATTTAGAGAAGTGATGTCCAGTTCTTTTGCGCTGGAACGTCCGCTTGTCATTGCTTATCTCGGGCCTGAATGCACATTTACGCACCTGGCAGGGATAAAGAAATTCGGATCAAGCGTTACGTATAAAGCTTGCAGTACGATAACGGATATATTCAGCGAGGTTGAAAAGGGTGCGGCCGATTACGGCGTTGTGCCCATAGAGAATTCTATTGAAGGTGCGGTTAATCATACTCTTGATATGTTTATAGATTCCGACCTTAAAATATGTTCTGAAATATATCTTGAGGTTACGCACAATCTTCTTTCCAGAAAATGCGATAAGAACAGGATACGAAAGGTGTATTCCAAGTCCGAGGTTTTTGGACAGTGCAGGATCTGGCTGGAGTCTAATCTTCCGCGGGCTGAGCTCATAGAGGTTTCGAGTACCGCGAAAGCTGCCGAGATCGCCTCGAAGGAAAGTGCTACAAGCGCCTGTATTGCCAGCGACCTGGCTGCAAAGAAATACGGGCTGAAAGTATTGTGTAAAGCCATACAGGATAATGCGCATAACGTTACGCGCTTTTTGGTTATAGGCAAATATAATGCTATGCCGACAAAAGAAGATAAAACATCGATAATGTTTTCGGTCAAGGACAGGGCGGGTGCACTGCATGATATGCTCGTTCCTTTCAAAAAGCACAAGATAAGTATGACCAAGATAGAGTCAAGGCCGTCGAAGGTAAGGGCGTGGGAGTATTACTTCTTCGTTGACCTTGAAGGTCATTATAAGACTGTCAAAGTAAAAAAAGCGCTGGACGAGCTGGATTCTCAGGCTTCTTTCGTTAAGATCCTTGGCTCGTATCCCGTAGAAGAAGGAGTGTAGGTGAAGAGTTTAGTTAAACAGAATATATTGAACGTAAAAAATTACGTTCCTGGTAAACCCATAGAAGAAGTTGAAAGGGAGCTTGGTATAAAAAATGTTGTGAAGCTCGCTTCCAATGAAAATTGCTTCGGGCCGTCTCCTGTGGCGATCGCAGCTATACGGGATGCCTTAAGGAAGATAAATAGGTATCCTGACAGCGCCTCTTTCTATCTTAAGAAAAAACTTGCCGCCTCCCTTGGTGTTGGTGAAAGCAATCTGATATTCGGGAACGGTTCAGACGAAGTTATATGTATGGCAATCAAGGCGTTTGTCTCTGATGGAGATGAAGTTATTATTGCCACGCCCACGTTTCTTATATATGAGATAGCATCGACGCTTCAGAATGCCAAAATTAAGATCGTTCCGATGACACAGGATCTGAAATACGATCTTCGCGAAATGAAGAAGGCGATCACGCCCAAGACTAAGCTCGTATTTATCGCAAACCCGGACAACCCTACCGGTACTTACGTTACAAAGAAAGAGCTGGATGAATTTCTACAGGGATTACCGGAAAAGCTGATCGTATTTTTAGACGAGGCCTATTTCGAATTTGCAAATTACAGCTTTAAAGATTATCCTAACGGTATGGACTATATCTCAAGACCTGGCATGATAGTGGCCAGGACTTTTTCTAAGGTCTACGGCCTGGCGGGATTGAGGATAGGCTACGCCATAGCTAACCCTGAGATAATAAGTTATATGGAGCGCGTTCGCGAACCTTTTAATATAAATATTCTCGCCCAGATAGGTGCCGAAGCGGCCCTTGATGATAAGACATTTCTTAAAAAGACGCTATCCCATGTAGAGATAGAAAGAGAGTATCTTTACGCTGCCTTCAGGAAGATGGGGCTGGAATACGTCAGAAGCGCCACGAACTTTATAATAGTTAACGTCGGGAAGGATTGCAAGGAAGTATTTAATGCCTTGCTTAAAGAAGGTGTTATAGTCAGAGACATGAAGGCGTGGGGTTTTGATACGTTTATAAGAGTTACCGTAGGAACTAAACCTGAGAATAGGAAATTCATAACGGCGCTTAAGAAGGTTATAAAATAGGAGCAAATCCATGATTATAGTAATGCGTCCGGATGCGACAAAGAAACAGCTCAATCATTTAGTAAAAAAAGTTACTGCTCTGGGTCTTAAGCCATGGGTTTCAGAAGGTGTGGAAAGGACCATCGTCGGAGTGATAGGTGAGGAGGATATTATAAGGGTCCAGCCTCTTGAGGTTTTCCCCGGCGTAGAAAAAGTCCTACAGATATTAAAACCCTATAAGCTTGCATCCAGGGATTTTAAAAAAGAAGACAGCATTATCGATATAGGCGATGGCGTAAAAGTTGGCGGTAGAAAGCTTGTTATTATGGCCGGGCCATGTTCTGTTGAAAACGAGAAATTGCTGATAGATATAGCGAAGAAAGTGAAGAAATCGGGCGCAACCGTTTTGAGGGGCGGAGCTTTTAAGCCGCGAACTTCCCCTTATGCGTTCCAGGGATTAGGTTTGAAGGGATTGAAATTCCTTGCGGAGGCAAAGAAAGAGACGGGTCTTAAAATAGTCACAGAACTTATGGATATCAGAGATCTTGAGATGGTCCATAAATATACTGATATAATTCAGATCGGCGCCAGGAATATGCAGAATTTCAATCTTCTAAAAGAGGTTGGTAAGACCAAAAAGCCCGTACTGCTTAAACGTGGTATGGCAAACACGATAAAAGAATTACTCATGTCGGCCGAATACATACTTTCTGAAGGGAATTTTAACGTAATATTATGCGAGCGTGGGATAAGGACCTTTGAGGATGCCACCAGATTTACTTTTGACACGGCGGCTATACCGTTACTTAAGAGCCTGAGTCACCTGCCTGTAATAGCGGATCCTTCGCATGCTACGGGTAAGTGGGGCCTTGTAACGCCATGTGCCAGAGCGGGCATAGCTGCAGGCGCTGATGGCCTGATAGTAGAGGTCCATCCGAATCCCGAAGAGGCTATGTCTGATGGTGAGCAGTCTTTGTTGCCGGAAAATTTCGATAAGATGATGAAAGAAGTAAAGAAAGTAGCCATAGCGGTTAATAGGGGGTTATGAAGCGCTTAAATAAAATTGCTATTATAGGCGTGGGATTGATAGGCGGTTCGATAGGACTTGCGGTAAAGAGGCAGGGCCTGGCGAAAGAAGTTGCCGGAGTTTTCAGACGTAAGTCTACCCTTAAGAAAGCTATGAGGCGCAAAGCTATAGATAAAGGTTTCATGAGTATTAAGGATGGGGTGAAAGGTGCAGATCTTATTATATTGGCAACGCCTGTTTCGTCCATCGTTACCGTTGCGCGGGAGGCTGTAAAATATGCTGAGCCGGGCGCTGTGCTGACCGATGTTGGAAGTACGAAAGAATGGATAGTGGGGCATCTGGAAAAGATAACCAGAGGTTCTACTGTGAGTTTTATAGGTTCGCATCCTATGGCAGGATCCGAGCATAATAGTGTAGAGTTTTCGCGTGACAATTTGTTAGAAGCGGCACCATGTATCGTTACCAGGACGGTGCGGACAAATGCGCAGGCTTTATCAAAGGTTGTAAATTTCTGGAAGGAGCTGGGAGCAAAAGTGAAGACTATGACGCCGTCGCAGCATGATCATAGCGTTGCGCTTATAAGCCATCTTCCTCACATAGTCGCATTCAGCCTTGCAGGGGCGGTGCCGGAAAAAGAGCTTGTGTATGCGGCTGAAGGGTTTAAAGATACAACAAGGGTTGCGTCAAGCGATCCTAATTTATGGGCAGACATATTCATAACGAACAAGAAGGAGGCTGTAAAGGCCTGTCGTTTGTTCGAGATATCATATAAAAATATTCTGAAGGCGTTGGCTAGAAATGATTACAGAGGAGTTGTTGCGGCCCTCAGAAGAGCTAAAACCAAACGTGATAAATTTATTTATGGGCCGAAAGTATAGCGAGCTTGTAATAGCGATAGACGGGCCTGCCGGAAGCGGCAAGAGTACTGTATCTAAACTGGTGGCTAAATCTCTGGGTGGCGTTTATATAGATACCGGTGCGATGTATAGGGCGTTGACTCTAAAAGCTATGAGGGGAGCTGTTGATCTTAAGAATGAAGCTGACCTAACTAAGCTTGCAAGATCTACAGAGATAGACCTGAAGGAAGAATCTGGTTCTTTAAAAGTTTATCTGGATGGTGAGAATGTTGCCGGCCTGATAAGAACGCCGGAACTTACCAACAATGTCAGGTATATCGCACGCGTGCCCGGAGTCAGGGAAGAGATGGTCAGGCTTCAGAGGTCTATAGGGCAGAGGCATGGTGCGGTGCTTGAAGGCAGGGATATAGGTACGGTAGTTTTCCCGGATGCTGATTACAAATTTTACCTGGATGCTGATCCTGATGAGCGGGCAAGGCGGAGACATAAAGAGCTGATCGAAGCAGGGCAGCCGGTAAATTTTGACGATATAAAAAAAGATGTTATAAGCCGTGATGAGTCGGACATGACGAGGTCGGTCGGTGCTTTGAAGAAGGCAGATGATGCGATATCGGTCGATACGACGAGGCTTTCGATTGACGAGGTTGTAAAAAAGATTTTGTCTTATATAAAATGATCTTATGGTCTACTTCGTAGGATGGTCATTATTTTTCGTTTTCTTTAAAGCGTATCTTGGTTTCAAAGTGGTGGGGCGGGAAAATGTTCCCAAGAAGGGGGCTTTTATATTTGTCTCCAATCATGCCAGCTACTTTGACCCGATACTTTTGGGCACATCTATTCACAGAAGCCTTTATTATATGGCCCGGGAAAATCTTTTTGCGAAGGGAATTTCTGACTGGATAATGAGAGGCGTTCACGCCTTTCCCGTAAAGCGTGGAACGGGTGATCTGGGTGCGTTGAGGCAGGCGCTTGCGATACTTGATGAAGGTAAACCTCTGGCGATGTTCCCAGAAGGGACGCGCGCTACAGATAAGGAATTGCGGTCCGCGAAGCCCGGAGTAGGTTTCATCGTGGCTAAGGCAGGAGTTCCGGTTGTGCCTGCTTACATTGCTGGTTCTCTCGAGGCGCTGCCGCGAAGCATAAAAACTCTTAAGAGGCACCCTGTTACTATATATATAGGTGAGCCGATAGTTTTTGATGAAGCTATGAAACGTAAAAATAAAGAGGCGTATCGGGCTATGAGCGATGAAATAATGAGAAGGATCGCCATTTTAAGAGATGAGCATGTCGGTAAAGCTGGCTAAGAAGACGGGTTTTTGTTTCGGCGTCAAGCGTGCCGTTAGGATGGCAGAAGAGGCATTATCGGAAAAGAAGCCCATATATTCGCTTGGTTCGATAATTCATAATAAGCAAGTCGTTGGCAGGCTTTCCAAAAAAGGCCTTAAGGTAGTAGAGAATATAAATAATATCAAGAAGGGGGTGCTTGTAATATCCTCTCACGGGCTTAGCCCGAAAAAACAATCGTCTATAGCAAAGAGGGGTATAGACATCATCGATACAACGTGTCCGTTTGTGCTGAATGCGCAAAGGATAGCAAGGCGTCTGGCGAGTGAAGGCTATGTGGTTGTGATCGTAGGTGACGCACGCCATCCGGAAGTTAAAGCGCTGGTAGATTTTGCTGCGAAGAACGTCCGCGTTGTAAAAGATAAGGCTCAGGCAAAGAAACTGAAGTTACGCAGAGCTGATAAAGTAAGTGTGATATCGCAGACGACCCAGTCTAAGGGCAACTTTTCGGATGTTGTGAAGGTGATAGCTGCGAAGAAGCCGAAGGAGCTGGCGGTATTTAATACGATCTGCGAAGATGCTGAAACTAGGCAGGAGGACGCCAGAAGATTATCTGCTAAGGTAGATCTCATGATAGTTGTCGGCGGCCGGAACAGTGCAAATACGAAAAGGCTTCTTGACGTGAGTGCGGCAAATTCACCTGCTGCATATCTTATTGAAACGGAATCTGAGATCAAAGATGATTGGCTCGGATCGGTTAAATCGATAGGCATAACAAGCGGTGCTTCAACACCTGATTGGATCGTTGAAAAAGTAATGAAAAAAATAAACACAAAGCTTCACAGAGCAAAATCAAAAAAATCCTAAGAAAGGGGTTGTGTACGTAATGTCAGAAGAAAAAACTAACAACATAGAAGAGCTGGAAAAAGAAGAATCGAAGGAGGGCAAGAAGATGAGTTTTGCCGACCTTTATCAGCAGAGCATCGTTGATATAAAGGAGGGGCAGATCGTCAAAGGTAAGATTATAGCTATAAACTCTAAGGATGTGGTTGTTGATATAGGGTACAAATCCGAAGGAGCTATCAATATTTCGGAATTTTCGGATCCGGAAGCTATAAAGATCGGTGACGAAGTAGACGTGTATCTTGAATCTAAAGAAGATGAGAACGGTATGGTCGTTCTTTCGAAGCAGAAAGCCGAGCGTGCCGTGGGCTGGGAGATGGTAATATCCAGATATGGCGAAGGCGACATGGTCGATGGCAAAGTTTCCAAGAAGGTTAAAGGCGGTTTTATGGTCAATATCGGAGTTGAAGCCTTCCTTCCTGCGAGCCTTGCAGCGATGAAAGGCTTTGGCAATCTGAACCAGCTTATCGGTCAGACCTTTCCCTTCAAGATCGTAAAGATAAATAAGGCGAGAAAGAATATAGTGGTGTCCCGTAAAGATGTGCTTCAGGCGCAGAAGGACGAGGACAAGAAGAAGATATTTGATGCGCTTCAGAAAGGTGCTATAGTGAGCGGCATCGTCAGGAATATAACCGATTTCGGTGCATTCGTGGATCTCGGAGCGGGAATGACGGGCCTTTTGCACATAACCGACATGAGCTGGGGCAGAGTTTCTCACCCAAGTGAAGTGCTGGCTATCGGCGATAAGATAGACGTTGTCGTTCTCGATTTTGATAAAGATTCAGGCCGTGTATCTCTGGGTCTTAAGCAGAAGACGCAGAACCCATGGGAACTCGTAGACAATAAGTATCCCGTTGGCAGCCGCATAAAGGGCAATGTTGTAAATCTCGTACCTTACGGTGCGTTTGTTGAGCTTGAAAAGGGAGTGGAAGGATTGCTCCATATTTCAGAGCTCTCCTGGACGAAGAAATACGCCAATCCTAATGAGCTCCTCGCTATAGGCGACAAGATCGAGGTTCAGGTGCTAGAAGTAGACAGGAATAACAAAAAGATATCCCTGGGTTTAAAGCAGCTTGAAGCAAATCCATGGGTAGGTGTTGAAGAGAAATATCCTGTTGGCACTAAAGTAAAAGGAAAGATAAGGAACCTCACCGACTACGGAGCTTTTGTAGAGCTAGAAGACGGTATTGATGGGCTAATACACGTCTCGGATATTTCATGGACAAAACGCATCGGCCACCCTAAAGATGTTTTCAAAAAAGGTGAGAAGGTCGAAGCTGTTGTTCTGGCCGCAGACGCCAATAACAGGCGTATATCTCTTGGAGTAAAGCAGCTTACGCCCGATCCGTGGGATGATATTGCCGTTAAGTATGTGGCAGACAGCATTATGGATGGGAAAATTACCAAGGTTGCTAATTTCGGGCTCTTTGTGGAAATAGATAAAGACCTGGAAGGCCTCGTTCATATCTCTGAGATACCGCTTGCCGAAGGTGAGAAGCTCGAGGAGAAATTTAAAGCGGGGGACGACCTTAAGGTGAAGATAATGAAGGTTGACTCCATTCAGCACAAGATCGCGCTTAGTATTAAGGGCGCATAGCATAGGAAAGCAGTTAAAGAAAGAGGCCGGGCTTATCAAAGTCCGGCCTTTTTTATTTTTACTTCCTGTCGAAGTATGGATTTTTTCCTGTTACGCTCAGAGGTATTCCCAGGGCTTGATTTACACCTATGCCGAAAAGTTTAAGATCGAGGCAGGCTCTTCCGATGGAATACATTATCCTGTTATCTATGCGAAATTGGTTTGCGATAGCGGCTGCCGAGCTTACCGCTATGCCTAAGTCTATAGAGTTGTAGGCACAGGCGCCTTTTGATTTTTTGAGTGCTTCGCAGGTCGGATAGCCGCAATATCCGCAATTTAATCCGCTGGGATTCGACGCCACTCCGATAACCAAGATGACAGGAGAGAGCGCTATTGAGTTTGAGTCACGTTCGAAACTCGGCCTGGTCTCTTTTCGAGCTATCTCAGCCATCTTTACGACGAGGAGTTTCTTTGTGTTTTCATCGTCTATCGTGAGTATCTCAATATTATCAATGCCTCTGGTTTTCGGTGCTGTCCTTGCCGCGGCGGTCATATGACTTGCCGTAGCAATTATCGCTTCTTTTTCGAGCTCTGCGGATCTCTTCATAATTACCCCCCCATTAGAATTTTCAATTGCGTATAACTAAATTAGCTAGTATAATAAATTTATATGAGAAATTATGTTTTGTCCATACTTATATTGGCTTTTTTGATGGTTTCAAATAACTGCGAAGCTGGCTTAAGGGAGCTCAGGCAGATAGCATCCGCTCAGGATGACGCTCAAAGCACATATAAGGAAGAGACTAGAGCCTTTGAGCGTGTCAAGGCAGCTATTGACAGAGGAGATATCAAGAAGGGGCAGGCGAAGAAGGATATACGCAGCCTGTATGGTGAGCCCGTCGTCAATACAAGAGATATCGATACACGCAGAGATAAATGGATATATAAACCAGCCAAATCATCATTCTTTTCAGGCACCAAGGCATACCTGTATTTCGACAGGGATGATAAACTGGATGAAATTAAAATAGTGGAGTAATTGTGGAAAAGAGTATTGATAAACAGTTAGAGCTGATAAGCCGCGGCACGGTTGAGATAATACAGGCGGAAGGGCTTAAAAAGAAGCTCGAACATGCCATAAAAGAAAACAAGCCCCTTGTCGTTAAGGCGGGATTTGACCCCACAGCCCCCGATATTCACTTAGGCCACACCGTATTATTAAGGAAGATGAGGCATTTTCAGGATCTTGGGCATAAGGTTGTGTTCCTGATAGGTGATCACACGGCTATGATAGGCGATCCTTCGGGCGCATCCAAGACGCGTCCTCAGCTTACACGTCAGCAGGTTGAGGAGAATGCCAGGACATACGAAAAGCAGATATCCAGAGTGCTTGACCACAAAAAACTTGAGATACGGTTCAATAGCGAATGGCTTGGCAAACTGGACATAGTCCAGATAGGTGAGCTTATGGGCAGGTATTCAGTCCAGAGGATGCTTGAGAGGGATGATTTTTCCGAACGTTATAAACAGCAGAAGAATATAACTATGCTTGAGTTTTTATATCCGCTTCTGCAGGGATATGACTCTGTAGCTCTCAAGGCAGATGTCGAAATCGGCGGTAATGACCAGAAATTCAATCTGCTCGTCGGACGTAATATCCAGGGTGCATATGGGCAGGATGCTCAGGTAGTAATAACCATGCCGCTTCTCGAAGGTCTCGACGGCGTAAACAAGATGTCCAAGTCGCTTGGCAATTATGTGGGTATAAATGAAAGTGCTAAGGATATGTTCGGCAAGCTTATGTCCGTTTCAGACGAACTTATGTATAAATATTATGAACTTCTCACTGATGAGGATGTCGCGAAAATTAAATCGGATGTCAAATCCGGCGCGCTCCATCCGAAGGCCGCGAAGGTCAATCTGGCAAAGATAATAACTGCACAATATCACGGCCAGAAAGAAGCCGATAAACAGGTTGAGGAGTTCGACAGAGCTTTTAAAGACAAAGGCTTTCCACAGGACATACCACTTCAGGAGATTTTATCCAATGACAATATAAATATTATTGCAGTTCTTGTTGATGGCGTAAAACTTCTTTCCAGCAGAGGAGAGGCGAAAAGAAAGATGCAGGAAGGTGCCGTTGAGGTTAATGGCTCGAAGGTAAATGACATTTCTTTCCGTCTTGAAATTTCTAAAGAATACCAGGTCCGGGTTGGGAAAAAGTTTGCCAGAATAATAATTAAAAAAAATTAAAAATAATTGTTGACAAAAATCTGCAATATGATATATTAGCATACACTAAGATTCTGGTTGCAGCATGAGTAAGGCTGGGTAACAGCATCTTAAATAGAGGGAGAAGTATTGATCACTTCGCCTTGACAAAATCGGAATAAATAGATACTAGAGGATGTAAAATACAGGCGTCGTCTCGATGCCTTTTTTGTCTTTACGATCCGTCCCCTGGACGGATTTTTTGTCTGTTCTTTCGCAACGAGTTTTGAACCGACCAAGCCCCTACAAATTAGATTTGTGGGAATAGGCCAGGACTGAAATTCTTTAAGATATTACAATTGGAGAGTTTGATCCTGGCTCAGAGTGAACGCTGGCGGCGTGGATTAGGCATGCAAGTCGAACGATCCCGCAAGGGATAGTGGCAAAAGGGTGAGTAACACATGAGCAATTTACCCTTAAGTGGGGAACAACCTTGAGAAATCGAG